>JAFXDF010000072.1 GCA_017521295.1 Clostridia bacterium | reverse complement strand
GCTGTCCAGGATGGCCTGAACCTCTTCGGGATGGCCGGCGGGATGGATGCAGCAGTAGATCATCTGGTTCTCGCGCAGGTAGCCGAACTCGGAAGGATCAACTTCCTTGACCTTGGCCAGGAAATCGCAGCGATCCCACATTTCCTTGGCGGTGGCGACGATCTCAGCGCCCATGGCGGCATACTTCTCATCGGGGAAACCGGCGCCCTTGCCGGCATCCTTTTCCACCAGCACGGTATGACCGGCGGCCACGATGGAAGCTACTTCGACGGGAGTGCAGATAACTCTGTTCTCGCCTTCTTTAATGTCTTTCAAAACACCGAAAATCATGCGGGGTTTCCTTTCTTTTTGGGTTATTTCTCGGAAGCGGCACTTTCCACGCGCTTCATGGTCTTGCCGCGGAGGCTCTTGCCTTCGGTGTCAAAGACGCCGATACCGGTGATGGCGCAAACCACAGCTACCAGCGGGCAGATCAGAGGCAGGAAGGCAAAGGGCAGATACTGAACGGCAGAAACGCCCAGCACGCCGTTGGAATAGATGGCGGCGGCGGACCAGGGCACCAGGAAGGCGAACAGCGTACCGCCGTCCTCCAGGGTTCTGGACAGGACGTAGGGTGCCACCTTGGCTTTCTTATAGGAATCCTGGAACACTTCGCCGGGCAGCAGGATGGCCATGTACTGAGAGGTGGTCAACATAACGGTGGCCAGGCAGGACAGCAGAGTGGTGATGATCAGGTTGCAGGGCTTCTCCAGCTTGTCGCGGATCTTGTCCAGCAGCACGGTGAGCACGCCCAGCTGGTACATGATCTCGCCCAGCTCAATGGCGAAGATGGTATAGATGATGGTAGAAGTCATGGAGGTGATACCGCCGCGGTTCAGCAGGCTGTTAACAGCGGCAACTTCAAAGTCGCCCTTGAAGCCGGAAGCCATAGCGGTCAGAACCTCGGTATAGGTAAACTGAGGCTGCGCGATGAAGGCCACCACAGTACCCATCATGGCGCCGATCAGCAGTGCGATCGTGGCGGGGACCTTCTTGACCACCAGGATGATGGTCAGGACAGGCACGATCAGCAGCAGGGGCGAGATGGTGAAAGTGGCATCCAGGGTGTTCATGATGTCATGCAGACCCTGCAGCGCCTCGGGCGTGGTGGTATTGTACTGCATACCCAGGATGAAGTACAGCACCAGAGAGATAATAAAGGCGGGGGTGATGGTCCACAGCATGGACTTGATGTGGGTGAACACATCGGTGCCGGCAGTACCGGGAGCCATGTTGGTGGTGTCGGAGAAAGGAGACATCTTGTCACCGAAGACGGCGCCGGACACAGACATACCGGCCACCAGAGCGGGGTTGATGTCCATACCGTAGCCGATTGCCATAAAGGCAACACCCATGGTACCCAGCGCCGCATAGGCAGAGCCGGTGAAGAAGGATACCACGCAGCAGACGATGAAGCCCAGGGCCAGGAAGGACGAGGGGGTGAAGATCTTCAGACCGTAATAAATAATGGAGGGAACGATGCCGGAGATCATCCAGCTGCCCACCACCATACCAACGGCGATGAAGATCATACAGACCTGCGCGGTTTTCTTAAAGCCGGTGAGGGTCACTTCTTCCAGTTCATTCAGCTTCATACCGGCGCAGACGGCGATGATGTTCACTGCGATGAAAGTCAGGATGAAGGTGACCATGGTGTTCAGCTTCAGAATAGCCAGGCCAACGGACATGATGCCGGCGACGACCACCAGCGTGAGGATCGCGACGGGGAAACTAACGGTTTTCTTGTTTTCGCTCATATATTTTTCCTCCTTTAGCAGATTGCGACAGGCTGTCGCAGGGGTTTTCAGAGCGGGTTATTCCTTTTCTCCCTCCTTCTGACAGAATATTCGGGAAATGACATTGATGATGAAAACCGATTTTCACCAATGTTATTAATTTCACTATATCATTTCTTTCCCATAAAATCTAAGATATAATAATCTATATAATTATAATTCATCATTTATATATTGTAAAAAAGAACCCCCACACGGCATTCCGTGTGGGGGCGTTTTGTGGTGGGCCTTCAGGGACTTGAACCCGGGACGATCCGGTTATGAGCCGGAGGCTCTGACCAACTGAGCTAAAGGCCCGCATAGACTTTATTATTTTACTGGATACCGGCCAAAATAGCAAGAGGGGCAAGAAACTTTTTCCTTTTGTCAACCGATTTAAACCGGCATTTTTTGCAGAATCCCTTTATCCTCTTGCCAAACGGCATGAGACACGCTATAATAACGGCAGAACCACCTTCGTTTCTGACACCAAAATTGCGATTGAGGTGAAAGATACAGTACGCGTTTTTAGGGGAATACTGCCTGAACGGAACTGCATCTTTCGGATGTGGTTATTTTTTTCGAAAAAGGAGTATCCCAACCATGAAACACAACAAACTGATCGCCCTGCTGCTGAGTGCCGTCATGCTGCTGAGCCTGTGTGCCTGCGGCAGCCAGCCTGCCGAGACCCCCACCGATCCTTCTACCGAGCCCGCCACCGAAGTTCCCACCCAGGCTCCTACCGAGGCTCCCACCGAGCCCCAGCCCGATGCCGAGCTTCCCATCAATGTGATGGTGCTCAACGGCACCACCGGCTTCGGCATGGCCAAGCTGATCTCTGACAAGCAGAATGGCCAGGCCGCCCTCAACTACAACATTTCCGTGGAGACCGACGCCAGCAACGTCACCGCCGCCCTCATCAACGGCAGCGTGGATATCGCCGCCCTGCCCACCAACGCCGCCAGCGTGGTGTACAACAAGACCCAGGGCGCTGTCCAGGCTCTGGCTCTGAACACCCTGGGCGTGCTGTATCTGGTGACCGGCGAAGGCGAGACCGTTGCTTCTCTGGCCGATCTGGAGGGCAAGACGGTGTACGCCCCCGCCCAGAACCCCTCCTTTATCTTCAACGCCCTCTGCCAGAAGGCCGGCGTCAACGTCACCGTTGACAATACCTATGCCCAGCCCGCCGACCTGCGTACCGCCGTCATCGCCGGCGAAGTGAAGCTGGCCGTTCTGCCCGAGCCCATGGTGACCATCGCCCGTGCCCAGAACGACAAGGTCGCCGTGGCGCTGGATCTCACCGCCGAATGGGATGCCGTTTATCCCGCCGGCAGCCTGGTGCAGGGCTGCGTGGTGGTGCGCCGCGCCTTTGCCGAAGAGCACCCTGTTGAGATCGCCAAGTTCCTGGAGGAGTATGAGGCTTCCATCGCCTACCTCACCGAGGACACCGCTTCTGCCGCCCAGATGATCGTGGATGCCGGTATCTTTGCCCAGGCTCCCGTGGCACAGAAGGCCATCCCCAACTGCAACCTGTGCTTTGTCGCCGGTGAGGAGATGAAGGCCGCTCTGGGCCAGTTCCTGGAGATCATGGCCGGCGTGGCCGCCCCCTCTGTTGGCGGCGCCGTTCCTGCCGAGGACTTCTATTACATCGGTTAAACCCCATAGGGCGGATGGCATCCATCCGCCCTGTTTTCACGTTTGACGAAAGGAGCTGACACATGAAAACCCTTTTGAAAACCTGCGGCGTGGCCGCTTTCTGGCTGTGCGTGTGGCAGCTCCTCGCCCTCTGGGTGGGCAACGGACTGCTGCTGCCCTCCCCTGTCGCCGTTGTGGTGCGGCTTGGACAGCTGGCCCTTACCGCCGGCTTCTGGAAGGTCACCGCTCTCAGCCTTCTGCGGGTGGTGCTGGGTTCGGTGCTTGCTGTGGTTTCAGGCGTTCTGCTGGCGGTGATCTGCTGCCGGTGGAAGCTGGCCGACACCCTCTTTGCCCCCATGGTGACGGTGATCAAGTCCACCCCGGTGGCATCCTTCATCGTACTGCTGCTGCTGTGGCTTGGCCGGGATCTGCTGCCGGTGGTCATCGTGGTGCTCATGGCGCTGCCGGTGATCTGGGGCAATGTTTGCGCCGGTATCCGCAACACCGATCCCCTGCTGCTGCGCACTGCAAAGGTCTTTGGCTTTACACGTCTGCGCACCCTGCGCCGGGTCTATATTCCCTCGGTGATGCCCCATTTTCTGTCGGGCTGCCGCACGGCTCTGGGCCTGGGCTGGAAGGCCGGCATCGCCGCCGAGGTGCTCACCGTACCGGCTCTGTCCATCGGCAAGCTTCTGATGGAGGCCAAGCAGTACTGGGAGGTCACCGATCTGTTCGCCTGGACGCTGGTGGTCATCCTGTGCAGCCTCATCATCGAAAAGGTGCTCATGGCCGCCATCGGGCGGCTGGGCCGCGCCTGTTGGCCGGGAGGTGAGGACGCATGATCGGCATCGAAAATCTGACGGTGGCCTTTGACGGCCAGACCGTTCTCCAAAACTGCTCGCTGACGGTGCCTGCCGGACAGCACGTGGCGCTGATGGGCGCTTCGGGCAGCGGCAAGACCACCCTCATCAATGTGATCGCCGGGCTGGTGAAGCCCGATAGCGGCACGGTGACGGTGAAGGGCAAGGTCAGCTATGTATTCCAGGAGCCCGCTCTGTTCCCCTGGCTCACCGCGCTGGAAAACGTCAATGTGGTGCTGTCCGACGGCCCCTCCACCCTGTCCCAGGCCGAAGCATGGCTGCGGGAGGCCGGGCTGGCCGAGCATCTGCACAAATATCCCCATCAGCTTTCCGGCGGCCAGAAGCAGCGGGTGGCCCTGTGCCGGGCTCTGGCCTACGGCGGAGAGATCCTGCTGCTGGACGAGCCGCTGAAGGGCCTGGACGCCGACACCCGGGAGCGGGTGGTGGCCCTGCTGCGCCGGGAGTGCAGGGATAAGACCCTGCTGCTGGTGACCCACGATCCCCAGGAGGCCGCGCTGCTGTGCGACACCGTACTGCAGTATAAAGACGGACAATTTGTATAAGAAAAAGCCGATGCGTTTGCATCGGCTTTCTTTATTCTGTAATGAACGCGGCCAGGGCGGGGCTTTCCTTTTCGATCTGCCCCTTGAGGGCAAAGATCAGCTGCAGCTGGTTGCGGATGTCTGCCATCCGATCCAGACACTGGGTCTTTGTCCGGGCAAGGCGGTCCAGATACAGGGCGGTGCTGGGATCGGACGGGTCCTTGTCGGCCAGCATGGCCTCCTCCATGAGGGCTTTTTGATACATGGTCTCCACCGCCTCCAGCTGGGAAAGCAGCTGAGGGATCTTTTTCAGATATTCGCCGTAGACCTCCATGCGGCAGCGTTCCTCCTGGGTGTTGAGCAGCAGTTTCACAAAGGCACCTCCTTGTTTGTAGGTATTACTGCATGGCGCAGCCGTCAGCACCACAGACCATGGCGGGGGCGGCACTTTTTTCGGCCTGTTTGGTGAGGATGGCCACCATCTCTTCCTTGGTGTATTCCCGGATGGAGACCTTTTCGCCGTCGATGTAGAGGGTGGGCACGCCCCGGGGCTGCAGCACGTTGCGGGTGTGTTCCACGGCGGCCTTTTCGGCGGCGGAATAGGTGCCCTGCTCCAGAGCGGCGGTGAAGTCCGCCTTGTCCAGGCCCACCCGCGCGGCCAGTTCACCCAGCACCGACATCTCACCGATATCCAGTTCCTCGATGAAATAGGCCCGGTAGATCAGATCGTTGTATTGCTCTCCCTTGCCGTGATCGCAGGCGTAGTACCAACCCTCAAAGGCCAGACGGCTGTAGGGCCGGGGGATGACCTTGGGGGGCAGCTTCATGTCCAGGCCCAGCTTTTTGCAGGGCGCCACCAGGATCTGGTAGTTGGCCCGACGGCGCTCATCGTGGAAGGTGTCCACCCGGGGCGCGGGCTCCACCGTCAGTTCATGGGGCTGCCAGGTGATGGCGGCCTCCAGGCCGGTCTCTTCCAGGGCCTGGCGCAGGGCCTCCTTGGCCACCAGGCAATAGGGGCAGACGTAATCGGAAATGAACAGAATGTGCATAAGCTTCCTCCTTATGGTTCCAGCCGCAGCACACCCGACCGCAGGACGGTGTGCAAGGCAATGCGTTTGACTTCTCCGCTGTCAAAGCGGATGAGGGCGATGTCCTCTTCCCGGGAGCAGATGAGGCCTCTTCCAAACTGTCGGTGGCGCACCAGCACCCCCACCGAAAAGGCGTCGATGTCGTATTGGGGCCGGGGCTTCTGCGAAGGTTTGGGCACCGGCCGGACCTCCCGGGGCCGCTCTTCTGGGAAGAGCTGGCCTGCAAAGGTGCAGCTGTGGTCCCGGCAGCAGAGGATCTCCAGTTGGTTTCTGGCCCGGGTCATGGCCACGTAAAACAGCCGGCGTTCCTCCTCCAGCTGCCGTTTGCCCTCTTCGGTGGCCGAGCGGATGTCCTGGGGCAGCACCCCGTCCACGGCGTCCATGAGGATGACCCGGTCGTATTCCAGGCCCTTGCTGCCGTGGATGGTGGACAGCACCACGCCCTCCTGTTCTTCCCTGCCGTCCTGGACCAGAGCCTCCAGCTGCTGCAGCCGCAGCAGGAAATCCTCCTGCCGGGGATTCTGCCGGGCCAGGGCCATGAGGATGTCCAGCTTGCCCTCGTCGGCGTTTTTGCCCTTGAGATACTCCCGGTAGCCCATGTCATCGAAGATACGGGACAGGGCCTGGGGCGCAGGGTCGCCGGGCAGCAGACACAGCAGGGTGTAGACCCCCTGCAGCCGCTGCTGCAGCCAATCCTCCTGGCACAGGGCGGCGGCCAGGGCGAACAGGGGCTTTCCGTGGGATTTTTTGCCCTGCTTCACCGTTTGCTCGGCCATTTCCCGGGTAATGCCGCAGCGGAACTTGTAGTAGAGCTTCAAAAACAGCTCGGCGTCATCCTGCCGGGCGGAAAACCGGAGGATGTCCACCACGTCCCGAACGGTGGGATGGGTGAAAAAGCCCCCCTTCTGTCCCCGGCAGCGGTACGGGATGCCCTGCTTTTGCAGCAGGTCGATGAGGGGCAGGGCACTTTCGTGATTGCGGTAGAGCACCGCCAGTCCCCCGCCCTGCCGGGCCTGTTCGGCCAGATAGGGGTACTGGCTCCAGCGGCGGGCCACATGCTTGCGCACCACCGGGGCGCCCTGGGGGTTGGGGGTGGTCATGGTCTTGGGCTGCCGGTCCCGGTTGAGGCGGATAAAGCCGTCGGCGGCGTGGACGATGCTGCCGGTGGAGCGGTAGTTGGTCTCCAGAAAGAGGGTCTCTGCCCCCGGCCAGTCCTGCTCGAACCGCAGCAGCGCCTGAGGCCAGGCGGCCCGGAAGCCGTAGATGCTCTGGTCCTCGTCGCCCACCAGAAAGAGATTCCGGCTGCGGGAGGCCAGAAGGGCGATGATGGCGTGCTGAATGCGGGAGGTATCCTGGGCCTCGTCCACATGGAAATAGCGGTACTTGTCCTGCCAGGCCTGCAAAAGGGCCGGCTGGGAGCGGAGGATCTTCAGCCCGTAGACCATCTGGTCGTCGTAGTCCATAAGGCGGTTTTTCAGCAGCAGGGTCCGGTAGGCGTCAAACAGCTTGAAAAACGGCTCGCCCTCCTCCAGCTCCCGGATTTCCTCGTCGGACAGCATGGCGTTTTTACAGTAGGCGATGCGGGTGCGTGCCTCTTCCAGCTCGGCGTCGGTGGGAAAGCCCCGGTTGCAGGCCCGCCAGGCCTCCCGCACCAGACGGGCGGCGTCGGCCTCCTCGGAAAGGAGCTGAAAGGCCTGTCGGCCGGTGATCTGCTCAAACTGCCGGATGATGCGGGCGCACATGCCGTTGATGGTGCGGAACTCCAGCCGGGAGGCGTATTCCTCCCCAAAGGTCCGGGCGAACCGGCGGCGCAGGTCGGCGGTGGCTGCCACCGTGTAGGTGACGGTGAGGATTTGCTCGGGAGGCACCTCCCGGCAGTACAGCAGATTGCCCACCCGGGCCAAAAGGGCGGTGGTCTTTCCGCTGCCGGGCACGGCCAGCAGCAGCACCGGGCCTTCGGTCTGGCGGACGGCCGCCTCCTGCTGGCGGTTCAGTTTGAGGGCAAATCGGGCCTTGTATTGGTCAAAGGTCATCATTTATGCCGGTACAGCCGCTTGTTGTCCAGGGCGAACACCCGGTCGGAGAACTGTCCCACCTCGGTCTTGTCCAGCACCTCCCGATAGATCTCCATGCGGCTGTCGATCATGTCGATGTAGCAGAGCAGCTCGGCTTCGGCGCACTGGGGCAGCACGGCGGCACCGAACTCGGGCTGGCCGTGGTGGGAGAGGATCATGTGCTGCAGCAGGGTGGAACGGGCCTCCGGCACGCCGCAGGCGGCGCAGATGCCCCCTACCTCCTGGGCGCCCATCACCAGATGGCCCAGCAGCTGACCCTGGGTGGTGTAGTCGGTGACCAGACCGGTCTGGGACACCTGGAACTCCCGGATCTTGGCGAAATCGTGGAGGAAGGTGCCGGCCAGCAGCAGATCCCGGTCGAGAAACTCCCCGTACTGGGCCGCCAGGAACACCGCTGTTTTCATCATGTTGACGGTGTGCATGAGCAGGCCGTGAACAAAGCCGTGGTGGACGCTTTTGGCGGCGGGGATGGTAGTAAAGGCCCGCTGATGGCGGCGGAGCATCTCCCGGCAGACCTCCCGGTAGCCCTCGTCCTCCATGGAGGACAGCATGGCGTCCAGCTCCTCCAGGGTCTCCTGCAGGTCCAGGGGCGCGGTGGGCACCAGCAGGCTCAGATCGTAGCGGTCGTTGTCCTGGGCCAGCCGGATGCGGTCGGCGGTGACCTGCAAGGCGCCCTTGAACTCGGACACCCGGCCCTGGATGCAGACGATCTTGCCCTCGTCCTCGTGGGAAATGGGTCCGCTGTAATCCCACACCTTCATTTCCACCGTGCCGGTGCGATCGGTGATGGCGGCTGCCAGATAGGGCTTTCCGGCGGCGGTGGTGCGCAGGGAGGCCTGCTTCAGCAGATAGAATCCGGCCAGGCTCTGGCCGCTCTGAATATCGCAAAGATTCATAACAAATCTCCTTTTTTCTGGAATACTCTTATCATACCTTACCGCAGGGGGAAAGAAAAGCGATTTTTGCAAAAAATTCCTGTCCCGCCCCATTCTTCGGGGGATAATGCTTTCTTTTTCGCCGCAAATGTGATAGTATCCAGTGTAGAAGGAGGCAGTCTATGAAAACCTTGTTCCGTGTCCTCCGGCAGTTGGGAAGACGGTATTTCGCCCACCAGGTGGGCCGGTCGGCGGCCGAGCTGGCCTATTACCTGCTCTTTTCCCTCTTTCCCCTTTTGATCTTCGTCAACGCCGCCGTCAGTATGCTGCGGCTTTCCACCGATATGGTGAGCCAGGCCCTGGGCGCGGTGCTGCCTGCCCAGGCCGCCGAACTGGTAAACGCCTACCTCACCTATATCCAGGGGCTGGACGCCCCCATGCTGCTGTACGCCTGTCTGTTCCTGACGGTGTACGCCGTTTCCCGGGCCATCACTTCCCTGTTGCGGGCCCTGTCCCGGGCCTATCACATGACCAATCCGCCCCGGACCAACCTGGTCATGGGGGTGCTGCTGGCGGTGCTGCTTCTGGTGTCCATGGTGGCCCTGCTGGTGCTGCTGGTGGTGTCGGACAAGCTGCTGCTGCGCATTGACCGATATATCGCCCTGCCCGACCTGCTTCTTCGCCTGTGGCGGCTTTTGCGGGTGATGGTGGCGCCGGTGTATATGCTGCTGGTGATGGCCTGTTTTTACGCCGCCGTGTCCTTTCGGCAGTACCGCTTCCGCCAGGCGCTGCCCGGTGCCGTCTTTTCGGTGGTGCTGGGCTTCGCGGCCTCCTTGGGCTTCAGCTGGTACCTGGGCCATGCCGGCCGCTATTCGGTGCTGTACGGCTCGCTGAGTGCCTTTATGGTGCTGATGCTGTGGCTGTATCTTATGGGCGCCGTCATCCTTTTGGGCGGCGAACTCAATCATATTCTGGCAAATCGAAACCACCTTTCAGATAAAGGAGAATGAACATGAGCAAGACCATCGCCATTCACATTTCGTTTTACAACGACCGCTGGGAAAAGGTCATTTCCGAAGGCGTCCGGGCCCTGGGCTACGAGCCCCGGTTCCTCAACACCGACCAGGTGACGCTGGAGGATATCCGGGACTGCGAGATCCTCTTTGGTATGTTTCCCCCCGAGCTGCTGGCCCAGTGCCCCAACCTGCGCTGGATGCAGTGCTCCTTTGCCGGCGTGGACCGGTATACCAAGCCCGGCGTCTTTGCTTCTCCCGACGTGGTGCTGACCAACGCCTCGGGCGCTTACGGCATCACCATTTCCGAGCACATGATCTGTGTCCTTCTGATGATGATGCGCCGTATGCCCGAGTACCAGGCGCTGATCGCCGACAGGGGCTGGGCCATCATCGGCGACATCCGCTCCATCTATGACAGCACGGTGACCATCGTGGGCATGGGCGACATCGGCTCCAACTTCGGCTGCCGACTGAAGGCCATGGGCGCCACCGTCCGGGGCGTCCGCCGCACCCTGCGGGAAAAGCCCGACTGGTGCGATGAGGTCTATACCATCGACCGGCTGAAGGAGGCCGTCCAGGGGGCCGATGTGGTGGCCCTGTGCCTGCCCGGCACCGAGAACACCAAAAAGGTGCTGGACCAGTCGGTCATCGACGCCATGGCCCAGGATGCCTATGTGATCAATGTGGGCCGCGGCACCGCCGTAGACCAGGAGGCCCTCTTTGAGGCTCTCAAGTCCGGCAAGCTGGCCGGCGCCGCTCTGGATGTGGCCGATCCCGAGCCCCTGCCCCAGGACCACTTCCTGTGGGATGCCCCCAATCTGCTGCTGACCCCCCATGTTTCGGGCAATATGTCGCTGGCTAAGACCTGTCAGCTGGTCATCGACATCTTCCTGCGCAATCTGGAGCACTGGACAAAGGGAGAAAGCCTGGAGCACGTGGTGGACATCGGCCAGGGATATTAACAAAACCTTGAATCTTTTCCACCGAACTTCTTAATGACGCTGTGCTATCATACCTCCATCAAACGATGGAGGTATTTTTATGTCCAAGAAACTGCGAAGGTGGCTTTCGCTCGCCCTGATCCTGCTGCTGCTTGTGGGTGTCGGACCGCCGCTGTACCGGGAAGCCCAATGGCTTTGCCGGGAACGGAACTGGTCCAGGCGCGTGCACAGTTCCGGCGAGGAGACGGTAATGGCATATGCCAAGGCGCATGGCTACAACCTGCGGGACTGGCCGGAAAGCCTGATCGCCTTGCTGGACCGCAACCCGGAAACCAAGGATTTCGTCCTCTCCTACCCCGCCGAGCACGCCCGGCAGCAGGAAGTGGACCTGTCCCGGGAGCTGTCTGCCGAGGGTGTGCCGCTGTTTCTCCAGTGGGACAAGCGGTGGGGCTACCTGCAATATGGCAGCGATATGGCCGGTCTTACCGGCTGCGGCCCCACCTGCCTTTCCATGGTGGCCTGTTATCTGACGGGCGATGCCGCCCATTCTCCCGACAACATGATCCGTTTCGCCCTGGACAACGGCTACTGCAGCCCGGGCAACGGCTCTTCCTGGACCCTGATCTCCCAGGGAGCCGGTAAACTTGGCCTGACAGCTACCGAGCTGCCGCTGGTGAAAAAGACCATCTTTTCCCATCTGGAAGCCGGACGTCCGGTGATCTGCGTCATGGGGCCGGGTGATTTCACCGCTTCCGGACACTTTATTGTTATGACCGGACTAAAGGATGGTTTGATCTGTGTCAACGATCCCAATAGCAGAGCAAACTCCCAAAAGCTCTGGGATTTCGATCAGATCAGCGATCAGATCCGCAATCTCTGGATGCTGGAAAAAGCCCCCGTCGGATGACGGGGGCTTTTGTTATGCAAGACGGCTGCTGCCGTGGCGGATCTCCCGCCATTTGGTTGTTTTGCGGAACAGGGCCAGCACCTGCAGGGGCAGCCAGGAGGCCATAAACACCGGAAAGAGCACCGCCGCGCGCCAGTTGCGGCGCTCTTTCGGCCGCTGGGTCATCAGCAAAAAGGTCCCCAGGGCGGTACACCCAAGCCAGTACCCTCCGGCGGCGGTAAGTACGGCGGCCGGCGACAGGCCTCCCTCAACGGCCAGGCACAGCCAGCTGCACAGCAGCAGCAGGGCCGACACCGGCTGCAGCTGCGCCGTCAGCAGAAAGCAGATGAAATCCCAGCCGCGGCGGCTTTTCGCGCCGGAAAACAGCCGGGGCAGCATCTGTCGGCCCACCTGGATGACGCCGCTGCACCAGCGCTTGCGCTGACGGAGGGACACCGAAAAGCCGCAGGGCTCTTCGTCCCAGGTGACGGCCTCCGGGGCCCAGCACACCCGGATGTTTTCCCGGGCGCACAGGGCGGCAAACTCGGCGTCTTCGGCAATAGTCCGGGTGTTCCAGCCGCCCAGCTGTTCCAGCACCGAGCGGTGGACGGCAAAGCCGGTGCCCACCAGCTTCACCGACAGGCCGCCCCTCGCCCGGGGGCGGTTGAAAAACAGGTCGAACAGGCCAAAATACAGGTCGTAACAGCCGGCCACCCAGCTCTCTCGGGGATTAAGCGCCATCTGGCGGCCCTTGACCACCCTGGCGCCGGCGCAAAAGGCGTCGTTGGTCCGGCGGAGATACCACCGGTCCACCACATTGTCGGCGTCAAACACCAGAAAGGCGTCGTAGCCCTTGCCTTCCAGCAGGCAAAAGGCCTGGCGCAGAGCGTCGCCCTTGTTGCCCACCGGCCAGGGGCAGTGCAGCAGCTGCGCCCCGGCCCGAAAGGCTTCGCCCGCCGTGTCGTCGGTACAGTTGTTGGGCACCACGAACACCTCAAACAGCGCCCGGGGATAATCCTGCGCCAGCAGGCTTTTTACCAGGCGGCCGATGACGGCCTCTTCATTCCGGGCGGCGATGACGATGGCAAACCGGGTCTTGGGCGCGGCCTCTGGCCAGTGCTCCCGGGGCGCAAAGGCCCAGCGGAGGGCAATGTACGCAAAATACAGGGTGAGCAGTTTCAGCGGCAGCGCAAGCAATGCAAACAGCTGAGAATATTCCATAAATGCTGCCTCCTTTCCGTGGAAACAGCATAGCAAAGGAGTTTTAAGAACGGGGCAGCAACTTTTTTAAGATTGCATTAAAAAAGCCGCGGCTTCCACAGCCACGGCTTCGGTTGTAAAAGGAGGATTACTGCGTTTTCTGGGTCATCAGGCGGCAGGTGACAAAATGGCCGGGTTCCACTTCCACGGTGGAAGCGCCCTGGGCGCAGGCCTCGGTGGCGAAGCGGCAGCGGGTACGGAACCGGCAGCCAGAGGGAGGATTGGCCGGACTGGGGATGTCACCTTCCAGCAGGATGCGGCCGGTGCTGTCGTGCTGGCCCACCTTGGGGATGGCGGACAGCAGCGCCTGGGTGTAAGGATGCTGAGGATTGTCGTAGATCTGGTCAACGGTGCCGATCTCCATCAGCTGGCCCAGATACATAATGGCCACGCGGTCACACAGGTGCTCCACCACAGACAGGTCGTGGGAGATGAACAGATAGGTCAGACCCAGCTTCTCCTGCAGCTCTTCCAGCAGGTTCAGAACCTGTGCACGAACAGAAACGTCCAAAGCGGAAACAGGCTCGTCACAGATCAGCAGCTCGGGATTGGTAGCCAGAGCACGGGCGATAACGATACGCTGACGCTGACCGCCGGAGAACTCATGGGGATAGCGATCCACGTAATTCTTGTCCAGACCAACCATGTCCAGCAGCTCGTAGATACGGGGCATACATTCCTTTTTGGTCTTATGGATACCGGAGATCAGCATGGGCTCGGCGATGATCTCACCGATCTTCATTCTGGGATGCAGAGAGCTGTAAGGATCCTGGAACACGATCTGCATATGCTTGCGCAGGGCGCGCAGCTCGCCGCTCTTCATGTTGGTCAGATCCTTGCCGTCGTAGGTGATATCGCCGGCGGTGGGCTCGATGAGGCGCAGCAGGGTTCTTGCCATGGTGGACTTGCCGCAGCCGGACTCACCGACAATACCCAGGGTCTCGCCCCGGTACAGGGTCAGGGTGACATCGTCCACAGCCTTCACATAGCGCTGCTTTTCAAAGAACCATTTCTTGATGGGGAACCATTTTTTGATATTGCTGGCCTGCACCAGAACTTTCTTTTCACTCATTCGCCCTGCACCTCCTCATAGCGGAAACATCTGACAGCGTGGCCGTCGCCCACGATCTTGACCTCGGGCTTTTCGGCGTGGCACTTCTCGGTGGCGTACTTGCAGCGGGGAGCGAAGACGCAGCCCTTGGGGAACTTGCCGGCGGGGGGCACCATGCCGGGAATGACGTACAGCTTGCCGTCACGCTGACCGGCCTTGGGCAGAGCATTCAGCAGGCCCTCGGTATAGGGGTGCATGGGGTTCTTGAACAATTCTTCGGTGGAGGCCTCTTCCATGACCTCACCGCAGTAGAGCACAATGGCCCGGTCGCACATTTCGGACACGACGCCCAGGTCGTGGGTGATGAAGGCGATGGCGGTGCCGGTCTCGTCACGGAGATTACGCATCAGATCGAGAACCTGTGCCTGGATGGTAACGTCCAGAGCAGTGGTGGGCTCGTCGGCGATGAGCAGCTGGGGCTTGCAGGCCAGAGCCATGGCGATCATGACACGCTGGCGCATACCGCCGGACATCTGGTAAGGATAATCCTTGACGCGCTTTTCGGGCATGGCCACATTGACCATCCGCAGGGCGTTGATGGAGGCCTCCCAGGCCTCTTTCTTGTTCATGC
>JAFXDF010000071.1 GCA_017521295.1 Clostridia bacterium | reverse complement strand
TGGAGGTCGGTCTGCTGCCCGAGTTCGCCAGCCGCTTCCCCCACGAGTTCTCCGGCGGTCAGCGTCAGCGTATCGGTATCGCCCGGTCCCTGATCATGGAGCCCGAGTTCATCATCGCCGACGAGCCCATCTCCGCTCTGGACGTGTCCATCCGCGCCCAGGTGCTGAACCTGCTGAGCCGTCTGCAGAAGGAGCGTGGCCTGACCTATCTGTTCATCGCCCACGACCTGTCGGTCATGCGTTTCATCTGCGACCGCATCGCCGTTATCCACAAGGGTGTTATCGTGGAGCTGGCAGAAACCGAAAAGCTGTATCGCCATCCCCTGCATCCCTACACCCGCGCCCTGCTGTCCGCCATTCCTCTGCCCGATCCCGAGTCGGAGAAGAAGAAGGTGCTGGAGGTCTACGATCCCTCCAAGCACAACTACGAGACCGACAAGCCCGTTTGGACCGAGATCGAGCCCGGCCACTTCGTCATGGGCAACCAGGAAGAGCTGGCCGCCTACCGCGCTCAGCTGGAGCACTAAACATCCAAAAGAAAAGACCACCCGAAAGGGTGGTCTTTTTTTGTTGTGAAAATGTGGGTTATCTGCGGCCTCTGCCGCCCATACCGCCGGAACGGCCGCCGCCGCCCATGGAACGGCCGCCACCCGATCTGCCTCCGCCGCCAAAACCGCCGGAGGATCTGCCGCCGCCGCCGAATCCGCCGGGCCGGGAGGGCCGGGAAGAAGGCCGGCTGGAGGGCCGGAAGGACGTGCCCGAAGGCCGAACGGTGGAAGAGGGCCGATAGGAGGTACCCGGCCGCACGGTGATGGTGGGCCGGTAGCTGCCGGGGGTGGAGGGCTTGTGGTACACCGTGCTGCCCGGCCGTTTTTTGCCGATACTGCCGGCGGCGATCACCGCGATGAAGATGACCACAAAAACCAGCACCACCAGCATACCCGTACCCGAGCTTACACTATACTCGCCGTAATATGCGTCGCCATTCAACGTTCCGTTGTCAAAATAAGCGCCGGTCAGCAGGGCCTGGATGCCGTCGGAGAAGGCGAAAATGGCGCTTTCGTAATCCCGGGCCGCAAAGTCGGGCTCCAGATACCGCTCCATCAGCAGGTCAAAGTTGGCGTCCAGCACATCGGCAAAGACGGAACTGTAATCGTAACCGAAGTAATAGTCCTCCTGGCCGGTGACCATCAGCAGCAGCATATCCGAAGTGCCCAGCCGCCAGTTGTTCCACAGGGTCTCGCAGTACTGGGCGGTGGACATCTTGCCGGTAGAGTTGACGATGGCCACGCTCAGCCGGGGAGACAGCGACTTTTGCAGCTGCACGAACTGAAGCTCGCCGCTGTCGGAGATCACCCCGGCCTTGTCGGTGAGGTAAAGGCTGTCGTCCCGGTTCACCGGCTTGCCCTGCAGACCGATAAACACGGCGCCCAGCACCATCAGACAGGCCACTACGGTGGCCAGAATGCGGTTGAATTTCATAGATCAGGCTCCTTTCGTCAGGAGAGTGGGGGATGCGTTTGTCATTCTGTGGGCGAAGCCCGAAGAATCTCCCCCTGAGGCAGGGGATCCTTCGGCTGCGCTCAGGATGACATCATAGATTACTGACGGATATCCAGCAGCTTCTGCTTCAGCTCGCCCTCGATGCGGCCCAGCTCCTGCTCGGCCTCGCGGCGCTTCTGACGGCCGTCGTTCTGGATCTTGACCACCTCGTCCAGGGTCTCCACCAGCATCTTGTTGGTGTTCTTCAGGGTCTCGATATCCACGATGCCACGCTCGGACTCCTTGGCGGTCTCGATGGTGGCCATCTTCAGCTTTTCGGCGTTCTTCTTCAGCAGCTCGTTGGTCATTTCGGTGACCTCGCGCTGGGCCTTGGTGGCCTGGACGGAATGCTCCATGCCCAGAGCCAGCACCATCTGGCTCTTCCACAGGGGGATGGTGTTGGTGAGGGTGGACTGGATCTTTTCGGCCATCAGGGTGTCGTTGTTCTGGACCAGACGGATCTGGGGGCCCATCTGCAGGGAGATCATCCGGGTCAGCTCCAGATCATGGATCTTCTTCTCGAACCGGTCGCAGAAGGCGGCCATATCGTTGGCGGCCTGGCTGTCGGCGGCGTCGCCGGTCTGCTTGGCCTTTTCGATCATCTCGGGCAGCACCTGCTCCCGGATGTTCTGCAGCTTCTTCTTACCGGCCAGGATGTACATGCCCAGCTCCTTGTAGTTGCCCAGATTCTTTTCGTACATCTTATCCAGCATGGCGATGTCCTTCAGCAGCTGGACCTGGTGATTCTCCAGCACGGTGCAGATCTTGTCCACGTTGGTTTCGGCCTTGTCGTAGCGGGCCTTCAGGTTGGTCAGCTTGTTGGCGTTCTTCTTGAAGAAGCCGAAGATGCCGCCTTCGTCCTCGTCCACGTCAAAGCCCTTCAGCTCGCCCACCAGATCGGTGACCAGGTCGCCCACTTCGCCCAGATCCTTGGTGCGCACATTGCTCAGAGCGCTTTCGGAGAAGTCAGACAGCTTCTTCTGGGCGGCAGAGCCGTACTGCAGCACCATGGTGGCGTTGGTGATGTCGATCTTTTCGGAAAAATCGTTGATGACCTTGCGCTCGGCCTCGGTATAGGCGCTTTCCTCCAGGAAAACGGGCTCGATCTCGGGGGCGGCTTCCTCAGCGGGGGCGGCCGCTTCCAGGTCGGGGGTCAGGGTCAGGGAAGGGATGCTTTCTTCCAGTTCCAGCATGTTCTTGTCAGTCATGGTGTGTTCCTCCGTTTATCTCAGTTTGTGTTACAGTGTAAAACTATGTCATCCTGAGGATCGGCAGCGGTGTGAGGATCTCACGGTTGGCTTGCCTTGAGATCCCTCGCGGTGCTCGGGATGACAACATGCACGATTACAGTTCCAGCTTGATATCGCCCGCCTGGAAGGTCTCTTCCTGGAGGGGCTTGATCTCTTCGGGCGCAGGCATTTTGCCGGCGTCGGTGAGGCCCTCCTGGGCCATCATACCCTCCATCACGGTGATGTCGGTGTCGATGTCCAGAGCGGTGTCGCCGAACAGGGCGTCCAGCTGCTTTTCAAAAGCCAGGTCCATGGTGTCCAGCATCTGGGAGATGCGCTCCTTGGAGGCGGTGATGTTTTCGCCTTCCACCCCCTGCTCCTCCATCAGCTCATAGGTTTTCACCAGTTTTTCCAGGGTGGGCAGGTAGTAGTTCATGAACTTGCGCAGCTCGTCGGCGCTCTTGGGATTCTGCCGCACATAGTCAAAGATGCGCTGGCAGGTGCCGCCCACCTTGTCCACCTTGCCCCGGACCTGGGGGCTGTCGATTTTGGCCGACAGGTCCCGGATGGCGCGCAGATGGGCGTCGCCGGCCTTCAGCAGCTCGTCGGCGCTTTCGTAGCCGGTGACCTGGACGGGGATGGGCTCATAGGTCACCTTGTCGGGGATGACCTTGGTCAGCACCAGAAACACCGCCAGGCTCACCACCAGGCAGAGCAGATAATGGGTGACCGAATACAGGGGGAAAAACAGCGACCAAAGGAGCCACACCGCGCCGATGGCGTAGATGGGCAGGACGCTTTTCTGGGTAACGGCCCGCGTTCCTGCGGGCGGGGTTTTGGGTTCAGCCATGGGATGACCACCTTTCCGGGGAAGTCTTTGGTTTTATTATAAACCATGGGGTGTGGGTGTCAAGAAAAGGAATTCTAAATTTTTCTTACTGCAGGGGCTTGTCCTTCTTTTCCAGCTTTTTCTTGCTGCCGTCGGGATACTGGATGGTGATGCTCTTCAGCTGGGCCTCCAGATTGCCACGGAAGGCGGCGATGTATTCCTCCCGGAGGGCGGTGCGCTCGGCCTGCTCCTCGGCGGTGAGCTCCCGCTCCTTGGCCAGCTTGGCCAGCTGGTTGATCCGGTCGATTTTCTTCTGATCCATGTGTAAAAACCTCTTTCTGCAATATGGTGCTTGGGTGTGAGCTCCCTCGCTTGCGCTCGGGATGACAGGGGAGATTAAAACGCTTCTGTCAGATAGCGTTCGCCCACGTCGGGCAGGAGGGTGACCACCGTTTTTCCGGCGGCTTCGGGCCGCTTGGCCACCGACACGGCGGCGGCAAGGGCGGCTCCCGAGGAGGGGCCGCACAGCAGGCCCTCGGTACGGGCCAGAAGACCCATCAGCTCCAGGGAATCGGGGGTCTTGACCCGGATGACCTCGTCCAGGATATAGGTGTTGAGCACCTCGGGCACAAAGCCCGGGCCGATGCCCGAAAGGGGATGGCCGCCGGGGAAGCCTCCCGACAGCACCGGGGAGGCATAGGGCTCCACCGCGATGACCCGGCAGTCCAGGCACATCCGCTTGACCTGCTCGGCGCAGCCGGTGATGGTGCCGCCCGAGCCTACGCCGGCCACCAGATAGTCGATGTCGCCCACCTGGCGCAGCAGCTCCTCACCGGTGCGGTGATGGGCGGCGGGGTTGTCCTCGTTGGTGAAGGGGTTGGCCATAAAGGCGCCGGGGGTGTTCCTGCGCAGGGTCTCGGCCACCGAAGGGCAGGTGTCGGCGGGCACCGCCTTTACCTGGGCGCCGTAGCGCTGCAGGTGCCTGCGCCGGGTCTCCGGCACGGTGTCGGGCAGCACGATGACGCACTGCAGCCCCAGGGCGGCGCACACCCAGGCCAGGGACAGGCCGGCGTTGCCGGCGCTGGTGCAGATCACCGTTCCGCCGGGGGGAAGTTCGCCCCGGTCCAGGGCACTCTGCACCATGCACAAAGCCGCCCGGTCCTTGAGGCTTCCGCCGGGGGAAAAACATTCCAGTTTTGCCAGGATCGGGGTCAAACAGCCGCAGGCAGCGCTCAGCCGGGAGAGCCGCAAAACCGGCGTTTCGCCAACCAAATCGGTCAAGTTGTCCAAAATCTCTGCCATAATTTTGTGCTCCTTTCCGGTTGATATCCAATTACTGGAAGCCCAAACGACCTCCATTGGTGAATTCTGCGAAAAATCACGAAAAAAACTCGCTGAATCGACGATTTTATCGTTTTTTGCCAAAATCAATTGCGTCCCTTCTCCTTTAATGATAGTATATATTTAACGGAAAGACAAGGTTTTTTCCGGCATTTGAACTGTGAAAATCTAATTAATTGGAGGAGATACCAATGAAATACGAGCGTACTTACAATTTCTCTGCCGGCCCCGCCATGATGCCCGAATGCGTCCTGGAGGAGATCCGTGACGAGATGATGAACTACCGCGGCAGCGGCATGTGCGTCATGGAGATGAGCCACCGTTCCAAGGTCTTTATGCAGATCGCCGCCGAGGCTGAGCAGGACCTGCGCGACCTGATGGGCATCCCCGAGAACTACAAGGTCATCTTTGTCCAGGGCGGCGGCACCCTGCAGTTCGCCATGGTGGCCATGAACCTGCTGAAGGACGGCACCGCCTGCTATGTGGAGACCGGTACCTGGTCCAAGAAGGCCATTGCCGAAGCCAAGAAGTACGGCAACGTGAAGGTCATCGCCTCTTCCAAGGACAAGAACTTCACCTATGTTCCCGACTGCTCCGATCTGGACATCCCCGAGGATTGCGATTACGTCTATATCTGCGAGAACGAGACCATCAACGGCACCACCTTCAACACCCTGCCCAACACCAAGGGCAAGGTCCTGGTGTCCGACCAGTCCTCCATGTTCCTGTCCAAGCCCTGCAACGTCAGTGATTACGGCCTGATCTGGGCCGGTGTCCAGAAGAACGTTGGCCCCGCCGGTATGGCCGTGGTCATCGTCCGCGAGGATCTGCTGCGTGAAGAGCTGGATCCCAAGGCTCCCGTCTACATGAACTACAAGATCCATGTTGACAACGACTCCATGTACAACACCCCCAACACCTGGTCCATCTACTGCTGCGGCAAGGTCTTCAAGTATCTGAAGTCCATCGGCGGTCTGGAAGAGATGTTCAAGCGCAACGTGGAAAAGGCCACCATCCTGTACGGCTTCCTGGATTCTTCCAAGCTGTTCAAGGCTACCGCCAATCCCGAGGATCGCTCTCTGATGAACGTCTGCTTCAACACCGGTTCCGACGAGCTGGATGCCGAGGTGGTCGCCGCTTCCAAGAAGGCCGGCTTTGACAACCTGAAGGGCCATCGCTCCACCGGCGGTCTGCGTGCCTCCATCTACAACGCCATGCCCAAGGAGGGCGTCGAGGCTCTGGTCAAGTTCCTGAAGGAGTTTGAGGAAGCCCGTCAGTAATCCCATCGGGTAAACACCTATCGGGAGGGGAGGTTCTGCCCCTCCCGCCACAACCAACACAATATTACATTTTAATAGAAAAGGAAGTTTTATCATAT
>JAFXDF010000070.1 GCA_017521295.1 Clostridia bacterium | reverse complement strand
GCCGGAGTCACCCTGGGGGCCGCCGATGACGAAACGGCCGGTGGGGTTCACATAGATCTTGGTGTCGGCGGTGATCATGCGCTTGGGCACGGCCTGCTTGATGACTTCCTCGATGACGGCCTCGCGGACCTGCTCCAGAGAGGCGGAATCCAGATGCTGGGTGGAGATGACGATGTTGTCAAAACGCTCGGGATTGCCGTTCTCGTCATAGATGACGCTGACCTGGCTCTTGCCGTCGGGCAGGATGAAGGGCACCTTGCCGTTCTTGCGGACTTCCGCCAGCTTGCGGGTCAGCTCGTGGGCAAAGGTGATGGGGGCGGGCATGAGCTCCTTGGTCTCGCGGCAGGCGTAACCGAACATCATGCCCTGGTCGCCGGCGCCGATGAGGTCGTACTGGTCCTTGCCGCCCTCGCGGTTTTCCAGAGCGGAGTCCACGCCCATGGCGATGTCGGGGCTCTGGCCGTGGATGGCGGTGAGCACGGCGCAGGTCTTGTAGTCAAAGCTTTCGCCGGAGCCGTCGTAGCCGATCTTCTTGACGGTGTCGCGGACGATCTCTTCCACAGAGATGTTGGCGGTGGTGGTCATTTCGCCCATGACCATGACCACGCCGGTGGTGGTGCAGGTCTCACAGGCCACGCGGGCCATGGGATCCTGGGCTAGAACGGCGCCCAGAACGCCGTCGGAGACCTGGTAGCACAGTTTGTCGGGATGGCCTTCGGTAACGCTTTCCGAAGTGAACAGTTTCTTGTCAGCCATTGTTGTTTACCTCTATTTCTATATTTTTTATTGTAATCAGAAAAAGAAAAAGGCTCCCCGAAAGGAGCCTTTGTATGTGAAAGATACAGGACACTCCTTATCGATGTTCGCGGAACCACCGTCACCCTCGCGGGCAGGTTGGTGTGCGGTCATTGAGCGAACCCTCTACCGCAACTCTGGATAATGGCGTCTATTTGATTTTCTTACTTACAAACAATTATTATAATGCATACTTTGACAAAATGCAAGAGGAAATTTGAAACTTTGTCATCCCGAGCCTGTCGAGGAATCTCAGAGCGAGCATACCGTGAGATCCTTCGACTTCGCTGCGCTCCGCTCAGGATGACAGAGAATGTCTATCATCGATACAACCCGTATTTTGTCTTGATCCGGTCCAGTTTTTCCAGCATGGGCTCGGCGATGAGCCACAAAAACAGCACGGTGGACACAGCATGAACCAGATCCACCGGCACGCCCTGGATGTAATAGGCGATGAGCAGGCTCCAGGAGGGGGTGGGCTGATACATCAGCATGGCCGCCGGGTTCATCACGCCGCCGTAGAGGAAAAAGGCGCTGAGGCCGCCGAAAATGGAGAGGCTCAGCCGGTCCCGCCGCAAAAGCCCCTTGCGGAACAGCACACCGGCCACAAGGCCGATCAGCCCCATGGCGAACATCTGATAGGGGGTCCAGGGGCCCTGCTGCAAAAACAGGTTGGACAGCAGCATGGACAAAGCGCCCACCAAAAAGCCCGTTTCGCCCCCAAGGGCCACGGCGGTGACGATGACCAGGGCGGTCACCGGCTTGAAAGAGGGCAGCATGGCAAAGGCCGCTCTTCCGGCCACCGCCAGAGCGCACAGCACGGCGATGAGGATGAGCTCCCGGGCCTGGGGCCTGCGCTTTTCAAACACCAGGAAAAAGGGCAGCATGGTCTCGGCCAGAATGAACAGGGAAATGAGATAGTACCGCCGGTCGCCGAAGTACACATAACCCACGGCGATGGTCAGGGGAATGGCCAGCAGGGTCATGGCGATGGCCAGTCTGGTGCGGCCGTCCAGCTTCCGGCTCTGCTGCCAGAGGGTGGGGGCGGCCGATTTTTGGGTCACCGCCAGGGCCATCAAAAGCAGGCAGGCGCACAGCAGGATATCAGGCAAAAGGGCAGGGGCACCTGCCGGCAGCAGGCTCACCCAGCCCCAGCTGTGGGCGGCAAAGGCCACAACGCCCACACCGGCCGCCGCGGCGATGGCCTTGCGCCACCAGGGCAGCTTTTTTGGGGGCTCTTTGGCGGTTTTGACCTCCAGCTCCTCGGCGGGCAGGGGGGGATACAGGTCGTCGCCGGGAAGGGCCGGGGTCTCGGGCAGGGTGCCTCCGCAGGCCGCGATCACATCCTCGGGGGTCACCGCTCCGGGCAGAAGATGCCGGGCCATCCGGTTGGCGGCGGTGGTGTAAAAGCTGTTGCCAGAGAAAAAGTCTCTGGGCGTGCCCTGGGCGGCGATGACGCCGTCGAAAAACAGGGCGCATTTGTGGGCGTGCCGGGCGCAAAAGCCGATGTCGTGGCTCACCATGAGAATGGCAACGCCGCTGTCTGTCAGCCGCCGGAGAATGATGGCCAGCTCCTCCTGAAAGGCGGTGTCCAGGCCCTTGGTGGGCTCGTCCAGCAGCAGCAGACGGGGCTGCAAAAGCAAAACCTTGGCCAGGGCGGCACGCTGCTGCTCGCCGCCCGACAGGTCAAAGGGGTGCCGGTCCAGCAGCCCTTCCAGATGGCACAGGCCGATGACCCTTCCCAGCCGGGCGGCACCCTCTTCCTTGGTCAGCCCGGCGTCCTTGAGGGCGTCGGACAGGTCCTCGCCCACGGTATTTTTCACAAACAGGGCCTTGGGGTCCTGGGGCAGCACTCCCAGAATGCCCGGCCGGGGCTGCACCGCACCCTCCTTGCCGAAGAGGCTGACCGTGCCCCGATAGGGCTTGTGCAGGCCGGCCAGCAGAGACAGGGTGGTGGATTTGCCCGCGCCGTTGCCGCCAAGAATGGCCAGCAGTTGGCCGGGGTAGATCTCCAGATCCAGACCCTTGGTGATGTCGGGGGAATCCTGCTCGTACCGGAACCAGACCTGCTCCAGCTTTGCCGCCGGGATATTGGATGCCGGGGCGGGGATATTTTCGGGAGGCACCGCACCCAGGGGGTGCCCCTTTGCAAAGGCGTCCAGCCAGTCACGGCCCTCCCGGACGGTCACCGGGCAGGACAGGTCGTTGTCCACGGCGGCGTACACCTGCATGGGGGTGGGCATGGAGGCAAACATCCGGTGGCCGGCCTGCTTCAGGGCCTGGCCCACCTGGGCGGGGGTGCCGTCGGCGATGAGGCGGCCTTCGTCCATCACCAGCACCCGGTGGCTGTAGGGGAAGACCTCCTCCAGCCGGTGCTCGGTGCAGATGACGGTGGTGCCCAGCTCCCGGTTGATGCGGCCCACGGTGGCCAGAAAGTCGGAGGCGGCGATGGGGTCCAGCTGGCTCGTGGGCTCGTCCAGAATGAGCACCGAGGGCTGCATGGCCATGATGGCCGCCAGATTGAGTAGCTGCTTCTGACCGCCGGAAAGCTGGGAAACATCCTTGTAAAACCAGGTTTCAATGCCGAAAAAGCTGGCCATTTCGGCCACCCTCCGGCGGATGGTGGGGGTGTCATACCCCAGGCTTTCCAGGCCGAAGGCCAGTTCGTGCCACACCTTGTCGGTGACGATCTGGTTGTCGGGGTTCTGGAGCACAAAGCCGATGCGGGCGCTCTGCTCCCGCAGGGTCAGCTCCCGCACCGGGGTGTTTTCAAACAAAATCTCCCCCTCCAGCACCCCGTGGGGGGCCAGGGCGGGCTTCAGCTGCCGCAAAAGGGTGGTCTTGCCGCAGCCGGAGGGGCCGCAAAGGGTGACAAACTCGCCGGCCTGTACCGTCAGCGACAGGTCACAGACCGCCGGTGTTTCCCGGTCGGGATAGGCAAAGCTCAGATGTTTGAGCGCAAAGCATTCCATTTGCGGTCCTCCTTTCGGTTGAGAATGATGGGGAAGGCGCACAGGGCGGCATAGGCCGCCAGTACGCAGAGGGACAGGGGGGTGGTGCTCCATTTCACCGAGGGGAAGTACCGCCAGGTGAGGCCCTCCAGCGCCGCCCCGGTCAGCACCGCAACCCCCAGGAACAGAAGCACAATCAGCGCCTGCCGGTCCCGTTTGTCAAAGCGGTAGATGGAAAAGGCCGTCCGCCCCGGCAGGCCGTAGCCACGGCTTTTCATGCTGTCAGCGGTGTCGATGCCGTTTTCCAGGGCCCAGGTGACCATCACCGACAAAATGGCCCCGGCGCACCGGATGCGGTGCACAAGGCCGCCCCGGGAGGGGTCCTTTCCGATGCACTTCTGGGCCCGGGTCACCACCCGGAGCTGTGCCTTGAACCGGGGCACGAACCGCAGGGCCATGGACAGCACCAGGGAAAGGGCCGGGATGACCCGGCCGAACAGGTACACGAACTTGTCCGAGGTGATGACGCTGTTGAAGCAGGAAAACCACAGCACCACGGCGGCCAGCATCCCTGCCGCCGCCAGGCCGTACAGGATGGACTCCAGCGTCAGCGGGTTGCCCGAGGGCAGCCAGGTGAGGATGGTGATGCCCTCATGACTGAACATGGGGTTGAGGATGGCGGTGAACACCATCATGGGCAGAATGCCCTTGAGGCAGAAGCCCAGGGCCTTTTTCCCGTTGAGGCACAGGGCATAGCCCACGGCGCAGAAAAGGGAAATGGCCAGGCAGAGGGGGTGCAGAAGGAACATGGAAAATCCCAGCACCTCCGCGAAAAACAGGAAATTCACCACCGGATGATAGGTGGAAAAGCAGTCTTTCATATCAATTCTCCAGCAAAAGAGCGCCGTCCAGCAGGGCGTAGAACATAGCGGCGGCCTCCGCCCGGGTCACCGGGGCGGTGGGGTGGATGTTCAGGGCGCTGTCGTCCAGAATGCCATTGGCGTAGCAAAAGGCCAGGCCCTCTCTGGCCCAATCGGCACAGGTATTGTAGTCCCCGAACTGGGCCAGCACATTGCGCACGGCGATGTCGTTCAGATCGGTGTTCATGCCGCAGACCGCCGCCAGACGGGACAGGAGCACGGCGGCCTCCTGCCGGGTGATGACCCGGTCGGGGGCGAACTTGCCATCCCCCACGCCCTGCACCGCGCCAAAGGCGTAAGCCGACAAAACGGCCTCCCGGTACCAGGCGCCGAAGGGCACGTCGGAGAACACCTGGGCCGAAACCACATAGCGGGGAAGGCTCAGGGCCCGCTGGGCCATGGCGCAGAACTGGGCCCGGGTGAACTGGCCCTTGGGGTCAAATCTGCCGTCGCCCACCCCGTTGAGGATGCCCCGGTGGGCCAGGGCCAGGATGGCCTCGGCCTCCGGCAGGCCGGCGATATCGGGGAAATAGGGGATTCTTACCGTCTTGCCGGGCACCGACACCCGGCTGTCTTTTCCGGGCAGGCCCACAAAGGTCCGGTCCACCGTCACCCGGTCGGTGAGTTCATAAATGCTGGGCTTGCCGGCATCCTCCCGGCGCAGGGCCTCCAGCGCCAGCAGAGCCTGGTGGGTGGCCATGATGTCATAGGCCCCCTGAGGGGTGTGGCGGAAGGAGCCGTCGGCCAGCTGATAGGTCAGCATGGCGTCCAAAAGGGTGTTGCCGTTTTTCACAAAGCGGCTGTCCTGCAGGTCGATGTCCAGCATGGTCAGAGCGATGATGGTCTGGGCGATGCTTTCACAGCCGGTGGTGCCCCAGGCGGTAAAGCCGCCGGTGGCCTCCTGCATGGCCGACAGCCGGGCGAGGCCCCGGCCGATGGACTCCTCCACACCGGCCTCCTGCCGGTAAAAGGACAGGGCCTGGAGGGTCATGGCGGTGGCGTCGGGGTCGGCGATCTGGCCGGACAGAGCCCAGCCGCCGTCGGCCAGCTGTTTGTCCAGCAGATGCTGCAGGTAAACGGCTTCGGCAGCCTGGTCGCCGCCGGCGTTTTTCAAAATCAAAAGGCCAAAGGCCGGGCCCATCACCGTAGTGCGGCAGACACGCTGGCTGTCCTTGATCACGGCCAGCAGATCATGGCCGCCCACGTCGGAAAGATCCCGGTCAAGGGCCAGCAGCGCCAGGGCCAGACGCATGTTTCCCGTCACCGGGCCGGACAGCTTTCCGCCCGCTTCATCCAGAGCCCGCTCCACCAGCGTGAGCCAGGCGGCGTAATAGCCCTCCGGCACCTCCGCCCCCGACCGGGCCAGGGCAAAGATCTCCCAGTCGCCGTAGGTGTCGGCGGCCGAGGGCACCTTGGCCTGCTGCTGCAAAAAGGCCAGGGCCTCCTCCCGGGGGCTGCCGGCGGCCTGCACCGGCAGGGCGGCGCACAGCAGGGCACAGCACAGCAAAACGGCCAGCAATCTATGGAGATGTTTCATAAGATCCCTCCGAAAAAACAAAATCGCCCGGTGGCCGAAGCCCCCAGACGAGAGGTCTGTTTCAAGTTCCGGCCGAAACAGGTACAGCGTTCCTGCGTATCTGACTTAACTGCACACAGGCAGTATCACAGTGACCGACTCGCCGGGCTTCTCACCCGATTCCGCGTGCCGCAAAAGCGGCGGGAACGCACATATTCATAAGTATTATCAGTATAGCACCAAAAACCCAAAAAAGAAAGGGGTTTTGCAAAAAAACGCGCGGTTGCCGGATAGTTGCTGTTCAAATCGGCAGAATCATGGTATGCTGAAAGACAAAAGGAGGGATGACCATGACCTTGGGCGAGCGCATCCGGGCCCGACGGATGGCCCTGCGTATGTCACAGGAGCTGCTTGCCGAGCGGGTGGGTGTCAGCCGCCAGGCGGTGACCAAATGGGAAAAGGACCAAAGTGCGCCCAGCAGCGAAAATCTGTACCGGATCGCGGCGGTTTTGGATACCACGGTGGAGCAGCTTTTGCCGCCTCCGGAGGCGGCGCCGCAGCAATCCCGGCTCAGCCGCTGGGCGTTTGCCGCCCTGCTGGCCGGCCTCTGGCTGGCATTGTGGCTGTTGGAGCGGCTGATTTTTGGCATTCGGGAGCAGTACACCGTCCTGGGCTGGCTCACCTCCTGGCAAAGCACCGTTTATCTGGCCGGGTGGCTGCTGTCCTCCCGGATGTACTGGTATGCGATGGCACTGGCCTGTTTTGGGGCCCTGCTGAACAGGCGGGTGTTTGCCGTCACCGCCACCGCCGGATTCTTTCTGGGGTGGGCGGTAGGAGAACTGCTTGGCCCCCGGCAGTTCCATGTGCAGGCCGGGGTGACCTATCATTACGGCTGGGCCACCTGGGCGGTGGTTTTCGCCATCGGTTTGTTGGCAGGGGCCGTCCTGCAGCGAAAAAAGACCTGCTGAAATGAACAGGTCCAGTAAAAGCGGACAATAGACAAAAGGCCCCTGATGTAGGAAAATAAAACTACATCAGGGGGTATTGTTATGTCTAAAAGAAATGATACACATGTACAACACGATCTGCCAGAGATTCTGGCAATGGTAGCGGCTGGCAAGACACAGCGAGAAATAGCCGAGCATTGCGGTTTTAAAGATAAGCGCGTAGTGAAGAGATTGTTGGAGCGAGAGCGAAAAAACAAACTTCAACGCATTCCAAAACAGCGAGGTCGCAAACCAGCCAAGACATTAGCAGAATACAAATACGAAAACAAGCGGTTACAGATGGAGAATAAGTTGTTGCGGGATTTTCTGCAGTCCATAGAAAGGAAGTGAGCCCGAAGGCAAAATATGCTGTGATTTATCGTCATCGGAAAGAGTATAAGCGTTTTAAACAAATACAACGACTAAACAAAAAAGAGCTAACGGACTTAATCAAAATCAGTTAGCTCTTTATTGTTGAATAATGAAGTATTGTTGCCATTTCGTTGCCACGAATGGCTCAAATCCTTAAAAGTCCGGTGATGACTGGGCTTTTTCAACCTCTGAAATTATTCCCACTCGATGGTGCCGATGGGCTTGGGAGTCAGGTCGTACAGGACGCGGTTGATGCCTTCCACCTCATGGGTGATGCGGTCGGTGATCTTGTGCAGCAGGGCATAGGGGATCTCCTCGATGGTGGCGGTCATGGCGTCGGTGGTGTTGACGGCGCGGATGATGGCGGGCCAGCCCTCGTAGCGCATCTCGTTGCGGACGCCAACGCTCTTCACGTCAGGG
>JAFXDF010000069.1 GCA_017521295.1 Clostridia bacterium | reverse complement strand
TCCCTGACCGGATCGCCGATATATTTCTTCTTATGAAGCACGCCATGGTACCAAGCGTCACCTGCCAGCTGCAGTCCCAGCAGACCGGCACATACCGATTCGGTCTGGGCAGAGTTGGGGCTGGCATGGTTAAAGCGGTCCCGGCGGAAGATCATCCAGCCTTTTTTTACATCCAGTCTGAGCACTGCACCGGCGGCCAGCATTAAAAATGCAGAAAGCCGGGCGGGAATAAAGTTCACCACATCATCCATTTTGGCGGGCGCCAAACCGATGTTTTTATAGGGCGGCTCGATGTAACCCAGCATGGAATCCATGGTATTGACTGCCTTATAAAAGAAGCCCAGAGGCGCACCGCCAATGGCAGTAAACAACAAAGGCGCTACAATGCCGTCGGAGGTGTTTTCTGCTACCGTTTCTACCGCAGCGCGGGTGATGCCCGCACTGTCCAGCCGCTGGGTGTCGCGCCCCACGATCATGGAGACGGCATAGCGTGCCTTTTCAAGATCCTCAGTCTTCAAAGCATGGTAGACACGCATACTCTCATCCCGCAGGGACTTGGTGGCCAACACCTGCCAGCACATGATGCTTTCCACAGTCAGGCGTAGCCAGGGACTGACTCCATGACACAACCACAACACCAACGCAGGAACAGCGGTAGAGATCGTTACTACCAACAGCCACAGTACACCGCCGGCGATGTTCTCACCCGTAACATTCTTAGGAAACAAATGGCGCAGGATCTTTTCAAAGAAGGAGATCTGCTTTCCGATACCGATGACCGGATGAGGAATGCTGTGAGGATCGCCTACTACCAGGTCGATACAAAAGCCGATCACCAGCGCCAAAAGTGACCATTTCATTTGTCAGCCCCTCCTGCCTGCATAGTGAAAATATAAATGGGGTTCTGTCCGGTCATCAAGTGATATTTTCCGGCCACTCGGTCACGAGCAACCGTCATAGAGACCACTTCATGCTCCACAAAGGAAAACGTTTTCAGACATGCCGTCAGCTCCGCAACGGATTCCAGCGCGATAGCCGTAGCCACGATACGAACATTTGGATTCTTGCTCAACAGAAGCTCTATGATCTCCTTCATATTGCCCGAGCTTCCGCCGATAAAGGCATGTGTAGGAGCCGGCAGATCACGGCAAGCATCGGGCGCGTAACCGGGAACGATGGTCAGGTTATCTGCAGCAAGCTTCGCTTTGTTTTCTGCCAGCAATTCCACAGCGGCATCCTTCCGCTCAATCGCATACACCTGACCTCGGTAGGCCTGCAGTGCCATCTCGATGGCAACAGACCCTGTTCCTGCGCCTACATCCCAGCAGACGGCATCTGCCGTTAATTGCAGCTTGGACAAGCAAACCGAACGCACCTCACTCTTGGTCATGGGCACCACGCCTTCGGAGCTCCCACCTCTCTGGAACACCGCATCGGGCAAACCATGTGTAACAATGTGCTTCGCGTCCGTGTTTTCGATGAGTGCTACGCTCAGGGTCTCAAAGGTCTTTTCCGAAAGCTCAGCAGCGGTACCCACGGTGATCTTTTCATCGGGATAGCTGAGTTTTTCACCCACACTGACCCGAACGCCACCCAAGCCATTGTCACGCAGCGTCTGGCACAGACGGGTCATACCATCCTCGCCGCCCACCAGAGTAAATACCCGAGCATTGGCATGGATATCCGGCACGATATTGTGGTCCCGGCCATGTACGCTGACAGGAATTACATCCTCATAAGAGACGCCCAGACGTGCACAGAGATAGACCAGGGAACTGAGACCGGGAAGCACATTTACCTGATAGCCTTTGAGCTTGGGCAGCAGCTTCTTTGTCCCACTAAAAAAGCCCACATCACCGGACATGACTACCGCAAAGCTACGGTGTTCCCGGTGCGTTTCGATGTATTCTGCAATGGCATCCGGCGCAATGGCATGGTAAACAGCCTGTCCGGGATGGATAACAGCCTCGATCATTCGCTTCGCGCCGATCACGCAATCCGCCTTTTCAATCGCGCCTCGCACTTCTCCGGTCATAGCAGCCTGGCTTCCGGGGCCGATGCCTACAACACTGACCTGCGGCTGCCATTGAAGTCCGAAACGCTGGCTAAGATGCTCAAGCGTCTCCCCAAGACGCATACCATTTTTCTGGACAGGACGGCCGATGACGACCAGTGTGGCGTTTGCTTCCCTAGCTGCGGCCACCTTTTCCTCAAATCCACCGCGACTTCCGCTCTCTTTGGTGACCATGTATTCTGCAGCCACAGATTTCAGCATCGCCACATTCATTTCCACCGAAAACGGCCCCTGCATGGCCAAAATATGAGCAGGGGCAAGCTGTGCAGCTTGACAAAGCTTCAATGACTCATCCATAGGCAGAACTCGAGCGAAGACGCGCTCGGTAAACCCTTCGATGGCAGTATAGCGTGCCAATTCCTTACTGCCGGTGGTCAGCAGAATATTCCCCTGGGTGGTGTTCAGGAACTCCACCGCTCCTGCCACATCAGGCACAAACACCGCATCCTCCGGTGCAGCATTGCCCTCACGCAGTAAGCGGAGATACTCTGTCCCGGTGTTCGCACAGGCCTGTGCGATGTTTTCAGTCACCACGGCGGCATAAGGATGAGTGGCGTCCACTACCAGATCAAAGCCTTCCTCAGACATCATGACCTGCATTTCCTCCTGTGTCATACGTTTGGCAGAAACGGACAGGTTTTCCGCAGAAGGCAGCAGTGTCTCGCCGTATTCCGTGGCGACACAGGCAGTCACCGATACCGGCTGGTTGGAGAGAAACTCTACCAGCTCCCGGCCTTCGGTAGTGCCGGCAAACACACAGATCTTAGACATCACGGTAGCCTCTGGGTGTGACCAGTTTCCCGCCGATCACATAGGTCTGCGAGTTTCCGATGAACACCGTGCTGAACATATCCACCAGAGTATCGTCCTTCAGCTGGGCCAGGGGCATCACACGGGCATTCTCTCCTTCCCGTCCGATGTGCTGTGCAACACCGCAGGGGCGATCTTCCGGCAGCGTACGCAACAGGATCTCACAGGCACGTTTCAGGTAGTCAGGACGGCCCTTGCTGGCGGGATTATACAAAACCACAGACAGATCGGCGGCGGCAGCAGCCTCCAGGCGAGCTTCAATCTTTTCCCAAGGAGTCAGCCGGTCACTGAGACTGATGACTGCAAAGTCATGGGTCAACGGCGCACCCAGCAAAGCAGCGCCGCTGCAGGCGGCAGTCAAACCGGGAATCACATCCACTGCAGGTTCTGTGCTCTCGCCACGCAGCTCGTAGATCAGCGCGGCCATGCCGTAGATACCACTGTCACCGGAGCATACCATAGCTACATTTTTGCCTTCGCGTGCGGCATCAAGTGCCATACGGCAACGGTCCACCTCGCGGGTCATGGGGGTAGTCATGAACTCCTTATCAGGATAGCGCTCTTTCACCAGGTCCACATAAACGGTGTAACCAATGATGGTGTCACATTCCTGCAGAACCTGGTCTGCACGAACGGTCATATTATCGTAGTTTCCGGGGCCAATGCCCACAATGCTCAGCTTACTCAAAATGTACCTCCCAATTCGTCATGGCGATGGCAACTGTCACGCCGTTATGGATCGTCTTCTTTACCAGCAGTTTTTCTGCACCGATCATGGACGAGCGCTCGCAGACATTGTCCACACCGGTGACCCGCATCACGCACTGGGATGCGGTAAACTCACCGGGCACTGCGCGCAGCTCCTCCGCCGTGTAAAACACGGCCGGGATTTCCCGCTCCTTGCAGAACGCCAGCAGTCCCTCTTCGTTTGCTTTCAAATCGATGGAAGTCACCTGCTTGATGGCCTTCGGATG
>JAFXDF010000013.1 GCA_017521295.1 Clostridia bacterium | reverse complement strand
TGAGAACAAGTAATTCCAATTATGCTGTTAAAAGCAGTTTGACCAAGGAGGTGTCACCATGGCTGTCCCTAAGTGTAAAGTGTCCAAGGCCCGCCGCGATAAGCGCCGTGGCTCCAACTGGAAGCTGTCTGCTCCCAGCGTCGCAGTTTGCCCCAAGTGCGGTGAACCCGTCATGCCCCACAGAGCTTGCAAGGCTTGCGGTTCCTACAATGGCCGCCAGGTCCTGGCTGTTGAGGCTGAGTAAGGCACAAAGCGGAAATGCAAGAGGAAGGCTTCTGCCTTCCTCTTTTTCCGTTTATTCCCCAAATCCGGCTCCAGGGCGGACTGCCCTCAGCCCCCGCATTCTTTCCCCTGCAAAAACGGCGGCTTGAAGGCAAGCCGCCCTACTGTTGCATTTCTTCGGGATGTTTCCAAAATCAACAAATTCTTTATTATAAATTTGTAAATAACAGCAAATTCCCATTGCTTTTGTTGGGAATCTGTGTAATAATAAATTGATACCTTTATTTGGAAAGGAAGTGTTTTCATGGCAAAACCTTTGGTCGCCATTGTTGGCCGGCCCAATGTAGGTAAATCCATGTTGTTCAATAAGCTCACCGGACACCGGACCTCCATCGTGGAGGACACCCCCGGCGTTACCCGTGACCGGATCTACGGCGACTGCGAGTGGTGCGGCCGTACCTTCTCCCTGGTGGATACCGGCGGTATTGAGCCGGGCACCGAGAACGATATGCTGAAATTCATGCGCCGCCAGGCAGAGATCGGCATTGAGCTGGCCGATGCCATCATCATGGTTGTGGATGTCCGCTCCGGCGTCACCGCCGCAGACCAGGACGTTGCCACCATGCTGCGCAAATCCGGCAAGCCCATCGCCCTGGCAGTCAACAAGTGCGACTCCATCGGCCTGGTGAATCCCGATGTCTTCGAGTTCTACGGACTGGGCATCGGCGACCTGTTCGAAACCTCCGCCGTCCACGGCCACGGCACCGGCGACCTGCTGGACTGGGTCCTGGAAAACATCCCCGAGGATGACGGCACCGAGGAGGACAGCGACATCATCAAAGTCGCCATTGTTGGCAAGCCCAACGTGGGCAAGTCCAGCCTCTTAAACCGGATCCTGGGGGAAGAGCGGGTCATCGTCTCCAACGTAGCCGGTACCACCCGGGATGCCATCGACTCCTATTTCGAGAACGAGACCGGAAAGTACTGCTTCATCGACACCGCCGGTATGCGCCGCAAGAGCAAGGTGGACGATGCCATCGAGAAGTATTCCAATATGCGCTCCATCAACGCCATAGAGCGGGCAGATGTGTGCCTGATCCTCATCGATGCCAACGACGGTGTCACCGAGCAGGACACCAAGATCGCCGGCCTGGTCCACGAGGCAGGCAAAGCCGCCATCATCGTGGTCAACAAGTGGGACGCTGTGGAAAACAAGGAGACCAACACCATGCGGGACATGGAAGCCGCCGTCCGGGACGGTTTGAGCTACATGACCTATGCCCCCGTGCTGTTCCTGTCCGCCCTCACCGGTTCCCGTGTGGACAAGCTGTATCAGATGATCCAGGATGTCAACGCCCAGAACACCATGCGCATCACCACCGGTGCCCTGAACAGCGTTCTGGCCGATGCCACCGCCCGTGTTCAGCCTCCCACGGATAAGGGCCGCCGCCTGAAGATCTACTATATGACCCAGGCCAGCTCCAAGCCCCCCCACTTTGTTATTTTCTGTAACGATGCCCGGCTGTTCCACTTCTCCTACCAGCGGTATCTGGAAAACCAGATCCGGGAGGTCTTCGGTCTGCAGGGCACCCCTGTCCGGATCACCATCCGGCAGAAAGGCGATAAGGAGGACGACTGATGCCTATTTCCACTGTACTGGTCACCGCCCTGGCCTGCTATTTTCTGGGCAACCACAACGGTGCCATCTGTGTCAGCCACATGCTTCACGATGATGTCCGGGATCATGGCAGCGGCAACGCGGGCCTGACCAACTTTATCCGCTATTTCGGTGCCCACCGTTCTGTACTGGTGATCGCTATCGACGTTCTGAAGGCTATCCTGGCCTGCTGGCTGGGCCGGGAGATGTTCACGCCCTATGGCTACGGTCTGGAAGGAGCCGCTTTCGGTGGCCTGTGTCTGATGCTGGGCCACGACTTCCCTGCCCTGTTGGGTTTCCGGGGCGGCAAGGGTATCTTAAGCGGCTGGTTTATTGCATTCAGCATTGACTGGCGGGTAGGTCTGCTGATCGCCGTGGTATTCTTCTCCGCCTACCTCAGCACCCAGTATGTTTCCCTTGGCAGCGTTCTGGCAGCAGCCGCCTTCGGCATCGGATTCCTGATTTTCCACCGGGATAACCCCACCGTCCTGTTCTGCACCCTGGTGATGAGCGGCCTGACCATCTTCATGCACCGTGGCAACATCCTGCGGCTGGTGAAGGGCCAGGAGCGCAAGACCAACCTGCTGGGGAAAGGAAAAGCCCAATGAAGGCGGCCGTCATCGGCAGCGGTGCCTGGGGCACGGCCCTTGCCATCCGCCTGTGCAGAAACGGCCATGACGTGACCCTTTGGGTCCGGGATACGGAACGGGCCACCCGAATGGCCCGCACCCGCCGCAATCCCCGGCTTCCCGGTGCCGAACTTCCCCAGGGCCTGCAATTCAGCGCCTCCTTTGACTGCGTCCGGGATTGCGCTCTGGTGGTAATGGCCACCCCCTCCTTCCCCATCCGGGCCACCGCCGCAGCCGTGGCCCCCTGGCTGAATCCGGATACGGTGCTGGCCTGCGTCACCAAGGGTCTGGAAGCTGACACCCACCTGCGCATGAGCCAGGTGGTATCCCAGGTCACCGGCCGGGATGTGGTAGCCCTCACCGGCCCCAGCCATGCCGAGGAAGTGGCCCTGGATATGCCCACCGGCCTTTTGGCAGCCTGCCAGGATCAGGAAAAAGCGGAATTTGTCCAGAATGCCTTTATGGCTGACTGCCTGCGGGTATACACCAGCCCCGACCCCGTGGGTGCGGAGCTGGGCGGTGCCCTGAAAAACGTCATCGCCCTGTGCGCCGGCATCACCGACGGCCTGGGCTGCGGCGACAACACCAAAGCCATGCTGATGACCCGGGGCCTGACGGAAACCGCCCGTCTGGGAGTTGCCCTGGGCGCGAAAAAAGAGACCTTCGCCGGTCTGGCCGGTGTGGGTGACCTGATCGTCACCTGCACCTCCATGCACTCCCGCAACCGCCGCGCCGGCATCCTCATCGGCCAGGGCAAGGACGCCCAAACCGCCATGGAGGAAGTGGGTGCCGTGGTGGAGGGCTATTACGCCACCAAATCCGCCTACGAGCTGGGCAAGGCCAAGGGCATCGATATGCCCATCACCGAAGCCGCCTACCAGGTCCTCTACCTAGGTGCCGATGTCCGGGACACCTTCCTGGGCCTGATGAACCGCCAGAAAAAAGCCGAAAGCGAAGATGCCGGCTGGCTTTAGAAACCGCCTGTCAGATCATACAACGAGCGTGCCGCAAAGTTCCTTGCTGCACGCTCGTTTTATTCATAGCACCGGCTCATCCGGTAAGCAGTACCGCCTGTCAAGGCAAAATAAAAACGCCGCTGAAATTCAGCGGCGGATTTATATTGCCAGGGAAATCAGATGGCGCGCTCAACCTTGTTGGAGCGGAGGCATCTGGTACAAGCGTACACATGGCAGGGAGTTCCGTTAACGACAGCCTTAACGCGCTTGACGTTGGGCTTCCATGCACGATTGGAACGTCTGTGGGAGTG
>JAFXDF010000068.1 GCA_017521295.1 Clostridia bacterium | reverse complement strand
CCGGTCTGGACCGAGATCGAGGAAGGCCACTTCATCATGGCCAACCAGGAAGAGCTGGCAGCCTATCGCCAGAAGCTGGCCCAGTAAAAACCAAACACAAAAAGCCCGCCGAAAGGCGGGCTTTTTTGCATCTGGATCGCTTAAAGAGAGGCATATATGAAATTGTTCCGCAGAAAAACTCATAACTGCATCATATTTATGGAAAAACAAAGAAACAGGACGGTTTCCCGTCCTGTTTTTGCGCTTTTAAATCGAATAGCAGATTATCTGCGTCCGCGTCCGCCCATACCGCCAGAGCGTCCTCCACCGCCAAAGCCACCACCGGAGCGTCCGCCACCACCGAAACCACCGGAGGAGCGCCCGCCGCCACCAAAGCCACCGGAACGGCTGGAGGGGCGACTGGTTGTGCGAATGGTGCTTCTGGGGGTTCTTATAGTCGTTCTGGGAGGGGTTACAGGTCGGGAGGTCGTGCGTGTTGTGGGACGATAAACGGTAGAGCCTGTGTGAGCCCGGGGAGGGGTAGGGGTACGGTAAACCGTACGGGTAGTACCCGGGCGGCGCTTGCCCACCGAGTTGGCAGAAATGATGGCGATTACAAGAATGATCACGAGGATCGCCAGAATCAAACCGATACCGGAAAAGCCGGTAGAACTGCCAGAGGACGCATACCCTCCGTAATATTTATCCGGAATATACATTCCGTTATTATTTTCTGCGTCCAGAAGCAGCTGCCGGACGCCGTTTGCAAAGGTGATGACCGCTGCATCGTAGTCACCAACAGCAAAATCAGGTTCCAGATACCGCTCCATCAGCAGATCAAAATTGGCATCCAGCAGGGGCGCAAAGGATGCGGAAACATCATAACCGAAGTAATAATCCTCCGCACCGGTGACCATCAGCAGCAGCATATTGGAGGTACCCAGCCCCCAGTCATTCCACAATTCTTCGCAGTATTCTGCAGTGCTCATTCTGCCGGTAGATTCTACCACCGCCACCAGTAGACGGGTGCTGTAATCCTTCTGCAGCAGGGTGAAATGCATCTCAGTCTCTTCCGAAATCACGCCCGCCTCGTCGGTGATGTAGGGGCTGGCGCTGCTCTGCCGCACCGGTTTGCCCTGCAGGCCGATAAAGATGGCAAGCACCACCAGCACGCAGGTGATCACCGTCGCCAGCTTTCGATTGTATTTCATAGATCAGACTCCTTTCATCAGGAGGGATAGGGAAGGGGGCTGCGGATTGCCGAAGCCCCCGTTTTGATCAGTGCGTTGCAATAGCCGCCTTTTTGCAGGAGGCACTTATCACTGACGGATGTCCAGCAGCTTCTGCTTGAGCTCGCCTTCGATGCGGCCCAGCTCCTGCTCGGCTTCGCGGCGCTTCTGGCGGCCATCGTTCTGGATCTTGACCACTTCGTCCAGCGTCTCCACCAGCATCTTGTTGGTGTTCTTCAGGGTCTCGATATCCACGATGCCCCGCTCGGACTCCTTGGCGGTTTCGATCGTAGCCATCTTCAGCTTTTCGGCGTTCTTCTTCAGCAGCTGATTGGTCATTTCGGTGACCTCGCGCTGCGCCTTGGTAGCCTGAACAGAATGTTCCATGCCCAGCGCCAGCACCATCTGGCTCTTCCACAGGGGGATGGTGTTGGTCAGGGTGGACTGAATCTTTTCAGCCATCAGGGTGTCATTATTCTGCACCAGACGGATCTGGGGACCCATCTGCAGGGAGATCATGCGGGTCAGCTCCAGATCGTGGATCTTCTTCTCAAAACGATCGCAGAAGGCGGCCATATCGTTTGCGGCCTGACTGTCGGCGGCATCGCCGGTCTGCTGAGCCTTGGCGATCATCTCGGGCAGCACGGTCTCACGGATGGCCTGCAGCTTTTTTTTGCCGGCCAGAATGTACATGCCCAGTTCCTTGTAGTTGGACAAATTCTTTTCATACATCTTGTCCAGCATGGCGATATCCTTCAGCAGCTGTACCTGATGGTTCTCCAGCACGGTGCAGATCTTGTCCACATTGGTTTCGGCCTTGTCATAACGGGCTTTCAGATTGGTCAGCTTGTTGGCACTCTTCTTGAAGAAGCCAAGGAAACCGCCTTCGTCCTCGTCCACATCGAAGCCCTTCAGCTCGCCCACCAGATCGGTGACCAGATCGCCCACTTCGCCCAGATCCTTGGTGCGCACATTGCTCAGGGCGCTTTCAGAAAAGTCGGACAGCTTCTTCTGGGCGGCAGAGCCGTATTGCAGCACCATGGTTGCGTTGGTAATATCAATTTTCTCGGAAAAATCAGCGATCACTTTGCGCTCGGCTTCGGTGTAGGCGCTTTCGTCCAGAAAAACGGGTTCTACTTCGGGTGCAGCCTGCTCTTCAGCAACAGCCTCGTCCAGTTCGGGAGTCAGGGTCAGGGAAGGGATGCTCTCTTCCATTTCCAGCATGTTCTTATCGGTCATGTTCAGTTCCTCCGTTTATCTCAAATTTCAAAGGTTTTCTTGACGTTTATGGGATTACAGTTCCAGCTTGATGCCGCCTGCTTCAAAGGTTTCTTCCTGCAAGGGCTTGATCTCCTGTGCCTGAGGCATCTTGCCTGCATCGGTGAGACCCTCCTGGGCCATCATACCCTCCATCACCGTGATATCGGTATCGATGTCCAGCGCAGTGTCGCCAAACAGGGCATCCAGCTGCTTTTCAAAAGCCAGATCCATGGTGTCCAGCATGGCAGAGATGCGTGCCTTGGAGGAAGTGATGTTTTCGCCCTCCACGCCCTGCTCTTCCATAAGCTCATAGGTCTTGATCAGCTTTTCCAGTGTGGGCAGGTAGTAATTCATAAACTTCCGCAGGTCGTCTGCACTTTTGGGATTCTGCCGCACATAGTCAAAAATACGCTGGCAGGTACCGCCCAGCTTGTCAGCTTTGGCGCGCACTTCGGGATTCTCAATCTTTGCCGCCAGCGAGGCGATGGTTTCCAGATGGGCATTGCCCGCCTTGAGCAGTGCATCGGCGTTTTCATAGCCGGTGGCCTGTACGGGGATCTTTTCATAGGTGACCTGATCGGGGATGACCTTGGTCAGCACCAGAAATACCGCCAGACTCACCACCAAGCACAGCAGATAATGTGTAAATGAATACAAAGGAAAGATCAGTGACCAGATCACCCACACTGCGCCGATAGAATAGATGGGCAACGCGCTTTTTCTGGTAACAGCCCGCATACCGGCGGGCGGGGTCTGAGCATTGGACATAATAGGACCACCTTTCGCGGATGGATATGAAATAAGTGTAGTCTTTTTGAACAGGGGTGTCAAGAAATCGATTCTAAACGTTTTTTTAAATTTTACGTTTCGTTCAGGGGCTTCTTGCTCAGTTTCTTTTTGCTGCCGTCGGGATACTGGATGGTGATGGTGTTCAGGTGAGCCTCCAGATTGCCGCGGAAAGCGGCGATATATTCGGCCCGCAGGGCAGCACGCTCCTCCTGCTCCTCAGCAGTCAGCTCCCGCTGCTTTGCCAGCTTTGCCAGTTCGTTGATCCGGTCGATCTTTTTCTGATCCATATTTGATAAACCTCTTTCTTAAAATTCTTCATTCAAATAGCGCTCGCCCACATCGGGCAGAAGGGTGACGATGGTCTTTCCAGCAGCTTCAGGCCGTCTTGCTACCGATACCGCCGCCGCCAACGCCGCACCGGAGGAAGGCCCGCACAGCAATCCCTCAATGCAGGCCAGACGCTGCATCATATGCAGGGAATCGGGGGTCTTCACCCGAATGATTTCGTCCAGAATATAGGTGTTCAACACCGGTGGAATAAAGCCCGGGCCGATTCCTGCCAGCGGATGTCCACCGGGGAAACCGCCGCTGAGCACCGGCGATGCAAAGGGCTCCACAGCGATGATGCGGCAGTCGGGACATTGCATTTTGATAACCTCGGCACAGCCGGTGATGGTACCGCCCGAGCCAACCCCTGCCACCAGATAGTCGATATCGCCCACCTGCCGCAGCAGTTCCTGTCCGGTGACGTGGTGGGCCTGAGAATTGTCCTCGTTACGGAACTGGTCAGGTACAAATGCGCCGGGGTGCGCCCGCTTCAGACTTTCCACCGTGGAGGCACAGGCTTCAGCCGGGACGGTGACCACCTGTGCACCATAGCGCTGCAGATGCTTGCGCCGAAGCTCCGGCACGGTGTCCGGCAGTACGATGATGCACTGCAGTCCCATGGCGGCGCACACCATCGCGAGAGACAGACCGGCATTTCCCGCACTGGCATCAATGACCGTTCCACCTTCTGTCAGTTGTCCCCGCGCCATTGCACCCTGCACCATAGCCAGCGCAGCACGGTCCTTGACGCTGCCGCCGGGGGAGAGACATTCCAGTTTTGCCAGAATTTCGGCGTTGCAGCCGGATTCCTGAGAAAATCGACGGAGCCGCAAAACCGGCGTGTTTCCGATAAAATCAGTAATTTTGTCTAAAACTTCAGCCATAATTTTGTACTCCTTTCCGAACGATTTCCAAAATATGGGCGACTCTTGCGAGCCCATTGGACAAAACATTAAAAAATTACCAAAAAAACTTGATGTTACGACGATTTTATCATTTTTTAGGAAAAAGAATTGCGCCCTTTCACCTTTAATGATAGTATATATTTAAAGGAAAGACAAGTTTTTTCCTCGATTTGAATGTCAAAAATTATGTTTGGAGGAGATACCAATGAAATACGATCGTACTTACAATTTCTCTGCCGGTCCCGCTATGATGCCCGAAGCCGTTCTGGAAGAGATCCGCGACGAGATGATGAACTACCGCGGCAGCGGCATGTGCGTCATGGAAATGAGCCATCGTTCCAAGGTCTTTATGCAGATCGCCGCTGAGGCTGAGCAGGATCTGCGCGAGCTGATGGGTATTCCCGAGAATTACAAGGTTCTGTTCGTTCAGGGCGGCGGCACTCTGCAGTTCGCCATGGTCGCCATGAACCTGCTGAAGGACGGCACCGCCTGCTATGTGGAGACCGGTACCTGGTCCAAGAAGGCCATTGCCGAAGCCAAGAAGTACGGCAACGTCAAGGTCGTCGCTTCTTCCAAGGACAAGAACTTCACCTATGTCCCCGATTGCTCTGATCTGGACATTCCCGAGGATTGCGATTACGTCTACATCTGTGAGAACGAGACCATCAACGGTACCACCTTCAACACCCTGCCCAACACCAAGGGCAAGATCCTGGTGTCCGACCAGTCCTCCATGTTCCTGTCCAAGCCCTGCAACGTCAGCGATTACGGTCTGATCTGGGCCGGTGTCCAGAAGAATGTTGGCCCCGCCGGTATGGCCGTGGTCATCATCCGCGAGGATCTGCTGCGTGAAGAGCTGGATCCCAAGGCTCCCGTCTACATGAGCTACAAGACGCATGCCGACAATGATTCCATGTACAACACCCCCAACACCTGGTCCATCTACTGCTGCGGCAAGGTCTTCAAATATCTGAAGTCCATTGGCGGTCTGGAAGAGATGTTCAAGCGCAACCTGGAAAAGGCCACCATCCTGTACGGCTTCCTGGATTCCTCCAAGCTGTTCAAGGCTACCGCCAACCCCGAGGACCGCTCTCTGATGAACGTCTGCTTCAACACCGGTTCCGACGAGCTGGATGCCGAAGTGGTGGCCGCTTCCAAGAAGGCCGGCTTCGACAACCTGAAGGGCCACCGTTCCACCGGCGGTCTGCGTGCCTCCATCTACAACGCCATGCCCAAGGAGGGCGTTGAGGCTCTGGTGGCCTTCCTGAAGGACTTCGAAGAGAACCACAAGTAAAAAACCATCGGGAGGGGCGCTGCCCCTCCCACCCACACAATATCACACCACAATATTACACCACAATATTACAGAGAAAAGGAAGTTTTATCATATGGCTCGTATTCTGATCACCGACGGTATGGACAAGTCCGCCATCGCCAAGCTGCGTGAGCTGGGCCACGATGTCGTGGAGCAGTTCTATGAATCCGACGATCTGGGCGCCGCTATGCGGGAGTTTGACGCCATGGTCGTCCGCTCCAAGACCAAGGTCCGCGCTCCTCACATCGACGCTGCTGCCGGCTCCAAGATGAAGCTGATCATCCGCGGCGGCGTTGGCGTGGACAACATCGACGTGAAGTATGCCGAGGAAAAGGGCATGACCGTCCGCAACACTCCCTGCGCTTCCTCCGCTTCCGTTGCCGAGCTGGCTCTGGCCCACATGTTCGCCTGCGCCCGCTATGTTGCCATCTCCAACTTCACCATGCGTCAGGACAAGTGGGAGAAGAAGAACTACGCCAAGGGCACCGAGATCGCCGGCAAGACCGTTGGTATCATCGGCTTTGGCCGCATCGGCCAGGAACTGGGCAAGATGTGCAAGGCTCTGGGCATGACCGTTCTGGTCACCGGCCGCACCGTGAAGCCCGAGCTGGAAGAGAAGTACGGCGTCAAGTACGTCACCATGGACGAGCTGCTGGCCCAGTCCGACTTCGTCTCCCTGCACACCCCCGCTCTGGGCGACAAGCCCTTCGTGGATGCCGAGTGCATCGCCAAGATGAAGGATGGCGCCATCCTGATCAACACCTCCCGCGGCAAGAATGTGGACGAGGCAGCCCTGCTGGACGCTCTGAACAGCGGCAAGCTGCGGGGCGCCGGTCTGGATGTCTGGTTCGAGGAGCCCACCCCCAACCACGACCTGTACTGCCATCCCGCCGTCTCCTGCACCCCCCATATCGGTGCGCAGACCGTGGAGGCTCAGAAGCGCATCGGCGCTGAAGTTGTGGACATCATTTCCGGCTTCGCCTTCTAAACAAATCCCTGTGCGGCAGAGCAGCCAGTTTCTGCTCTGCCGCGTCCTTATCTTAAAAGAAAGAGGAGATTCCTATGAACAACAACGTTTTCCTGCCTGCCGATATCCTGCTGCCCAAGAACGCCGACTTCTCCAAGTGGGCCGTCATCGCCTGCGACCAGTTCACCTCTGACCAGGCTTACTGGGATCGCGTCCGCGCCACCGCCGAGGGCAGCGTTTCCACCATCAACCTGATCCTGCCCGAGGCCGAGCTGGGCACCGAAAAGGAAGCCGCCCACACCGCCCTCATCAACAAGACCATGGCCGAGTATATGGAGAACGGCGTGTTCGAGACCTATGAGAACAGCCTGATCTACGTGGAGCGCACCCTGGAGAACGGCTCCATCCGTATGGGCCTCATGGGCATGGTGGATCTGGAGGCTTACGATTACACCGCCGGCGCCACCTCTCCCATCCGTGCCACCGAGCGCACCGTCACCGAGCGCATTCCTCCCCGTCAGCGTGTCCGCCGGGACGCTCCCATCGAGCTGCCCCACATCCTGCTGCTGTGCGATGACCACGAAAAGGTCCTGATCGAGCCCATCGCCGCCAAGAAGGACGGCTTCAAGGTGCTGTACGACTGCGACCTGATGGAAGACGGCGGCCACATCACCGGCTGGCTGGTCCCCCAGGAGGAAGTTGCCAAGTTCAACGAGACCCTGGCTGAGTACTCTGCCAACGTGGGCAAGAAGTACGAGGGCCTGAAGGGCGAGCCCGTTGTCTTCGCCGTGGGCGACGGCAACCACTCCCTGGCCACCGCCAAGAGCTGCTATGAAGAGCTGAAGCGCAACAACCCCGGCGTGGATCTGTCCGCCCATCCCGCCCGTTACGCCCTGGTGGAGCTGGAGAACATCCACGATCCCGCCCAGCAGTTCGAACCCATCCACCGTGTCATTTTCGAGACCGACGCCGAGAAGCTGCTGAAGGCTGTGGAAGAGAACATCTGCGCCGAGGGTGGCTATCCCGTCAAGTGGTACATCGGTGAAAAGTCCGGCACCGTCTATCTGGACCGGGCCAAGAGCGAGCTGGCCGTGGGCGTGCTGCAGGCCTTCCTGGACGAGTATCTGAAGGAGAACAAGGGCGAGATCGACTACATCCACGACGATGACGCCCTGATCGCCCTGGCCGCCAAGGAAAACGCCATCGGCTTCCTGGTTCCCGGTATGGAAAAGAGCCAGCTGTTCCGCGGCGTGGTTTCCGACGGCGTTCTGCCCCGCAAGACCTTCTCCATGGGTCACAGCCGTGAAAAGCGCTACTATCTGGAGAGCCGCAAGATCAAGTAAACGATCCTTTGAAAAGCACCCCTTCGGGGGTGCTTTTTATATTTTCCGATAAAAAGCGCAAAACTGGCAAAATGCTCGATAAATTCAGCGAATTTACCATAATAAAGCGATAAAAACTGTGCAACACTTTAAAAGGATGCCAAATACTGGAAGAAATAGAAACATGAATTGTTGAAAAAGCACAAAAAACCGAGGAAAATTCAATGGAAATTGCTGTTTCGTGAATTTGCTTTTTTCCGGAAAAGGTGGTAAGATGCCAAGCAATCTTCCCAAATAATTTTTTTTTGAAAGGGTGAACGAAATGATCCGGGTTCTGGTTACAGACGGAATGGACAAGCAAGCAATCGAACAGATGAAACAGCAGGGTTTCCAGGTCTCAGAGCAGCATTATTCCTGCGAAGATCTGGGCGCGGCCATGGCACAGTATGATGTGCTGGTGGTGCGCTCTGCCACCCAGGTGCGATCTTGTCACATTGACCAGGCCAAGGATTCTGATCTGAAACTCATCGTCCGCGGCGGCGTGGGTGTGGACAACATCGACGTGGAATACGCCGAGCAAAACGGCATCGCCGTGCGCAACACCCCCCGGGCCTCTTCCCAGTCGGTGGCCGAACTGGCCATGGCCCACATCTTCTCCTGCAGCCGCTTTATCTCCTCCGCCGGTCACTCCATGCGGGAGGACAAATGGGAAAAGAAGGCCTTCTCCCACGGTATGGAGATCTTTGGCAAGACCCTGGGCATCATCGGCTTCGGCCGCATCGGCCAGGCCCTGGGCCGTATGGCAAAGGGCATGGGTATGGAAGTGCTGGCCTATGACGTGTTCCCGGTGCACTGCCTGGAAAAGGACATCGGTATGCGCTATGTATCCCTGGAGGAGCTGCTGGAGCGGTCGGACATCATCTCGGTGCACGCTCCCGCGGCCGACGGCCTGCCCATCATCCGCAAGGAGACCATCGACCGGATGAAGGACCACGTCATTATCATCAACACCTCCCGGGGCAGCAACGTGGACGAGCAGGCCCTTCTGGACGGGCTGAACGCCGGCAAGGTGTGGGCCGCCGGCCTGGATGTGTACACCCAGGAGCCCACTCCCAACCACGACCTGTACAGCCATCCCCGGGTGTCCTGCACCCCCCACATCGGGGCCCAGACCGACGAGGCCCAGCAAAAGGTGGGCGCCGAGGTGGCCCAGCTGATCAGCGATTTCTTCCGGAACTGAATCTTACGGGGCAGCCGAAAAAAACCGGCTGCCCCTTGCTATTTTCCCGGTTTTGGCGTAATATGAAAAGGTAAATATTCTTTCATTTGGAGGATGCTTTTATGAAACCCATGAACATTTTCGACCTGCACTGCGATACCCTGATGCCCGTTTACATCGATGGCTACACCCTGCAGAACTGGACCGGTCATATCAACCTGGAAAAGATGCAGAAGGGCGGCGCTATGGTGCAGTGCTTCGCCATTTATATCCCCACCAACCGCTCCGCCGAGTATCACAACGTCAAGGAAGGCCCCTATGAGTACTGGAAGGGCTGCGTCAACGCCTTTGACAAGGAAATGGCCGCCAACGCCGACGTGATCCGTCAGGTGCGGTGCGTCGCCGACATCGAAAAGAACGTGAAGGAAGGCAAGATGTCCGCTCTGCTGACCATCGAAAACGGCGTTGCTCTGGACGGCAAGATCGAGCGCGTCCAGGAGTTCTATGACCGCGGCGCCCGTATGATCGGCCTCACCTGGAACTATGAGAACTCCGTTGGCTTCCCCTGCTCTGACGATCCCGAGCAGCACAAGCTGGGTCTGAAGCCCTTCGGCCTGGAAGTAGTGTCCAAGATGGACGAGCTGGGCATGGTGGTGGACGTTTCCCACCTGTCCGAGGGCGGCTTCTGGGATGTGGTGAAACACGGCAAGAACCCCTTCATGGCCAGCCATTCCTGCGCCCGCGCCCTGTGCGATCACCGCCGCAACCTCACCGACGAGCAGCTGAAGGCCCTGGCCAACAAGGGCGGCATCGTGGGCGTCAACTTTGAAAACAGCTTCCTGCGCAAGGGCTCCGAGACCACCGACGTGTCCGACATCATCTGGCACATGAAGCACATGGTCAACGTGGGCGGCGTGGACATGGTGGCCCTGGGCTCCGACTTCGACGGCATCGGCGACAACCTGAACTTCCGCGACTTCGCCGGTCTGCCCCAGCTGGTGGACGCCATCGAGAAGGAATTCGGCGCCGAGGCCTGTGACAAGATCTGCCACGGCAACGCCCTGCGCCTGTTTAAGGAAGTCATCGGCTAATTTGCCAACCGGCAAGGAGTGAAAAGTATGGCCAAGGACAAAACCTCCATTGTATTCACCGGCGACATCGGTTTTGACCGCTATATGGACAGAAAGTGGGAGGATGACCACCTGTTGTCCAAGTCCGTACTGGACTTTTTCCACTCTGCCGACCATGTGGTGGCCAACGTGGAGGGCGCCGTCATCAGCGCCGAAGAGGCCGGGGCGGCAGGCGAGTTTGTCCACTATATGGATCCTGCCGTCACCCGTGTGCTGAAAGCCATGCAGGCTGATATCTGGGCCATCGGCAACAACCACATTATGGACGCCGGCAAAGCAGGCTTGGTCAGCACCCGGAAGATCGCCGCGGATATGGGGTATCAGACCGTCGGTGCCGGCCTCAACGAGGAAGAGGCATCCCAGCCGGTCTATCTGGAGGAAGCCGGCGGCATCGGCATCATCAACGTGACCCATGTGATCAAACGGCAGGCTACCGACACCACGCCGGGCGTTTTGAACTGGGGCAACTGGCCCCGCATCCAGGCCCGGATCGACGAGATCAAGCAGAAGTGCCGCTGGTGCGTGGTGGTGTGCCACGGCGGTGAGGAGTTCACCTCTCTGCCCAGCCCCTACACCCGGGAACGCTATATCCGGTTTCTGGAACTGGGTGCCCACGTGGTGGTGGGCCACCATCCCCATGTGACCGAGAACTACGAGCTGTTCGAGGACGGCAAGGCCATTTTCTACTCTCTTGGCAACTTTATTTTCGACACCAACTATCAGCGCGCCCACCCTTATACCGAGCTGGGCGTACTGCTCAAGCTGATTTTTACCGAAGAGGCCATGGACTTCCAGGCCATGGGCATTGAGATCCTCCGGGGCGAGGAGCGTATCAAAGAGGCGCCCCTGCCCGGTGTGTTCACTAACATCCCGGCCGAGGAATATGACCTGCTGGCACCCCTGGCGGCCAAAACCTTCGTCCGGGAGGAACAGCGCCGCATGATCTATCTGGAACCCCAGCGGTTCAGCGACGCCACCCAGGCGGAGTGGGACAGCTATTTCCTGTCTGACGAGCCGGAAGGCTACGTGGAGGGCGCCCACATGGACTTTGGTATCATGCTGCCCTATTCCCAAACCGCCCAAGAGGGCCGCTGGAAAGAAAGCAGGCTGGAGGCGGTAAAAGCCTATCTTCTCAATCAGCTGAAATAACGAACGGGGAGGAACGACCATGAGCAAGAACAAAACTTCCATCGTATTTACCGGCGACATCGGTTTTGACCGCTATATGGACAAACGCTGGGAGGACGACAACCTGTTGTCCAAGCCCGTACTGGACTTTTTCCACTCTGCCGACCATGTGGTGGCCAACGTGGAGGGTGCCCTCATCGACGCCGAGGATGACGGCTCCCGGGGCGTGTTCTTCCACAGCATGAACCCCGCGGCCACCCGGGTGCTCAAGGCCATGGAGGCCGACATCTGGTCCATCGGCAACAACCACACCATGGACGCCGGTAAAGAGGGCGTCATCAGCACCCGGAAGATCGCCAAAGAGCTGGGCTGCCGCACCATCGGCGCCGGCCTCAATGAGGTGGAGGCTTCCGAACCGGTCTATCTGGAGGAGGCCGGCGGCATCGGCATGTTCTGCGTGTCCTATATGAACGAGTGCATCCCCGCCACCGCCACCGAACCGGGCATCTTCCGCTGGGACGATCTGGACTATATCAAGCGCCGTATTGACGAGATCAAGGCAAAGTGCCGCTGGTGCGTCATCGTGTCCCACGGCGGTGAGGAGTTCACCTCTCTGCCCAGCCCCTATACCCGGGACCGGTATCTGAAGTTCCTGGAGCTGGGCGCCGACGTGGTGGTGGGCCACCATCCCCACGTGCCCGAAAACTACGAGCTGTTCGACGGCGGCAAGGCCATCTTCTACTCTCTGGGCAACTTCATTTTTGACACCAACTATCAGCGGGTCCACCTGTACACCGACCTGGGCGTGCTGCTCAAGCTGATCTTCACCGAGGACAAGCTGGACTTTGAGGCCATGGGTATTCAGATCATCCGGGGTGAAGAGCGCATCGTGGAGGCACCCCTGCCCGATGTGTTCACCAACATCCCCGCCGAGGAATATGACCTGCTGGCCCCCCTGTCGGCCAAGGCCTTTGTGGAGGAAGACCGCCGCAAGATGGTCTATCTGGAGCCCCAGCGGTTCACCGACGCACCCAAAGAGGTATGGGACGGCTATTTCTTCTCCAAAGAGCCCGACGGCTATTTTGAGGGCGCCCACATGGACTTCAACGTCATCGTGCCCTATTCCGAAAAGGCCGACGCCGGCGAATGGAAAAAGAGCAAGCTGGAAAAGGTCAAGGAATACATCCTCAAGCAGCTGTAACAGAAAAAGGGTGCGTGCAAATTGCGCGCACCCTTCTTTTTGCAGAAAATCCCCTTGCATTCGCCGCCGGGAGAGGCTATAATAGAGCAGTACCCGCGGGGTTAATACATCGGTAGTATGTCAGCTTCCCAAGCTGAACAGGCGGGTTCGACTCCCGTACCCCGCTCCAAACCGTTGCCGATGCGTCTGCATCGGCTTTTTGTTTACAGTAAGGAGGAACCCTGTATGCGTAAAAATTTTGGCCCCAAGCCTCTGTGCTATCCGCAGCCGGTCTTTATTCTGGGCACCTATGACGAAAACGGCGTCCCCGACGCCATGAACGCCGCCTGGGGCGGCATCTCCGAGGAAAACGAGGTGTCGGTCTGCATCAGCGAAAACCACAAGACCACCGAAAACATCCTGGTGAAAAAGGCCTTCACCGTCAGCATGGGCACGGCGGATCAGGCCGTGGCCTGCGACTATGTGGGCATCGAAAGCGGCTCCAAGGTCCCCGATAAGGTGGCCCGGGCCGGCTGGACGGTGACCCGGTCGGAGTTTGTGGACGCGCCCCTTTTCGACCAGCTGCCCGTGGCCATGGAGTGCGAGCTGATCTCCTATATCCCCGAAACCTGCCGTCTGGTGGGCAGGATCGTCAACGTCAGCGCCGACGAAAGCGTCCTCAACGACCAGGGCAAGGTGGACCCCAAAAAGCTGCGGCCCATCACCTTTGACCCCATGAACAACGCCTATCTGGAGCTGGGCGACAAGGTGGGCAACGCCTTTTCCGACGGCGTCAAGCTGAAATGACAGCCCCCGGGCTGTCATCCTGAGCGAAGCGCAGCGAAGTCGAAGGATCTCCTGCCAGCCAGGGGGAGATTCCTCGCTGTGCTCGGAATGACATTGAGAGAAAGAAGCGAAGGATATGATCGGAACCGGAACCCTGATCAATGTGGCCGCCATCGTCGTGGGCGGCGGCATCGGCCTGGTGGGCGGCAAATGGCTCAATGACCGCACCCAGGAGACCCTCATCCGGGGCATGGCGGTGTGCGTGCTCTTTGTGGCCATCGCCGGCGTCATGAGCGAGATGCTGGTTATTCAAAACGGCGTTGTCACCACCCAGGGCACCCTCATGCTGGTGATCTCCGTTGCCCTGGGGGGCCTTTTGGGCGAAGCGTTGAACCTGGACGGACGGCTGGAGGGCTTCGGCCGCTGGCTGCGGGAAAAGAGCGGCAACAGCCGGGACGCCCGGTTTCTGGACGGCTTTATCACCGCCACCATGACGGTGTCCATCGGCGCTATGGCCATCGTGGGCGCCGTTCAGGACGGTATTTACGGCGACTACACCGTGTTGGCCGCCAAGTCACTGATGGACTTTGTCATCATTCTGGTGATGGCCTCCTCCATGGGCAAGGGCTGTCTGTTTTCCGCCATCCCGGTGGGACTTTTGCAGGGGTCGGTGACCCTGCTGGCCCGGCTGGTGCAGCCCCTGCTCACCGACGCCGCCCTCAGCAACCTGTCCCTGGTGGGCTCGGCCCTCATCTTCTGCGTGGGCCTCAACCTCATCTGGAAAAAGACCATCCGGGTGGCCAACCTGCTGCCTGCACTCATCGTGGCGGTGGCTTACGCCTTTTTGCCGTTATAAAAAAGAAAGCCGGCTCGGTTGAGCCGGCTTTTTGTTATTCCGCGATTTTTTCCAGGGTAAAGCCCCGTCCGTTGACCTCCGACACCTGGCTGATGACGATAAAGGCGTCTTGGTCGATGGTCAGCACCGCCTCCCGCAGGCGGAAGAGCTCCCGCTTGCCGATGATGGTCTGGACGGCGTAGGATTCCCTACGGCTGAAGCCGCCCTCGGTGCGGTACAGGGTGCTGCCCCGGTCGAACTGCCGGAGGATCATGTGGTTGATGGCCTCGTACTGGGGGCTGATGATCTGCAGCTGGATGCGGCTTTTGCCCGAGGTGAGCACCACGTCCACCAGCACCGAATAGCACAGCACGAACAGAATGCCGTAAAGCACCTGCTCGGCCGAATCCACAAAGAACAGCTGGGTCACCAGCACCACCGCGTCCACGGCGTACAGGGTGCCCGACACCGGGAGGCCCAGCTTTTTGTTGAGGATCACAGCCACGATGTCGGTGCCGCCGGTGGAGCCGCCCTGGCGCAGCACCAGGCCGATGCCGATGCCAAAGGTCAGGCCGGCGAACACCATGCATAGCAGGGGATCGTCGGTCAGCGGGCCGGTGCGGTCCTGCAGCCGGGTAAACAGCGAAAAGAGCAGGGGATAGGCAAAGCTGCCGATGAGGGTGGTGGCGGCAAAGGTCTTTCCCACCAGCCAGAGGCCCAGCAGGAAGAGGGCCACCTGCAGCACCCAGACGGTGATATCCTTGGGGATGCCAAAGCCCCGGTCCAGGCCCAGGGCCAGACCGGTGACGCCGCCCGAGATCATGCCCGAGGGCACCAGAAAATAGGCCGAGCCAAAGGAAAACATCAGATTGGCCATCAGCATGATGGCGAGCTTTTTGAGGGACATGGGCGCACCTCCGACAAAAACATTCCTATTTTCATTATATCCGACGGGCCCGACAAACACAAGCAAAAGACACCGCATTAAAGCGTTAGCAGAATAAGGAAAAACGGAGAGGATATTCCTCTCCGTTTTGTTGTATGATTTGCAAAAATTACAGAGCGTATTTTCTTTCGTAGCTCTCGTAGACCTCGTTGAACACGCTGTTGCCGTACTTCACGCCGTTCAGATACTTGTGGGTATCGAAGCTGTCGTGCTCCACCTCGATGATGGCCACGGCGATGTTGGAGCAGTGGTCGGACACGCGCTCGTAGTTGTTCAGCAGATCGGCCAGGATAAAGCCGCCCTCGATGGTACAGGTGCCCTTTTGCAGACGGCGGATATGATTGGCGCGGATCTTGGAGATCAGACCGTCGATGACCTGCTCCAGCGGCTCCACCTTGGCGGCCAGCTCGATGCTGTCGCCGTCATAGGCACAGGCGGTGAGGTTGAGGATCTCCTGCAGGGCGTCGGTGAGCACCTTGATCTCCTGCTGGGCCTGGGGAGAGAAGGTGATCTTCTTGTCGTACAGCTCCTTGGCCACCTCGGCTAGGTTGCAGGCGTGGTCGCCCAGACGCTCGAAGTCGCCGATGGCGTGGAGGATCTTGGACACCACATGGCTGTCCTCGTTGGACAGGGCCTGGGAGGACAGCTTCACCAGATAGGTGCCCAGCTGATCCTCGTAATCGTCCAGCCGGTCCTCCATCCACAGGATGTTGCTTTCCATGTTGGGGTCGAACTTTTCAAAGAGGGTGATGGACTCCTGCAGGATCTCATGGGCCTCACGGCACATCTCCTTGGACACGTGGAAGGACTCGCCAACGGCCACGGAGGGAGAACGCAGCAGACGCTCGTCCAGCATGGGGACCTTGGAGGCGGGCGCTGCGCCGCCCTTGTCCTTGACCAGGGTTTCCACCAGCTTGACCAGCTGCTTGGCAAAGGGCATCAGCGTGACGGTGGCCACGATGTTGAAGCAGGTGTGCAGCAGAGCGATATCCCAGGGCTGTACGGCCTGGTTCAGCATGGCAGCCACAGAGGGGATGGCAGCCTGACCGATCATCATCACAACGAGGCAGATCACGCTGCACAGGGTGTTGATGACCACATGCAGACAGGCCACCCGCTTGGCCTTGGCGCTGGTGCCGATGGAAGAGATCAGCGCGGTAATACAGGTACCGATGTTCTGACCCATGACGATGGGGAAGGCCATGCCATAGGTGATGCTGCCCGTGAGGGACAGGGCCTGCAAGATACCCACCGAAGCTGCCGAGCTCTGGATGGCGGCGGTGAACAGGGTGCCGATGAGCACGCCCACGATGGGATTCTTGAAGTGGATCAAAAGCTGGCCGAACTGGGGCATGTCGGCCAGGGGGCTGACGGCGTCGCTCATCACGTCCATACCGAACATCAGAATGGCAAAGCCCACGAAAATGGTGCCCAGGGTCTTTTTCTTGTCATTCTTGGACAGCATGATGAAGCCGATGCCGATGAAGGCCAGAATGGGGGAGAAGTTGATGGGCTTGAGCATCTGCATCCAGAAGCTGGAGCTTTCGATACCGGTGAGGGAGGTGAGCCAGGCAGTCAGCGTGGTGCCGATGTTGGAGCCGAACACCACGTGGACCGTCTGGACAAAGGACATGATGCCCGAGTTGACCAGACCCACCAGCATAACGGTGACGGCCGAAGAGGACTGGACGGCGATGGTGATCACAGCGCCCAGAGCCAGGCTCAGCAGGGGGCTGGCGGTCATCTTGCGGAGCATTTCTTCCAGCTTGCCGCCGGCCATTTTCTCCAGACTGGAGGACATGACGTTCATACCGTAGAGGAAGAAGGTCAGACCGCCGATCATGGAGATCAGATTGAAAATTGTCATATTCGGCACTCCTTTGACACAAAGATTCGCAGACATTTCCAATTTTAGTGTATCGGGTCCATGTTAAAAGAAAAGCAGGGGAATGTTAAATCGGTGTTAAAAAATCACCCGGATGGCGGTGCCTTCCCCCTCCCGGCTGTCCAGCTCCAGGCTGGCCCCCAAAAAGGCCGCGCCGTGCTTGACGATGGAAAGGCCCAGACCGGTGCCGCCCAGCTCCTTGGAGTGGCTCTTGTCCACCCGGTAAAACCGCTCGAACACCCGGCTCTGCTCCCCTTCGGGGATACCGATGCCGGTGTCACGTACCTCCACGGCAGGTCTGCCCTTCCGGGAAAAGACAGTGACCGTCACGGTGCCGCCGGGCTTGTTGTACTTGATGGCGTTGTCGCACAGGTTGTAAAGGATCTCCTCCACGATCTGATAGACTCCCCGGAGGGTCTGGGTCTGGCCGGTGACCGTCACCGTCACCTCCCGCCGGCGGGCGGCCTCCTCCAGATAGGAGCAGGTCTCACGGCACAGCTCCAGCAGGTTGATGTCCTGGGTCTCCTGATGGATCTCCTTGTCCTCCAGCCGGGACAGGCGGATGATGTCGTTCACCAGCACGATGAGGCGCTGGGCCTCCCGATAGATGGTGCCGGCGAACCGGGGCACATCCTCCTGCTTCACCAGGCCGTTCTGGATCAGTTCGGCATAGCCCGAAATGGAGGTCAGCGGGGTTTTCAGCTCATGGGATACGTTGGCGGTGAACTCCCGGCGCATGGTGTCCTGCCGGAAGTGCTCCACCTTCAGCTCGTCCACCTTTTGCTGCAACAGGCGGTTCTGGCCCCGGATGCGCTCCACCAGGGGGCGCAGCTCTTCATAGACCTCCCGGTCGTCGGGGTTCTGCAGGTCGATCCGGCCCAGGGGGCGGGTGATCTGCCGGGAAAGCCGGGCGGCTAGCAAAAAGGACAGGGTCAGCGCCAGCACCAACACCGCCAGAATGGGGGTGAACAGCTCCAGCATCAACTCGCCCAGGGTGTACAGGTGGGAAATGCGGCTGTAAATGGCTCCCAGGGTAAAGACTACGCCCACCCCAAAGACCGCCATGGCCGCCAGAAAGATGTTCTGGAAGATCTTGTTCCTCAACGGCCGTCCCCTCCGATCTTATAGCCAACGCCGCGGACGGTCTCGATAAGATCGCCGGCCGGGCCCAGCTTTTGCCGCAGGGTGCGGATGTGTACGTCCACCGTGCGGTTTTCGCCGTCGAAGGAATAGCCCCAGATCTGGTTGAGCAGCTGGTCCCGGGTGAGTACCATGCCCCGGTTTTTCAGCAGCATACAGAGCAGCTCGAACTCCTTGAGGGTGAGGGACACCGGCTGGCCCTCCACCGTCACCAGATGGCGGTCGGGCTGCACCGAAAGCACCCCGGCGGTATAGCCCTCGGCGGCCGGCTCCCGGTCGTCGGCGCGGCGCAGCAGGGCCTTCACCCGGGCGATGAGCTCCATCATACCAAAGGGCTTGGGGATGTAATCGTCGGCGCCGGCCTCCAGGCCCAGCACCTTGTCGTATTCGCTGCCCTTTGCGGTGAGCATGATCACCGGCGTCCGCCGGGTGGCGGGGTCCTGCCGCAGCTTGCGCAGGATCTGCAGACCGTCCTCCTCGGGCAGCATGATGTCCAGCAGGATCATCCGGGGCTTTTGTTTGGACAGGGCCTGCCAGAAGGCCGAAGGGGTCTCAAACCCCTGGGCAGGGTAGCCCGAATTGTTGAGGGCATAGAGCACCAGCTCCCGGATGCCGGCGTCGTCTTCTACCAGATAAATCATGAAAAATCCTCCTTTTTGAGGGTTATATTTTATTTTACCACGGAAAAAGATAAAAAAAAAGACCCTGCGGCAAAACCCCATCTGTCATCCTGAGCGCAGTCGAAGGATCTCCCGTTTTTGGCAGCTTCTGCTGTTTAGGGGAGATTCTTCGGCTTTTCGCCTCAGAATGACAGGGGTTTGCAGCGGGGTATTTTGGGGTTATTTGATCAGATTCACGCTGTTGAGGATGCCGGGGCTCAGCAGGAACAGAACGTCCTGGCCCTGGGCGGGCACGAACTGGGGCAGCAGCATGGAGCTGAAATACCGCAGGTCCACCAGGGTGACCTTGCTGTAGCCGGGCACCAGCAGGGGCGCCATGCTGCTTCCGAAGGAATCCCGGAAGATCACCAGCTCCCGGCCGGTGTCACAGGCGGGGTTTTCGATGACCTGCAGGGCGGCGGCGCCCGACAGGAACAGGTCATAGGGGTCCCGGCCCCACAGCTCCTCCAGGTCGTAGATGCCGGTGGTCTTGTTGGTCTCGAAATCGAATACGGTGGCGCCGTTGAGCACCTCCGAGGTCAGATAGTACATGGGCTCGGCAGGCAGGGGCAGGGCCGACTGACCGGCGTACACACCGGCGAAGTCCTCCCGGGCCAGATTTTCGGTATAGACCTGGGAGATATCCACCCCCAGAGCGTCGGCCAGAGCCTGGGCGGCCTCTCCGATGCACTCCTGACGCCAGTGGCTGTCGGTGGTGTAGTAGTCGGTGATGTCCAGCCTGCCGGTGAGGTCGATCCACTGGGCAAAGCCGGTGTTCTGCTCCACGGCCTCCCACATGGCCTTGTGGTCCATGCCCGGGTAGCCGTACTTGTCGGCCAGGTAAAAGCCCTTGTCGGGGATGAGGGCGAAGAAGGCCTTGCTGCCGCCGGCCTGGAAGTGGCTCTCAAAGACGGCCTGCAGCTTCTGGGCGTTCTGCTGCACCCACTTTTCGTTGAAGGGATCCTCGATCTTGGCGGCCGAGCCCTGGGCGATATAGATGTCGTTCACGTCCTTCTGGCCCAGCAGGTTGAACTGGATGAAGGACTTCAGCTTGCGGAAGGGCTCCCGCAGGGGAAACTGGTCGGTGGCGTAGTCCTCAAAATCGGTCATAAAATCGCCGGACAGCACCTCGTCGCCTTTGAGCTCTGGCATCTGGGCCAGGGGACGGCGCTCGGTGAGGGAAAAATCATCGGCCGGCTTGAGCCATGCAAAAAGGCACAGGCCGCAGAACAGGATGGCCACCGGAAGCAGCCGGAGATAAGCGGTTTTCTTGGCGTTCATGATGGCACCTCCTTAGAAACGGAAATAGAGGAAGGGGTTGAAGCTGCCGCCCACCAGAAAGGCGGTGACGGCCAGCAGCAGGGCGCACAGCACCACAGGCTCCAGAATGGCAAAGGCCTTGCCCTTTTCCAGCCGCAGGGCCAGGTTTTTCACCAGAGGGGTGGCGCCCACCACGGCCATCACCAGCAGCAGGCCGTAGGAGCGCAGGTAGTAGAGGCTCTCGGCCGACACGGCGGGCAGGCCGCCCAGACCCAGCATACCGCCCACGTCGGCGGCGGCCTGGGACAGGGAGCTGGCGTTGAACAGCACAAAGCTGATGAGCAGCACCACCAGAATGGGCACCCGCACCAGCCAGCCGGGCAGCTTGGCCATGGCCTTGCCCAGCAGGAACTTTTCCGCCGTCAGCAAAGCGGCGAACAGCAGGCCCCACAGGACGAAGTTCCAGGCCGCGCCGTGCCACAGGCCGGTGAGGGCCCAGACGGCCAGCACGTTGAACACATACCGCAGGGGTTTCACCCGGTTGCCCCCCAGGGGGATATACACATAGTCCCGGAACCAGCCGCCCAGGGACATGTGCCATCTCCGCCAGAACTCCGAAATGCTCCGGGAGATAAAGGGATAGTTGAAGTTTTCCAGCAGGTCAAAGCCAAAGATCTTGCCCAGGCCGATGGCCATGTAGCTGTAGCCCGAGAAGTCAAAATAGATCTGCAGGGCAAAGGCGGCGGCGTACATCCACACAAACAGCACCGAGGGCTGGCTGGATGCCCGGTACAGCTCGATGAGCTGACCCAGCTGGTTGGCGATGAGGACCTTTTTGGCAAGGCCGATGACAAACCTCCGCACGCCCAGGCTGGCCTTTTCCACCGAGTGCTCCCGGCTTTCCAGCTGACGGGCCACGTCGGCATAGCGGACGATGGGGCCGGCGATCAGCTGGGGGAACATGGACACGTAAGCGCCGAAGTTCACCAGAGATTTTTGGCTTTCGGCGTTGCCACGGTACACGTCGATGGTGTAGCTCAGGATCTGGAAGGTGTAAAAGCTGATGCCGATGGGCAGGGCCACCCGGGGCAGAGCCAGATTCAGGCCCAGGGCGTTGAGGTTCTCCACCGCGAAGTCGGCGTACTTGAACCAGCCCAAAAGGCCCAGGGAGGTCACCACCGAAGCGGTGAGGAACAGCTTTGCCCGTTTGGTGCCCCGGTATTTGCCGATGAGCAGTCCGAACACCCAGCCCATCAGGATGGACAGGGTCATCAGGATCAGATAGACCGGCTCGCCCCAGCCGTAAAACACCAGGGAGAAGGCCAGCAGAACGGCATTTTTAAACCGGAAGGGCACCAGAAAATACAGCACCAGCACTGCCGGCAGGAAATAATAGGCGAAAGGGATACTGGAGAAGAGCATAAATGCGCTCCTTTCAAAAAAGTTGTGTCATTCTGAGGCCAGGAGCCGAAGAATCTCCGACGGACAGGGGAGATCCTTCGCTGTGCTCAGGATGACAGCAGGGCTGTCACTTGGACAGGGTCTTGTCCACACCGCCGGCCACCTGGGAGAAGGCATCCACCATGTCGGCGGCAGGCAGGCCCATCTGGCTGTCGATCATGATGAACATCACCAGGTCGCCCTTGATGGCGGCGGCGATGTCGTCGGCCTCCACACAGATCCACTTGCGGGGATCAATGTTGTCCAGCATCATCTGGGCGACTTCCTCGGCCTTGGCGGCGTCCTTGACCCGGGCCAGCACCAGAGAATAGGCCTGGGCGCCCATCATGGACTCGTTGACAACGGCCTCGGTCAGCAGAGCGGGATCGGAAACGCCGGTGAGCCAGGCGGTGGTGTCGGCATCGGCCAGGTCAACGGGCATGGTCATGTGCATGAACTGGGGGCCCTTGATGGCATAGATCTGGTCCACCATGGGGCTCAGGGTGTCCACGGGCATCTGGGGTTCGGCAGGAGCCTCAGTGGGGGCCTCAGTAGGGGCCTCAGTAGGAGCCTCGGTGGGAGCCTCGGTGGGAGCCTCGGTAGGAGCCTCGGTAGGAGCCTCGGTAGGAGCCTCGGTGGGAGCCTCGGTAGGAGCCTCGGTGGGAGCCTCAGTGGGAGCCTCAGTAGGAGCCTCGGTGGGGGCCTCGGTAGGAGCCTCGGTGGAGGCCTCGGTGCCGGTCTCATAAGGAGGGGCAGGCTTGGTCAGATCGCCGGGTGCCGGCAGAATGGAAGGCTGGGTAGCGGGCTCGGTGGGGGTCTCGGCGGGCTGCTCATTGCTGCCGCAGGCGGCCAGAGAGGCCAGCATGGTCAGGCTCAGCAGCAGGGCCAGGATCTTTTTCATGGAAGATACCTCCGTGATTTCTCTCTAAATTGGCGTGAAAAGGGGGCGGCAGAGCCGCCCCGCGTGGGAAAACAGCAGGCGTCCCTTACTTGGACAGCTCCTTGTCCAGGTTGCCGCCGGCGATGGTCTTGAAAGCGCCGATGAAGTCGGCGGCGGGGATGCCGAACTGGCTGTCGATCATGACGAACAGCACCAGGTCGCCGTAGATGGCGGCGTCGATGTCATCGGCCTGGACGCAGATCCACTTGACGGGATCGATGTTCTCCAGCATCATGTTGGCAACTTCCTCGGCCTTGGCGGCGTCGTTGACGCGGGCCATCACCAGGGAGTAGGCCTGGGAGCCCATCATGGACTCGGAAACAACGGCTTCCTTCAGCAGAGCGGGATCGGAAACGCCGGTGAGCCAGGCGGTGGTCTCAGCATCGGCCAGGTCAACGGGCATGGTCATCAGAGCGAACTCGGGCATCTTGGTCTCGTAGATCTTGTTGACCAGAGCCTCGCAGGTCTCGCCGGACAGGTCGGCGCCCTTGGGGGCTTCGTCCTTGCCGCAGGCGGCAAACAGGGACAGGGCCAGAGCGGCCATCAGAATGACAGAAATAAACTTTTTCATGGTAATGTTCCTCCAAATAATCATTTTTTTAAAATTGTTTTCTTAACTTTCGGGACGCAGCGTCCAGAGACCGGTCTCTGCGTCAAAGGACAGCAGGAAATACTGGGTCTTGTTTCCCTTGATGGCCCGCAGGAGATAGTCTCCCGGCGCCTCCACCGTCCAGAGGTTGCCCTCCAGCCGTCCCTCCGACACCGCAAGGTCGGTGTCATCGTCGGCTGTCAGTTCCACCGTGATGCCTTCATCGGCCGACAGGGCCGACACTTCCCGGCTGAGGGCCGCTGCGCTTTGCAGCACCATCGGCTGGCTCACCGGCTGGCCGTTGACCTCCACCAGCGGCTGACCCAGACCCAGCACGTTCACACCGATGATGAGACAGGCGGCCACGGCCGCGGCGGTCTTTACCAGATTTCCGGGGAAGGGCGTCACTTTTTTGGGCTGCTGCCGCAGCACCTTTTCCTTCAGCTCCGGGCTGGGCTGGATGCCCTGCCAGGCAGCTTTTGTGCTTTCGTCAAACATGGATGTCCTCCTTTGCAAGGGCCTGCTGCAGCATTTCCCGCCCCCGTTTCAGCCGCATTTTTACGGCAGAGGGGGTAACGCGCAGCTCGGAGGCGATCACATCCACCGGCTGGCCCTCCAGCCCGTGGAGCACCAGCACCGTCCGGTATTTCTCCGGCAGCGCCAGCACCGCCTGCAGCACCGGCTGACCCTCCTGCCAGCCGTCGTCGGGCTGACCGGGATGATGCAGCAGATCCTCCAGGGGGGTATAAGCCCGCACCGTGCCCGCTCTCTGCAGGTCCCGGCAGCGGTTGATGGTCACCCGGATGAGCCAGGCCTTTTCGTGCTCGTCGTCACGGAAGGGCTTGTCATAGGTCAGATACCGGGCAAAGGCGTCCTGCACCGCGTCCTCGGCGCTTTCCCGGCTCTGCAGCAGGGAAAAGGCCACACGGTACAGCTGTGCGCCGTACAGGTCGTATGCACGACCGATGCGTTCCTGGGGTGCCATCGCTTGCCTCCTGTCTGTAACACGGATGACCCCGGCCCGAGGTCACACGTTTTTCAAAAATTTTTTAAAAAAAGAATTTTTTCGCACATTCCTTCATTTTACACGATAGCACAATTTTCAGCCGTAATCAAGGGCGGATACTGGCAGACTTTGTCTTTTCGTTGACAATCCTCTTCATACATTATAAAATAAAATTACATATGGACTAAATTTGCCGCAGGAGGGCTTTGATATGGAAATTCTGGTCATCAATCCCGGTTCCACTTCCACCAAGATCGCCATCTATCAGGACGAAAATCCCATCTATACCGAATCCATCAGCCACACCCCCGCCGACCTGGCGCCCTTCCCCGGTGTGCTGGATCAGCTGGAGTACCGCCTGGCAATGATCCGCGCCGCGCTGGACAAGGCGGGCTTCCCCCTGTCCGAGCTGGAGGCCGTCTCCGCCCGGGGCGGCTTTACCAAGCCGGTGGTGGCCGGCACCTACCGCATCGATGAGGATGTGGTGGATGAGATGCTTCACCACGCCCGCAAGGAGCACGCCGCTAACCTGGGCAGCCTGCTGGCCTGGGAGCTGACAAAGGGCACCGACATCCCCGCCTACTTCGTGGACCCCGTTTCGGTGGACGAGCTGCCCGATGTGGCCCGTGTCACCGGCTTTGCCGAGATGGAGCGTGTCAGCTTTGTCCACGCCCTCAACCACCGCAGCATGGCCCGCAAGGCGGCCGCCATGCTGGGCAAGACCTATGACCAGTGCAACTTCGTGGTGGCCCACCTGGGCGGCGGCGTCACCACAGCCGCCCATCAGAAGGGCCGTATGGTAGAGGTCAACAACGTCTTTGACGAGGGTTGCTTCTCCATGGACCGTGCCGGCAACCTGCCGGTGCAGCAGGTAGTGGATTACTGCTTCCATTCCGGCAAGACCCAGGCCGAGATCCTCCGTCAGCTGGAGACCAACTCCGGCGTGGTGTCCTATCTGGGCACCCGGGACTTCCGTGACGTGGAGCGCATGGCCTTTGAAGAGGGCAACCAAAAGGCCAAACTGATCTTCGACGCCATGGTGTACCAGCTGAGCCGGGACATCGGCTCCATGTCTGCCGTGCTGAAGTTTGACGTGGACGCCATTGTCCTCACCGGCGGCATGGCCTATTCCAAGCGCCTGCCCGCCGCCATCGAGGAATATGTGAAAAAGATCGCCCCCATCATGATCCTCCCCGGCGAAAACGAGATGCTGTCTCTGGCCCAGGGCGCCCTGCGGGTGCTCCGGGGCGAAGAGCAGGCCAGAAAGTTCTAAGGAGGCGCGCTATGGCTTTGAATTCTCTGGACGCCGTCATTCGGGCGGCAAGATCGGGCGCATCCGGCGTGGTGGCGGTGGCCGCCGCCCACGATACCGCCGTCATCGAGGCGGTTTCCGCCGCCAAACGGGAGGGCATCGTCACTCCCATTCTGGTGGGCCATGCCGATGTGATCGCCAGAATGCTCACCGACGTGGGCGAAAACCCCGCCGACTACGAGATCGTTCCCGCCGATTCCGACGTGGACTGTGCCAAGGCCGCCGTGGCCCTGGTGACCCAGGGCCGGGCCCACTTCCTGATGAAGGGCATTCTGGGCACCGCCGACCTGATGCGGGCCGTGCTGGACAAGGAGGCCAACCTGCGCACCGACAGCCTTTTGAGCCATGTGATGCTCTTTGAGACCCCCGGTTACCACAAGATGATCCTCATGTCCGATGGCGGCATGAACACCTTCCCCGATCTGGACAAAAAGGTGCAGATTCTGGACAACGCCGCCGGGGTGCTCCACAAGCTGGGCTATGAGCGCATCCACGCCGCCTGCGTCTGCGGCGCCGAAACGGTAAACCCCAAGATCCAGAGCACGGTGGACGCCTTTGAACTGACCCAAATGACCGAAAAGTGGCAGAAGTACAACATGGACGTCATCGGCCCGGTGTCGGTGGACCTGGCCCTCAGCAAGGACGCCTGCGCCCACAAGCACTTTGACGCCCCCGGCGCCGGCGACGCCGACCTGCTTCTGGTGACCAACTACGAGATGGGCAACGCCATCTACAAGACCGCCCTGTGCCTCACAGGCTGTCGGGCGGCCGGCCTCATCATCGGTGCCCGGGTGCCCATCATCCTGGTGTCCCGTTCGGACAGCGCCGACAGCAAGCTGGCCTCCATCGCCCTGGGCGCCGTCATCGCCAGAGCTTAAAGAGAGAAACGAGGGACCGTTATGAACGAAATCGACCGCAGAGCCGAACAGATCGCCTATCTCCAGCACTGTGTCAGCGAAAATCTCAACCACGCCCGCCATGTGGAGAACGAGCGGCTGACCTTCACCTCCATTTATATCGCCATGGTCATCGGTGCCGTGGCGGTGGTGTTCGGTCTGGAAAACAACGTGATCGCCGCCATTGTGGCCGGTTTGCTGGCCGCCTTTGGCCTTGTGTCGGCCAAGCTCAACGAGCGGTGGCAGGGGGTCTTTGACGACCATATGAAAAAGGCCGCCGCCTGCGACACCCGCTGGTGTACCCTCATCGGCCAGGAAGAGCCCTGCTATCTGTACGGCAATTATTCCCCTGACAAGCATCACAAGATCCACGAGGGCCGCACCCGGAAGATCTTTAAAGCCCTGTACTGGTCCACCTTTGCCGCCCTGGCGCTGCTGACGGCCTATCTGATCTGGAAGGCCACCCAGTCCACCACCGGCGGTGGCTTCTATTTCACCGAAGAGGTGGTCTCCAATCTGGAAGAGGCCATCGGCCGCATCGTGGAGGAAACCAAGAAATGATCAAACTCATCGCAACCGATCTGGACAACACCCTGTTGGATCACATCACCGGCGAAGTTCCCGAAAGCACCGCCCACCTGTTCCACCTGGCCGCCCAAAAGGGCGTGCTCACCGCCGTGGCCACCGGCCGGTGCTTTCCTTCGGCCCTGGCCGCCGCCAAAAAAATCGGTGCCCGCACCCCGGTGATCTGCTACAACGGCTCCCTCATCAAGTGGGGCGACACCGGCGAGGTCATCGCCCGGTCTTATATTGAAGTGGAGACCATCCGGCAGGTGGCCGCCTTCTGCCGGAAGGAAGGCCTGTACCTTCAGTGCTACGACTACGACGATGTGGTCATCTGCGAAAAAGACTGCGAGGGCCTCCGGGTGGACCCCGACGTGAAGGTGGTGGGCTTCCGGGAGATCGGCGACTATCTCACCTTCGGGGGCCTGCATCCCACCCCCAAAATGCTCATCGTGGAGCAGGAGGACAAGGTGGCCGCCCGGCTTTTGGAGCTGGCCGAAACCTTCCCCAACCTGGACTTCTGCCAGAGCCAGCCCTGGCTCATCGAAGTACTCCCCAAAAATGCCGGCAAGGGCAAGGCTGTGGAGACCCTGGCCGGGCTCATGCGCATTGACCGGCAGGAGGTCATGGCATTGGGGGACAACACCAACGATCTGCCCATGATCCGCTGGGCGGGCCTGGGCGTGGTGGTGTCCAACGGTGTGGAGGCCGCCAAACAGGAGGCCGACTACGTCTGCGCCGGCCAACGCTGGCAGGGCGTGGAAGAGGCCCTCAACAAGTTCGTCTTATAAGAAAAAGCCGCCTGCGGGCGGCTCTTTTCGTCTGTGTCGGTCATCCCGAGCGCAGCCGGGGGATCTTACGGCGGGCATAACCTGAGATCCTTCGACTATACTTCGTTCCGCTCAGGATGACGCCGCAGATTGTTTCGTGGGTCAGTGCTTGTCAGGAATACATGCTGTTGGTCTGCATATAGTCGTAGATCAGCTTGCCGTGCTCCTGCTCCTCTTTCTGGATGTGGTTGAGGACGCTGCGGGCCTGCTGATTTCGGAACTCGAACACACAGGTGTCGTACAGCCCGGACACGTGCTTTTCCCCGGCCAGGGTGTCGGAGCACAGGTAGCAGTCGTCCTTTTTCTCCTTGCTTTCGGCGGTGTAGGCGGCGGTAAAGGTAGGCTTGTTCTGGCTTCCGCCGTTCATCTGGGGGATGGTGCCGCTTTCCATCTCGGTCACGGTCTTCAGATGCTGGGCCTCCTGCTGGGCCAGCTGGGAAAACAGGTTTTTCAGCTGAGGATCGTGGGCGCATTCGCTGTGGCGCAGGTACTTGTCCACACACAGCTGCTCCTGACCCTTCAGATCCTTCAGCAGGTCGCGTTCTTTCTGGTTCCACATAAAAAATCACCTCGGCCCTATTGTGACCGAGGTGATGGCAGTTTATGCAAATATTTCCGTTATTTCATGCTGGAAAGGATGGCGTCGGCCAACTCTTCCAGTTCCTGCAGCTGGCTGCGCTTGAGGGTGGACAGCAGGGTGATCTTTTTGCCCAGTACGTGGTTGCCCGAGCCGGTGAGCAGCTCGTCCATCTTGCGGGCAGCCACCGGGGCCCAGGAGCCGTTTTCCATGAGAGCCACGGTGCGGTTTTTCAGGCCGTGGTGCTTCAGCTGGTGGAGGAAGTGCTCCATGTCGGGGAACAGGCCGCTGTTGTAGGTCACCGACGCCAGCACCAGATGGCTGCGGCGGAAGGCCTCGGCGATGACATAGGAGGGATGCTCCCGGGACAGATCCATCAGCTTGACATCCCGGACGCCCTTGTCGGACAGGGTGTTGGCCAGTGCCTGACAGGCCAGCTCGGTGTTGCCGTAAATGGAGGCGTAGGCGATGACCACGCCCTGCTCTTCGGGGGTGTAGGTGCTCCACTGCTGGTATTTTTCCAGGATGGCGCCCAGATCCTTGCGCCAGATGGAGCCGTGGAGGGGGCAGATCTGCCGGATCTCCAGACCGGAGGTCTTTTGCAGCAGCTGCTGCACCGGGCCGCCGTATTTGCCAACGATGTTGGTGTAGTAGCGGCGGTATTCCTCCAGCCAGTCGCCGAAGTTCACCTGATCGGCGAACAGGTTGCCGTCCAGCGCACCAAAGGTGCCGAAGGCATCGGCGGAAAACAGGGTGCCGGAGGTGCGGTCATAGGTGACCATCACCTCGGGCCAGTGGACCATGGGGGCGGTGTGGAAGGACAAAACGTGCTTGCCGGTGAGCATGGACACGCCGTCGCGGATCTCCTGGATGCGCTTGGAGAACTGGGGGCCGAAGAACTGGCCCATCATCTTTTTGGCGCCGGCGGTGCAGATGGCCTGGCACTTGGGCCAGCGGCGCAGCACTTCGGCGATGGTGGCGGCGTGGTCGGGCTCCATGTGGTGGATCACCAAAAAGTCCAGCCTGCGCTCGCCCAGCAGGGACTCCAGATTGCGGAGGAACACCTCCCGCACCGACTGGTCCACCGTGTCGAACAGGATGGTCTGACGGTCCAGCAGCAGATAGCTGTTGAAGCTCATGCCCCGGGGCACGGGGTACTGTTTTTCAAACCGGTCGGCCGCCCGGTCGGAAGCGCCCACATAGTACAGCTCGGGGCCCACCTGGCGGTAGCCGGGAGCTACCACCTCGTCGTCGGACACCGGCTCGTCAGCCCGGACCATGGCCTTGGCCTGGCCGGTCTGCAGGGCGGTCAGAAAGGCTTCCACACGCTCGGTGCAGCTGCCGCAGAAGGCGGTGGCCCGGGTCTTTTCCCGGATGTCGGCCACCGTTTTGGCGCCCTTTTCCACCGCTTCGGCCATATCGCCGTAGGTGACTCTGGCGCAGGTGCAAATGCTCTTGCTGGGATCATATTCAAACATAGGAGACACTCCTTTATTTCAGTTTCTGTGGTGAAATCATAGCACGGTCGGAGAAAAATGTCCAGTAAATTGAATTCTTTGGCAAAATGCGGTATACTATGCAAAAAAGCAAGGGGGAAAGGCTATGGTCATCTGTTTATACGGCGCGTCCAGTCAGAACATCCATCCCGACTATTTTACGGGGGTGGAGGACTTTGGCCGCGCCATGGGAAAGCGCGGGCATACCCTGCTTTTCGGCGGCGGCGACAAGGGCCTCATGGGGGCGGCTGCCCGTGGCGTCAAGGGGGCAGAGGGCCGGGTCATCGGCGTGGCGCCCCGGTTTTTCAACGCGGACGGCATTTTGTACCCGGCCTGTGACGAGTTCTTTTTTACCGACACCATGCGGGAACGCAAGCAGATTTTAGAGGACAAGGCCGACGCCTTTGTGGCGGTGCCCGGCGGCATCGGCACCTTTGACGAGTTGTTCGAGATTTTGACCCTCAAGCAGCTGGGGCGGCACAGCAAGCCCGTGGCCCTGCTGAATCTCCGGGGGTATTTTGACCCGCTGCTGGCCATGCTGGAAAAGGCCATGGCCGACGGCTTTATGAAGGAAGAATGCCGCACCCTGTGGGCGGCCTTTGACAATGCCGATGCCCTGCTGGATTATCTGGAACAGTACCGCGGCGAGATCGGCTTTTTTAAGGAGGTAGACCATGATTAAATCATTCAACGGACATACGCCCGCCATCCGGGCATCCTGCTTCGTGGCCGACAACGCCACCGTCATCGGCGACGTGACCCTGCAGGAGGATGCCTCGGTCTGGTACGGCGCGGTGGTCCGGGGCGACGCCGACAGCATTTTCATCGGCAGGGGCTCCAACATCCAGGACTGCGCCGTGCTGCACACCGACAAGGGCTTCCAAATCACCCTGGGTGAAAAGGTCACCGTGGGGCACAGCGCCGTGGTCCACGGAGCGGAGGTGGGAGACAACGTCATCATCGGTATGCACGCCACCCTGCTCAACGGCTGCAGGATCGGAAAGAACTCCATCATCGGCGCCGGCGCGTTGGTGCGGGAGGGTCAGGTCATCCCCGAAAACTCCCTGGTGGTGGGCTGCCCGGCAAAGATCCTCCGGGAAGTGACGGCAGAGCAGATCGCCGACAACACCTGGAACGCCGACCACTACATCCACCTGGCAAAGGAACACAAAGCACTGTAAAATACGGCGAAAGGGCCCGTTGCAAAACACCCCGCTGTCATCCTGAGCGAAGTCGAAGGATCTCCTTCCACCGGCAAGATTCTGCCGTTTCGGGGGAATTCTCCGGTGTTCCACCTCAGAATGACAGGTGTTTTGCAACGGGCCCTTGTTGTTTAGAGATAGACTTTTTCCACGTCCTCCGAGTGGAAGGCGAACAGCATACCCTGGTAAAACAGGCGGAAACCCAGGCTGTCTCCCACCGAGAGGCCGGGCAGCTCCTGCACGTCCACCACCAGATGGTCGGAGCTGGCGCCGATCACCGAGACCCCCTCGGGACAGATCAGCTGGCTCACCTCGCCCACGTCGCAGCGGCCCACGTTGAGGATGGCCCGCTGGCGGATGCCCCGGTCGGGGGGCAGGGGCGGCTGCTCGCCGAAGCCGTTCTGGCTGCGCAGGCCCCAGGGCCGGGTGGGCTTTCGGTTGCACTCGATGACGGACGCCTCCAGCACCAGGGTGTCACAGCCGCAGCCGGGCACCTGGCAGCCCCACAGATCGGGCAGATCCCGCCCGGTGAGGATGGCTTCGCCGATGCGCAGATGGTTGATCTCCGGGGGCAGCTGGCCCTGGAGCAGCATGGGCAGGGAGGTGGTGCTACCGCCCGACAGGATGTCCAACTTGCGGCCCAGGGCCGCTTCCACGGCGTGGAAGGCGTTCACCAGCTCCTGCATGTTTTCCCGGGAGGGGCTGACGCCGTAAATATCGTTCAGCGTGCCGCCGATGCCCGCCAGATGCAGGCCGGGCAGTTCTTCGGCGGTCTTTGCCAGAGCCACCAGAGCCTCCCGGGAGGCAACGCCCTCCCGCAGGTCTCCCAACTCGTACATGAGGATGACCCCGTGGGTCACCCCGGCCTCCCGGGCGGCGGCGCTGAGGGCCCGGAGGGTGCCCTCCTCGGTGTTGAGGCTCAGGTCACAGGCCCGCACCACCCGCTGGGCCTCCTGGGGCGCCGGCATACGGATGAGCAGGGTCCTGGCCTGGGGCAGGGCGGCCCGGATGCCCTCCAGCTGAGACAGCCGGGAGGAGGCCAGCTGGGCGCAGCCGCCCTCCAGTACCGCACGGGCCACCGGCAGAGCGCCGCAGGCACCCTTGACCACGCCGGCCACCGAAATGCCCCGGCCGGTGCACAAGCGGCAAATCGCCTCCGCGTTGCGACGGATATTCGAAAGATTCACCAATAAACGAGGCATACTACCCCTCCAACGGAAGAATTACTGTAAAAACTGTTTGCGGTACTGCCGCAAACACAGCACCATCACGCCGGCGCCTGCCAGGCACAGCCCGGCGGACAGCAGGAACAGGCAGTTCAGACCGATGACGCCGATGAGGGCGCCCGACAGCAGATTGCCCAGAATGCCGCCCAGGCCGCCGGTGTAGCAGAGGGACAGCAGCGACTGGGCCCGGACCTTTTCCTGGACGCCGGCGATGGAGTTGACGAACAAAACCGAGGCAAAGCCGAAAATGCCGAAGCAAAACATGGAAAACACCATGACGGCGTACAAAAAGGGCAGGCTGGGGGCGACACACAGCAGCAGCAGCTTGACGCCGTTGCAGAAAAAGGACAGGGTCAGCAGACCGCCGGCCGAAAACCGCTTGAGCAGCCAGCCGGAGGCAAACATCATAGGCAGCTCCACTCCGGCCTGGATGAACATGGCGATGCCCAGCTCCCGGGAGGTGCCCCCTAGCTTTTCCACCACCCGGATGAGGAAGGTGGTGCTGGCGCACTGGCCCATGCCCGAAAGGATGCAGGCCACCAGCAGCAGCACCAGGGTGGGGTTGGTTTTCAGCATTTGACCGTAGGAGACCTTGTTTTCCCGCTGCTCCCGCAGACGCCGGGGGCCCGGGTCGGGCAGCACCAGCAGCGCCGCCAGAGAAAGGGTGCACAGCCCCAGAAACACCGGCAGGATCACGTTGGGGGTATAGGTCTCCATCAAAGCGCCCAGCACCCAGGCCATGATGGCATAGGTGATGGAGCCTACGCCCCGGGGCCAGCCGTAGCGGGCGGGGATGCCGTTGTCCACATACTGCATCATCAGGGCGTTGAGGATGCTGTCGGCGCAGTTGTGGAAGCAGCAGTTCAGGGCGTACACCAGCATGAACAGCAGCACCGGCAGGGGCAGCAGATAGAGGACCGCAGCCGCCGCCAGACCCACCAGATAAAGGGCGGTCACCGTGCGCTTCAGCGGGGTGAGGGGATGTTTGTCGGCCCAGGCCGACAGCAGCAGGGAGAGAGAAATGGTAAAGCAATAGACCAGCGACGAGGTGTAGCCGATCTGGGCGTCGTTAAAGCCGTGAAAGGTGAGGAACACCGCCATCAGACCGCGCAGGGTGCAGTTGGAGGCCCAATAGGTGCCCTGCACGGCGGCGTAGTGGACTTCCACCCGTTTTGCGCTCAGTTTCATAAAAACTCCTTGGGGCAAAAAGATCGTCCTCATTATACGGCATTTTGCCCCCAAAGACAAGAAAAAGCGGCCGGTTGGCCGCTTTTTTATGAAATGGAAAACCTTACTTCATGGCCTTGACGGCGTCGAAGGTGCCGGTGATGTCCTTTTCGGGAGCCTTGGTGATCAGGCTGACGATGATGATGGCGGCCAGACCCACCAGGAAGGCGGGCAGCAGCTCGTAGATGCCAAACACGCCGCCCATGGGCTTCACCAGGAACTTCCACACAAAGACCATCACGCCGCCGGACAGCATACCCGCCAGGGAGCCCTGCCAGGTGGTGCGCTTCCAGAACAGGGCGCACAGCATGGAGGGACCGAAGGAGGCGCCGAAACCGGCCCAGGCAAAGGACACGATGGTGAACACCGAACTGTTGGGATCCTGTGCCAGCAGCACGCCCAGCACGGCGATGACCGCCAGAGAAGTGCGGGCCACCAGCATCTTCTGCTTGGTGGACAGTTCCTTTTTGAACAAGCCGCCCAGCAGGTCGTGGGACACGCTGGAGGAGGCTGCCAGCAGCTGAGAGTCGGCGGTGGACATGGTGGAGGCCAGGATGCCTGCCAGGATCAGACCGGCCAGCAGGGCGGCCAGCACGCCGTGCTGAGAGATCAGCTTGGCAATGGAAACGATGATGGCTTCGGCGGCGGAGGCGCTTTCAAAGCCGCTCATAGCGCCGTTCTGCACCATGCCGTAACCCACGATGCCGATGAAGATGGCCACGAACATGGAGATGACCACCCAGATGGTGCCCACCCGGCGGGAGACCTTCAGCTTGTCGGGCTCCTCAATGGCCATGAACCGCAGCAGGATGTGGGGCATACCAAAGTAGCCCAGGCCCCAGGCCATGGTGGAAACGATGGTCAGCAGACCGTAGGGGGTGCTTTCGCCGGTGAGGATGTTGCCCATGGCGGTGACCTTCAGATAGCCGGCCACCTGGGAGGCGTTGGAGATCACGTTGTCCAGACCGCCGGCGGAGAAGATGCCGAACACCAGCACGCAGGCCAGGGCGATGGACATGATGACGGACTGGATCAGGTCGGTGACGGAGGCTGCCAGGAAGCCGCCCAATACGGTGTAGCCCACGATGACCACGGCGCTGACGATCATACAGGCCATGTAATCCCAGCCGAACAGGGAGGAGAACAGCTTGCCGCAGGCGGCAAAGCCCGAGGCGGTATAGGGCACGAAGAACACGATGATGACCACGGCGGCCAGGCCCTGCAGCAGGCGCTTTTTGTCGCCGAACCGCTTGGAGAAGAACTCGGGCACGGTGATGGCGGAGATCTCGGCGCTGTAGTAGCGCAGGGGTTTGGCCACCAGCAGCCAGTTGAACCAGGTGCCCACGGCCAGGCCTACAGCCGTCCAGAAGGGATCGGCCAGGCCGTTGAAGAAGGCCAGACCGGGCAGACCCATCAGCAGCCAGGAACTCATGTCAGAGGCTTCGGCGCTCATAGCGGTGGCATAGGGGCCCAGCTTGCGGCCGCCCAGATAAAAGTCGTCGGCGCTGTTGTTGCGCTTGGTGTACCAGACACCCACGCCCACCATGAACGCCAGATACAGAACGATGGAGATCAGAATACAAATGTTAGCCATACGAAAACCCTCCCGGGATCAAGTGATGGGCAGAGTATACCACAAAGAAAAGTAGACTGCAATACAGAACATAGTCTGAACGATTTTAAAGAAAAACAGCCGAAACCATTGAAAATGCAACGGTTTTCGGCTGTACGATTTTTATTACGATTTTTTGGGATAAAAATTATTTTTTCGCCCGCAGCTCCCCCAGGAACATGGGCATCATTTTTTCGGCATAGGAGGTGAGGGAGTACTCGCCGCCGCACAGGCACCAGTCGTACATCAGCGACCGCTCGGTGAGGGCGTACAGCTTGACGATCTCGTTGGCCGTCAGCGCGTCGGTGATCTGTCCCCGGTCCTGGCCCTCCCGGACGATCTGCCGCAGGTACTTGAAGTACAGCCGGTCGTGATCCAGAAGGTGCTTGTTGCCCTTGGTGATCAGCTGGGAGGACAGCAGCCGTGCCAGCAGCTCCATGGAGATGCGGCTGTCGATCATGGCGAACAGCGCCCGGTTCAGATGCAGCAGCTTGTCCCAGGCGTCGATGTCCGGGTCCAGCTCCTGCTGCAGCCGGGCGTATTCCTCATCAAACAGAAAGGAAAGGGAGGACAAAAGGGCGTCCTTGCCGTCGAAATAATGGTAAAAAGAGCCTTTGCTGGTGCCCGAGCGCTCGATGATCTCCTCCACCGTGGTGTCGTCGTAGCCCTGCTCGTAAAAGAGCTCCCAGGCCGCCGAGATGATCTTGCCCTTGGTGTTGCGCTTCTGTTTTGCCACGATAACGCCCTCCTTCCTTATCATAAAGCCATTATAACACAAAAGGGAGGGCTTGTGCCCTCCCTTTGCGGGAAAAATTACAGAAGATTCAGAGACTTGGCCAGCAGCACCACCAGCATGACGGGGGTGACGTACTTCACCATGACCACGTACAGCTTCTGGCGGCCGAACTTGACGCCGCCCAGGGTGATCTCGTCGATGACGGTCTGGGGCTTGACCACCCAGCCGATCAGGATGCAGGTGGCGATGGCCACGATGGGCATCAGCACGGAGTTGGAGATATAGTCCAGAACATCCAGGATCTGGCCGGCCACCACGGTGCCGAAGTCGGCCTCGAAGTAGAAGGCGGTGTAGCCCATGCAGACGATGACGCCCACCACCAGAGCGATGGCGGCCACGATCAGAACGGCCTTTTTACGGTCCATCTTGAACTTGTCCATGGCGGAGGAGACCAGCGCCTCCATAATGGAGATGGAGGAGGTCAGCGCGGCAAAGACCACCATCACGAAGAAGGCAACGCCCACCACGGTACCGATGCCGCCCATGGTGTCAAAGATCTTGGGCAGAGCCTTGAACATCAGGCCGGGGCCGGAGTTGTTCAGACCCTCGGGGCCCATGAAGGCGTACACGGCGGGGATGATCATCATACCGGCCAGGAAAGCCACGGCGGTGTCGAAGATCTCGATCTGGTTGACAGACTTGGTCAGGTCGGTATCCTTCTTCACGTAGGAGCCGTAGGTGATCATGATACCCATGGCCACGCTGATGGAATAGAACAGCTGGCCCATGGCGTCGGTGACTACGGTCAGCAGCTTGGAGGCGGTCATGCCCTCAAAGTTGGGGATCAGATAGACCTTCAGGCCCTGGAGACCGGTGCGGGTGACGCCGGCGTCGTCGGTGTGGGACAGGGTCAGGGAGAACACGGCGATGCAGATGATCAGCACCAGCAGGATGGGCATCATCACCTTGCTCATGCGCTCGATACCGGCGTTGACGCCCTTATAAACCACGAAGGTGGTGGCGCCCAGGAAGAGCAGGAACCAGATGATGGGCTCCACGGGGGAGGTGATGAAGGCGCCGAAGAAGCCGTCGGCCTCAGCGGCGGTGGGGGCGCTTCCGGTGAGGAAGGCGAACAGGTACTTGAGGATCCAGCCGCCGATGGCGCTGTAATAGGGCAGGATCATCATGGGGACGATGCAGGCAACGATGCCGATCCAGCCCCACTGGGGATGCAGCACCTTATAGGCGGTGAGGGGGCTCTGAGCGGTCTTGCGGCCGATAGCGATCTCGGTGGTCAGCAGAGCGAAGCCAAAGGTCAGTGCCAGAATGATATAGGTCAGCAGGAAAATGCCGCCGCCGTCCTTGGCGGCCAGATAGGGAAAGCGCCAGATGTTGCCCAGACCCACGGCAGAGCCTGCCGCGGCCAGGACAAAGCCCAGCGAACCGGTGAAATTACTGCGTTTCTGTTCCATATTGATCAAATCTCCTTTTGGGAAGTGCATAGTTTTTATATTGTAGCACGGCTTTCCGGGAAAAGCAAGATTTTATTCTGATAAATCGCTGAAAAATGTCGGCAAACAAGAAAAAAGCACCGCGAAAGCGGTGCTTTTCTGGCGGAGGAGAAGGGATTTGAACCCTTGCGCGCTGTTTAGACGCCTACCGCATTTCGAGTGCGGACCCTTCAGCCTCTTGGGTACTCCTCCGTGTACCCAACCAGTTTATCCTATTTGTGAAATCTTGTCAAGGGGAAAGGCGCCTCGTCCCTTTTACCAGTTTGTCTGATACTGAGAAGTTCGTTGAATTCAACAATTGAGTTCCTTTTGATATTCCACTATGGCACTTGACAATGTGGTTGTGTCACGTTATGATGAAGTCAACTTCACGTGAAGTTTGCTTCATAATCAAAAGGAGGCAGTGATTTGAAAACAAAGGTAAAAGCGTTACGGACAGAGGCAAATATGACACAACAACAGTTAGCGAGCTTAGTTCATGTTTCCTCCCGTACAATTATCTCGATTGAAAAAGAGCAATACAGCCCTTCCTTGATGTTGGCTTACCGTATTGCACAAATCTTTGGTGTGACGGTTGAAGAACTGTGTTGCTTAAAAGAAAACAAAGAACTGGAGGATCAACAGTATGAGCAAGAAAATCAATCGTCCGCTCAAAGATGAACGTGACCAAGAAATACAGATTAAATCAGAGAGTCTCGCACTCAACTTCGTTATTGCCGCAACACAGATTTTGACCATCATTTGCCTGTTCAAAGGTAATCCAGCCTGGAAAGGCAGTTTGGCACTCCTGTTCATCGGCGCAGCAGCAGAATTATTCTATAAATATCATAAATATGAAGAAAAGCCTTATTTATATACCGGTGTTATCGCCGGCTTGATAGGTATCGGATTGCTTATCTGGTTTGGATTTACTGGCTAAGCATGTTTGATTTTAGGGTCTCCCCCCATTCAAAGAGGGGACCCTTTTCTATGCGGTTCGACGAAAGAATTTGAATTCTATATGAAATCAGACAAAATGGTAATTGGGAAAGGCGCCTCTTGTCATCCTGAGCGGAGCGAAGCGGAGCCGAGGGATCTCACGGCGGACTTGCCCTGAGATCCCTCAGGATGACCATGCTCCGGGTGCGGGCGGATATCGAGGCTGGAAAGACCGGCCGTTTCCCTCTTCCTTTTTGTCGCTTTTTCTGCTATACTGTTACCAACTATGAGAGAAAAAGGGTGTTTTTTGATATGAGCGATGTATTCAGCCGCATCTGGAGCGTTATGGAGACCGACCCCGGCCACCGGGGCCTCACCACCGACCTGCCCCGGGCCGACCTGAAAAAGCTGGGCTTTTCCCTGCTGAACGCCGGCGAGGTGTTCATTATTTCCGGCTTCCCTGTCCAGCGTGCCGGCGGCAAGGGTGAGACCGACGGCCCCATCGGCACCGCCAACCTGGCCGCCGTGCTGGAGCAGATCGGCAAAAAGGTCACCGTCATCACCGATGAGCCCTCCTGTGCCGCCATGCTGGCCGCCTGCGCCATCTATGCCCCCTCGGCCGAGGTGCTGTGCGTGCCCAAGCTGGGCGCCCAGGCCTTTTGCTACAGTCTGCTGAAGCATCACAAGCCCACCCACGTCATCGCCATCGAGCGTCCCGGCCGGGGCCTGGACGGCCATTTCCACAACTTCCGGGGCGAGTACATCGACGACCTGCTGGCCGACACCGACCTGCTGCTCTATGACAAGAGCACCGTCACCATCGGCATCGGCGACGGCGGCAACGAGCTGGGCATGGGCAATTTCCGCAACATGATCGAAGAGCGTGTCAACCACGGTGACGTGATCTGCGCCGACGCCCCCGCCGACTTCACCCTCACCTCCGGTGTGTCCAACTGGTGGGGCTGGGGCATCCGTGCCGTGCTGTCGGCCATCACCGGCCGGGATCTGATGCCCACCGACGAGCAGGAAAACCGCCTGCTGCGGGCCGTTGTGGGCAACGGCTGCGTGGACGGCGTCACCGGCGAGGCCGTCCTCACCGTGGACCACCTGTCCCAGGAGGAGAATCTCCGGGTGCTGCGGGAACTGCGTGTGGCCCTGCAGCTGCCCGACTATGAGCAGATGGAGCCCGCCGCCGCCCGCCGCCTGTTCCGGGACAATGCCATCGTGCGCCCCACCGCCGGCATGTGCGCCGGCCGCGCCCAGTGCAACCTGATCGTGCTGCCCTCCGCCCTGGCAGAGGACTTCCGGGAGTTTGCCCGCCGCAATCCCTTCTCCTGCCCCGTGCTGGAGGAGAGCGAAAAGGGCAGCCGCCTGCTGAAGGCCATCGCCGCCGACGTGGACCTGGCCCGGGACTTCCCCAAGTACCGGGTGTGGAAGGACGGCCATCTGGTGGAAGAGCCTCTGGACGTGGAGCAGTACTGGAACGACGACCTGGTGGCCTTTTTGATCGGCTGCAGTTTCTCCTTTGAGGATGCCCTGCTCCAGGCCGGTCTGCCCGTCCGCCACATCGAGGAGGGCAGAAACGTGCCCATGTACCGCACCAACATCGACTGCACCCCCTACGGCGCCTTTTCCGGCAAGATGGTGGTGAGCATGCGGCCCATGACCCCCGAACAGGCCGAAGAGGCGAGAAAGATCACCGCCCGGATGCCCCGTGTCCACGGCGCACCCGTCTGCATCGGTGAGCCCGAAAAAATCGGCATCCACGACCTGTATCACCCCGATTTCGGCGACATGGTCACCGTGAAGGAGGGGGAGATCCCGGTGTTCTGGCCCTGCGGCGTCACCCCCCAGTCGGTGGTGATGAACGTCTGCCCGCCCTTTGCCATCACCCACGCCCCCGGCCATATGCTCATCGCCGACGTGAAAAATGCAGATTTGATGGATTAAATGATTGCATTTTTCCAAACTTTCGTATATAATATTTTGGTAACGTAAACGTAAGCGGCTGTTGCGCCTTCCAAGGTCAAAGTCCCGTTCCGTTTCATCAGCCCTGTGGCAGTCTCTGCCGGTCCCGCGCAGCGCGTGACCGTGAACCATGTCAGGCGGGGAACCGAGCAGCATTAAGCGGTACTTCGTGTGTGCCGCGGCCAACCGGCAGGGGCTGCCATGGGACTGATGACGGAGGACTGACCGCCGGGCGGACAGCCGCTATTTTTAATCGTACAGAATGGAGGAAACACCGTGGAACAGCATCTTGCCCTATACCGCAAATGGCGGCCCCTGACCTTTGACGATGTCTTTGGCCAGGACCACGTCACCGCCGCCCTGCGCAACCAGGTGGCGTCGGGGCGCACCAGCCACGCCTATCTGTTCACCGGCACCCGGGGCACCGGCAAGACCACCTGCGCCAAGATCCTGGCCCGGGCGGTGTGCTGTGAAAGCCCCGTCAACGGCAGCCCCTGCAACAAGTGCGCCGCCTGCCGCTCCATTCTGGAGGATTCCGCCCTGGACGTCAGCGAGATCGACGCCGCTTCCAACAACGGCGTGGACAACATCCGCGACATCCGGGAGGAGGCCGCCTTTTCTCCCACCGCCCTCACCAAGCGTGTGTACATCATCGACGAGGTGCACATGCTGTCCGCCGGCGCCTTCAACGCCCTGCTGAAGACCCTGGAAGAGCCCCCCGAGCACGTTCTGTTCATCCTGGCCACCACCGAGATCCACAAGGTGCCCGCCACCATCCTTTCCCGGTGCCAGCGCTACGATTTCCGCCGTATTCCGCCGGAGATCATCGCCGCCCGTCTGAATCAGATCGCCGCCGAAGAGGGCTTCACCCTGTCCACCCCTGCCGCAGCCCTGCTGGCCCGGCTGGGCGACGGCAGTATGCGTGACGCCATCTCTTTGCTGGACCGCTCGGTGTCTGCCGACGGCAACATCGACCTGGTCCGGGTCACCGAAGCTTTGGGCGTGCCCTCTGCCGACACGGTGATGCAGGTCTACCAGGCCGTTACCGCCGGCGACGGCGCAAAGGCCCTGGAAATTTTCACCGACTGCTATCTGGAGGGCCGGGATATCGTGTCCCTCTTTGACCAGCTTTTGAGCCTGCTGCGAGACCTGTATGTGCTCAAGGCCACCGGCCGGCAGGAGTATCTCATGAGCTCCTCCGCCGCCGACCCCAAGGCCCTGCAGGCCCTGGCCAACCAGGCCGACGGCCCCACTCTGGAATATTTCGTCAGCTGCGTCAGCGACCTGCTGACCCGGCTCACCCGAACCGCCATCAAGCGCACCGACGGCGAGATGTGCCTTTTGAAAATGTGCCTGCGGCACCAGAGCCTGGACGCCAAGCCGGTGCAGATGGCCCCCGCCGCCCCTGTGGCGGCTCCCGTGGCACCCACCGCGGCAAAGCCCGCCCCGGCCCCCGTTGCCGATGATGGGCCGCCTCCCTTCTCCGACATGGATATGCCCCCCTGGGAGACCGGCGACTTTGAACAGGTGCCCCCCGATATGGCTCCTGCCGCTCCCCAGCCTGCCCCCGTCCGCCGGGAGGCTCCCGCGCCTGCCCCTGTCCGCACGGCAGCGCCCCAGCGGTCGGCACCGCCTGTGGCCGGCGGTGATGCCGTCGTTAAGGACGCCTTTTTGGCGGTGGCTTCCAGCAAGGTCAGCGGCGCCGTCCGCACCTATCTGAAGCTGGCCGACATGGAGGTGGCAAACGGCACCCTGCACATCGCCTGCCGGGAAGAGAGCATGATCTTTATGAAGAAGCCTGCCGTGCAGGAAGTGCTCACCGAGGCGGCCAAGGCCTGCGGCTACACCGCTGTGGCCGTCCGCAAAATGGGTGAGCCCATGCCCCAGGGCGCGGCCCCTGCCCCCGCCGCGAAACCCGCCCCCGCCGACCCCATGGCCGACATCCTGGCCCGGGCAAAGGCCCTGGGCGTGGAAGTGAAATGACAGCCGCTCCGCGGCTGTCATCCTGAGCGAACGCGAAGGATCCCCCACCTCGGGAGGAGATTCTTCGGGGCTCGCCCCTCAGAATGACACAAATATTGAGAATATAAAGGAGATTACACCTATGAAACCCGGAAGAATGATCCCCGGCGGCATGAATATGCAGGCCATGATGAAGCAGGCTCAGAAGCTGCAGAACGAGATGATGAAGAAGCAGGAAGAGCTGGAAAAGATGGAGTTCACCGCCTCTGCCGGCGGCGGCGTGGTCACTGCCACCGTGGTCTCCAAGCAGATCACCGGCCTGACCATCAAGCCCGAAGCTGTGGACCCCGACGACGTGGAGATGCTCACCGACCTGGTGATGACCGCCGTCAACGACGCCCTGCGCCAGTGTGAAGAGACCACCAGCCGTGAGATGCAGAAGCTCACCGGCGGCATGAACCTGGGCTTCTAAGATGCAGTATTACGCCGCGCCGCTGGAGACCCTCATCGAGCAGTTCCAGCGCCTGCCGGGCATCGGCCACAAGACCGCCCAGCGGCTGGCCTTTTATGTGCTGGGCCTGCCCGAGGGCGGCGCCGAGGAGTTTGCCCAGGCCATCCTGGACGCCAGAGGAAGCATCCACACCTGTAAGGTGTGTCAGAATCTTACCGAGGGGGAGCTCTGTCCCATCTGTGCCGACAGCCGCCGGGACAGCTCCACCATCTGCGTGGTCACCGACCCCAAGGACCTGATCGCCATCGAGCGCACCCGGGAGTATCACGGCCTGTACCATGTGCTCCACGGGGTGATTTCGCCCCTGAACGACGTGGGCCCCGAGCAGCTGCGCATCAAGGAGCTGCTCCACCGGGTGGCCGAGGGGGACGTGCAGGAGATCATCATGGCCACCAACCCCGACACCGAGGGGGAGACCACCGCCCTGTACCTGACCCGGCTGCTCAAGCCCTTCAACGTGAAGGTCACCCGGCTGGCCTACGGCGTGCCGGTGGGCGGCCATCTGGAGTTCTCCGACGAGGTCACCCTCACCCGGGCCCTGGAAGGCAGAAGAGAGATTTGAGGTGTCCCATGCTTGATCACACCCCCCGTGTCGCCGCCATCCATGACCTGTCCGGCCTGGGCCGCTGTTCGCTGACGGTGGCCCTGCCCGTGCTGTCTGTCATGGGCTGCCAGTGCGCCCCCATGCCCACCGCCGTGCTGTCCAGTCAGACCGGCGGCGTTACCGGCTATACCTTTTTGGATATGACCGACCAGATGGCACCCATCGCCGCCCACTGGAAGGCGGTGGACGCCCGGTTTGACGCCATCTACACCGGCTTTCTGGGCAGCGAGGCCCAGCTGTCCATCGTGGAGCGGTTTTTTGACGATTTCGCCCAAAAGGACACCCTCCTGCTGGTGGACCCCGTCATGGGGGATGACGGCGAGGCCTACGATACCTACGGCCCGGCGCTCATTCAGGGGATGCGCCATCTGGCCCAGCGGGCCCATATCATCACCCCCAACTTCACCGAGGCCGCCTTTTTGCTGGGACTGCCCGGTGACGCTTTGAAAACCGGCGCGATCTCTCCCGAAGAGGCGGTAAAGCGCCTGTCCCTGGAGGGCCGCCGCTCGGTGGTACTCACCGGTTACCGCCGGGGCAAAAACACCGGCTCTTTGTGCCTGGATGCCAAAAACGGAACGGTCACCGTCACCGAAAACCTCTGTGTGGAGCGGTCCTTTCCCGGCACTGGCGACCTGTTCGCCAGCGTGCTGTGCGGCGGCCTGATGCAGGGACGGACCCTGCCCGAAAGCGCCGCCCTGGCCGAAAACTTCGTCCACGACTGCATCGTACGCACCGCCCAACGGGACCTGCCCCGGTTCCACGGCGTGGATTTCGAACCCCTGCTGGGCAAGCTGCTGAAATAAAAAAGACAGAAAAAAGCCACCCTTTCGGGTGGCTTTTTGTTATGTAGGGAAGTTAGCCAATGATGAAGTTGACCAGCGTGCCCATGTAGTTACCCAAAACGTAACCCAGGGTACCGACCAGCATAGCGGGGCCGACCAGAGCGCTCCAGCCCTGGGAGATGGCCATACCGGCAGCGGTGGTGGGGCCGCCGATGTTGGCGTTGGAGGCAATGATGGCGTCTTCCAGAGAAGCCTTGCACAGCTTGGCGCCCACGAAGCAGAACACCATGTTCACGCAGACCATGATGAAGCACAGCACCAGGAACAGGGGGGACTTGGTGACGACGGTCATGATGTTGGCGGGAACACCGATGACGAACAGGAACAGATAGATCAGATAGGTGCCGATCTCCTGAGAGCCGTTCATCTTCTCAACCTGCTTGGTGCAGAAGGTGGCCACGATGACAGAAATGGTGGTGATCCACACGTACTGAGAACCGAAGAACTTGCCAACGAAGTCCATGAAGGCGTTGGGATTCTCGGGAACCAGGCCGGAGAACAGGCCGGCGATGATCTGGGAGATCCAAACCACGGTAACGGCGTAAGCCACGTTGATGGCGATGTCCTTCAGAGAGATATCCTTGCGGTTCCAGAAAGCGGCGGCCTGGGTCTTGCCGGCTTCCTTACCGGCACCGGACTCGACGGCGTCGATGTAGGGATGGGCGAACTTGGCGCGGAAGAACTTCATGCCGGCGATGAAGATCAGCACGAAGAAGTAGGCAGCCATCAGCAGGTTGTCGGCCACGGTGGCAGCAGCGGCCACGTCGGTGCCCTTCAGACCGGCGGTATCAGCCATAGCGGCAAAGTTGACGCCGCCGCCGATATAGGAACCGGTCATCATGGAAGCCACGCCGGCCAGGTCGGCGACGCTGCCGGAATAGACGCCCTTCAGAGCGTAGAAGGCGATCAGAGCACCCAGCGTGGTACCCACAGCACCGACCAGGAAGACGATCAGCATCTTACCGGTGAGCTTACCGATCTTGTTCAGGTTACACTGCAGCAGCAGCAGGGGGATACCCACGGGAACCACGACGCCCCAGACGATATCGTCGTACAGGACGCAGCTGGTGGGGATCACGCCCAGGTTGGCCAGGACCATGGCCAGGATCAGAGCGATGATTGCGCCGGAGACCTTGGAAGCCCAATTGTACTTCTGCTCCAGCCAGATGGAGAATGCGACACCCAGGCACATGACGGCCAGCAGGGCGATGGTGTTGTCAGCCGCGATCAAAGTGTGGCCGAACAGTTTTTCCATTAATGTCATAATGTTTCCTCCTTAATAATGGAATATAAAGGCAACTCCCTTGTGTCTATTATATAATATGAACAAACTGTTACGCAAGAGAAAAGTGAAAAATGTCGGAAAAAAGAATAAGATACTTAAAAATCGCAAATAGTACCGGAAAACCCCAAAAAAGACAGGCGCGTTTCCGCGCCTGTCGAAAATTTATGGAAAGGAAACCGAAGATCAGGAGCCCGACACCATCAGACCCTGAACACGCAGGGAGGGAGAGGCCACTACGCTGCCCTGGGGGATGCCCAGCCACAAGTCGGCGCCCACCTCCTCCACCTCTTTCAGCAGGGTGAAGAAGTTTCCCGCCACGGTGATCTGCTCCACCGGCTGCAGCTTGCCGTCCTTGCGCAGCCAGCCGCCGGCCAGCAGGGAAAAGTCGCCCGAGATGGGATCCAGACCGGCGTGCAGACCGGAAACATCCCGGATAATGAGGCCCTCGCCCATGGTCTCCAGCAGTTCCTCATAGGACTTTTCGCCGGGAACGATCATAAAGTTGGAGGGCGCCACGCCCACAGGGGAGGCGGCAGAGCCGCGGCCGCCGTTGGAGGTGGAGGCGCAGCCCGCCTTGTGGGCGGTTTTCAGGTTGTGCAGCAGGGTCTTGAGGACGCCGTCCTTCACCACTTCGGTGCGGACAGAGGGTACGCCCTCGTCGTCAAAGGACCGGGGGTTGGCCTCCAGCAGGGGATCGTCCACAATGGACAGGCAGGGGGCGGCGATGACCTGGCCCTCCTTGCCGGCCAGCAGGGAAAGGCCCTTCTGGGCGCTCTCACCGGAGAACAGGGAGAAGAAGCCGGCCAGCAGGGAAGAGGCTGCGTGCTTTTCCAGCACTACGGGATACTTGCCCGAGGGGATGGTGGAGGCGCCGAACTTGCGAGCGGCGTCGGCGATGGCCTCCTTGGCGCAGCCCTCCAGGTCAAAGACCTGCGCGCCGGTACGGAAGGCCAGGCCGTCCTGCATCTGCTCGCCCTCCTGCAGCACGGGGCACACATAGCACAGGGCCACCGAGTGGTCCCGGCTGGCCCGCAGGCCCAGGGTATTGGCGATGTGGGTCTTGCCCTTTACAAAGGCCACCTGGTTGTCGGCAACCCGGGTACAGCGGGGATCCATGGGCAGGGTCCGCTTTTCCAGCTCCATGGCCAGGTCGATGCGCTGGGCGTCGGTGAGGCTTTCCAGGGGATTATCCGGCAGGGTGACGGCGGGATAGTCGGATACTCCCTGCATGGGGTGCACGTCCTCGGTCTCGGAGGCACGGGCGTTGTCCATGGCTCTGGCCACCAGGCCCTGGGGGTCCTCAAACAGCTCGGTATAGGCGTAGCCGTTCTTGCCCTCCAGGCACACGCGGACCGAAAGGCCCATGCTGCGGCTCACCGAATAACTGTCGATCTGCTGCTCCATGACCTCCACCGAAAACTCTTCTGCCTCCTGGGCATAGACTTCGGCGGCCTCACAGCCCTGTTCCAGGGCGATCTTCAGCAGCGCGTCACGATAGGCTTCAAAAGTCATAAGGCACCTCCCTTGCCGCCAACGATGATGGAAGAAACACGGATGCGGGGCTGGCCCACGTTGGTGGGCACGCTGCCCGACATGGAGCCGCACATGCCGGGTGCCATCCACATCTCCGGGCCAACCCGGTCGATGTTGTGGAGCACCTCATGGCCCTTGCCGATGAGGGTGGCGCCCCGGACGGGGCAGAGGATCTTGCCGTCCTTCACCCAATAGCCCTCGTCCACGGCGAAGTTGAACTCGCCGGTGAGGGGGTTCACCGAGCCGCCGCCCATGGAGGCGGCAAACAGACCGTCGCCCATGGTGCGGATCATCTCTTCGGCGTCGTCCTTGCCGGGGGCGATGAAGGTGTTGGTCATACGGGAAGTGGGGGCAAAGGTGTAGTTCTGGCGGCGGGAGGAGCCGGTGGGCTCCATGCCCATGCGGCGGCCGCCCAGAATGTCCACCATATAGCTCTTCAGGATGCCGTTTTCGATCAAAACACGGCGGCGGGAGGGGGTGCCCTCGTCGTCCACGTTGATGGAGCCCCACTCGCCGGGCATGATGCCGTCGTCGATGGCGGTAACGCAGGAGGCGGCGATCTGCTGGCCCAGCTTGCCGCAGAACACGCTGTTGCCGCGGGAAACCGAGGTGGCTTCCAGGGAATGGCCGCAGGCCTCGTGGAAGATGACGCCGCCGAAGCCGCCGTCGATGACCACGGGGAACACGCCGGCAGGGCAGTCTACGGCGTGGAGCATGGTGACGGCGCTTCTGGCCGCCTGCAGACCCAGCTCGGCGGGGTCTACCGTGTCAAACAGCTCGTAGCCGCAGCCACGGCCGGGAGAGCGGCGGCCGGTCTGGGCCTGCTTTCCGTCGGAGGCAACGGCCTGCACGTTGATGCGCACCCGGGGGCGGCGGTCATAGGCAAAGACCCCTTCGGAGTTGCAGATCAGCACCCGCTGGTCCACGTCGGCCAGGCCGGCGATGGTCTGGGTGATCTCGGGAGAGTGCTCCTTGGCGGCCCTGGAGGCCTCCCGGAGCCAGTTGACTCTCTGGGCGTTGTTCACGTCGGCGGGGGCGATAACGGGGGCCTTGCGGCAGTCATTGACGGCAAAGGCCTTGGGGGCATAGCGCTCGTCGCCGGCGATGGCGGCGGCAGCCGCCCGGGCGGTGGCCAAAAGGGCCTGCTCGGATGTATCGGCTGTATAGGCATAGGCGTAGCGGGTCCCCTTGAGAACGCGGACGCCTGCGCCGTGGCGGCGGGAGTAGGCGGCGTTTTCCACCGTTCCGCCCATCATGGAAAGGTTGTTGCTCTCGGTGTCCTCCAGATACAGCTCGGAGAAATCGCCGCCGGTTTCCAGCGCGGCAGCCAGCACCGCCTGAGCAAGGGCTTGTGTGATCATAGGCACCTCCTGTAAAAAGCTTGCGTTGATGGTTTTTATCGGATATAATGAAGTTATTATACTAAATATTGGGGCAAATAACAAGCCCGCCGAAAGGAGCCCGCTTATGCTGAAACTGACCTGGCTCGGCCACGCCTGCTTTGCGCTGGAGGCCGAAGGCTACCGCATCCTGCTGGACCCCTACGCACCCGATTATGTGCCCGGTCTGGGCCGGGTGGAGACCTCTGCCAATCTGGTGCTTTGCAGCCACGACCACGCCGATCACGGCTGGAAAGAGGGCATTCCCATGCCCCTCAACGAGGTCCGCTGTCCCTTTACCGTCACCGCCGTCCCCGCCTTCCATGACGAGGACATGGGCTCCAAACGGGGCCTGAACACCATCCACGTCATCGAGTATGAAGGCATCCGGGTGGCCCATCTGGGCGACCTGGGCCACGATCTGGACGAGGATGATATCGAGGCCCTGGGAGCGCTGGACGCGGTGCTCATCCCCATCGGCGGCACCTATACCCTGGACTGCCAGCAGGCCTCCGACCTGGCCGACCGGCTGCAGGTCAAAACCGTCATCCCCATGCACTACCGCCGGGGGAACATGGGCTTTGAGGTGCTGCAGACCCTGGAGGAGTTCCTCATTCTCCGTCCCGGCCATCAGGAGCTGCCCGGAAACACCCTGGAGATCACTGCGGATATGCCCGAGACCACCATTGTGCTCAATGTAAAGTAAAAAAGAAAAGCCGGCCTTCGGGCCGGCTTTTTCCATCACAATCGCACAAAATACACAAATTCCCCGGGGGAAATTTGGCGATTCCTCCGCTTGTTTTAATTTACTAAAGTGATAAAATGGTAACCATGAAATACATCACTTTGGAGGAACCCCTTATGAAAAAGTTTTTTGCCCTGATCCTGTGTGTCGTCCTGTGCCTGTCCCTGTGCGCCTGCGGCGGCTCTGATAAGCAGACCCTGAGCGTTGGCTTTGACGCCGAGTTCCCGCCCTTTGGCTTTGTGGGCACCGACGGCAAGTACGACGGCTTTGACCTGGCCATGGCCCGCGAGCTGTGCAAGCGCCTGGGCTGGGATTATAAAGAAACCGCCATCGACTGGAACTCCAAGGACAGCGAGCTGTCCTCCGGCAACATCAACTGCATCTGGAACGGCTTCACCTGCACCGGCCGTGAGGATCAGTACACCTGGTCCGATCCCTATGTGGACAACAGCATCGTTCTGGTGGTGAAGAAGGACGCCGGTATCGCCACCATGGCTGACCTGGCCGGCAAGACCGTCATGGCCCAGGCCGCCTCTTCCGCCGCCGACGCCATCAACGGCAACGAGGCCTTCAAGTCCTCTCTGAAGGAAGTCATCGAGCTGGCCGACTACAACATGGGCTTCATGGAGCTCAAGCAGGGCACCGTGGACGCCATCGCCGCCGACCTGGGCGTTGCCGCCTACCAGATCGCCAACAACGAGGGCGAGTACATCATCCTGGAAGAAGCCATCTCCACCGAGCAGTACGCCGTTGGCTTCCTGAAGGGCAACACCGAGCTCCGTGACGCCGTCAATGCCGAGCTGAAGAAGATGGCCGAGGACGGCACCATGTTGAAGATCGCCGAACAGTATGTGGATGCCGGTCTGGTCATCGACAGCCTGTGCATGATCAAGAAGTAACAACATCCTCTCTTTTCGAGATATCCCCCTCCCGGCGGAGGCAGCCTGTCTGCCTCCGCCAATTCCTATGAAATGAGGACCTTTCTATGACGATCCAAACCATGGTCACCCTGCTGTGTGAGGGCTTCCTCACCACACTGGCCATTTTCATGCTGACCCTTGTGGGCTCCCTGCCCCTGGGCCTTTTGGTCTACTTTGGCAAAAAGAGCCGCTTCGCCCCTCTGCGCTGGGTGGTCAACGTTTATATCTCCATCATGCGGGGCACGCCGCTGATTTTGCAGCTGATGGTGGTCTATTTCGGCCCCAACCTGCTCTTCGGTCTGACGCCTCCTTCCAACTGGCGTTTTCTGGCGGTCATCGTGGGCTTTATCATCAACTACGCCGCCTATTTCGCCGAGATCTACCGCGGCGGTATCGAGTCCATCCCCGTTGGCCAGTATGAGGCCGCCGAGGTGCTGGGCTATACCAAGTCCCAGACCTTTGTGAAGATCATCCTGCCCCAGATGGTCAAGCGTGTCATGCCCTCGGTCACCAACGAGGTCATCACCCTGGTGAAAGACACCTCCCTGGCCTATGTCATCGGCGTGGTGGAGATGTTCACCCGGGCCAAGCAGATCGCCGTGGCCCCCGACAGCCCCGGTATGCTGGCCTTTGTGGTGGCCGGTGTGATCTATTACGTCTTTAACTTCATCGTCACCGTGATCATGGATCAGGTGGAGAAGAAGCTGTCCTATTACCAGTAAGGAGGTGTCCCCATGAGCGTTTTGACCATGAAGAATGTGAAAAAGTCCTTCGGCGACGTGGAAGTGTTGCGGGACATCAGCCTGACGGTGGAACACGGCCAGGTGCTGGCCATCATCGGCCCCTCCGGCTCGGGCAAATCCACCCTCCTCCGGTGCGCCACCCTGCTCACCGAAATGACCGACGGCAGCCTCTATTATCTGGATCAGCCCGCCGCCGAAAGCCGCGACGGCAAGGCCCTTTACGCCGGCAAGGAGCAGCTGAAAAAGCTGCGCTCGGTGTTCGGCCTGGTGTTCCAGAACTTCAACCTGTTCCCCCATTATTCCGTGCTGAAAAACCTCACCGACGCCCAGATCTCCGTTTTGGGCCGCAGTAAGGACCAGGCCGAGGAAAAGGCCCACGCCCTGCTGAAAAAGATGGGCCTGGACGACAAGGCCGACGCCTATCCCTTCCAGCTGTCCGGCGGTCAGCAGCAGCGTGTGGCCATCGCCCGCGCCCTGGCCATGGACCCCCAGATCCTGTTTTTTGACGAGCCTACCTCCGCCCTGGACCCCGAGCTCACCGGCGAGGTGCTCAAGATCATCCGGGAGCTGGCCCACGAGGACATGACCATGGTCATCGTCACCCACGAGATGGCCTTTGCCCGGGACGTGGCCGAGCACGTGGTCTTTATGGACGGCGGCGTCATCGTGGAGCAGGGACCTCCCGAACAGGTCTTTGGCAATCCCCAGCAGGCCCGCACACGGCAGTTCCTCCAGCGCTACAGTCAAGCATAAGCAGAGTGCCTCCGGGAGACACCCGGAGGCACTTGAAATATTTCCAAAATTTTCGTGGTTTTTTCGGTTGTATCTTTTGGAAACTGGCGTTATAATGTAGTGTATTATTTAAGATTGTGGGAGGCGCTATGATCGTTCTGGTCATCGGCGACGTGGTGGGCGATCCCGGAATGGATGTGCTCTGCCGCCGTCTGCGACAACTGAAAAAGCAGGTGGGCGCCCACCTGACCATCGTCAACGGCGAAAACGCCACCCCCGTGGGCAAGGGCATCACCCCCGCCCTGGCCGAGGAGATCTTCAACGCCGGCGCCGACGTGATCACCCTGGGCAACCACACCTACGGCAACCGCCAGATCTGCGATTATCTGGAAGAGCAGGAATACATCCTGCGGCCCCTGAACTATCCCATCCAGCAGCCCGGCCACGGCTATACCCGGCTGGAGTGCTGCGGAAAGACCGTCTGCATTTGCAATCTCCAGGGCAGGGTAGGGCTGGACTACATCCCCTCCGATCCCTTTGCCGCCGCCGACTGGCTGGTGGAGGAGATCGAGGCCGATATCTATCTGGTGGACTTCCACGCCGAAGCCACCTCGGAAAAACAGGCCATGGGCCACCACCTCAACGGACGGGCCGCCGCCGTGTGGGGCACCCACACCCACGTGCCCACCGCCGACGAGCGGGTGCTGTCCAAGGGCACCGGCTATATCACCGACATCGGCATGACCGGCGGTGTGGATTCGGTCATCGGCGTCCGCTGGGAACAGAGCCTCAAGATGTTCCGTGGCGAGCTCACCGAGCGGTTCAAGCCCTCCGACCGGGACTGCCGCGTCCAGGGCGCGGTGTTTGACATCAACGAGCAAGGCAAATGCGTGGCTGTCCGCCGCGTGGAGATCGCGTAACGAGAAAAGGAGTACCGTATACATGTCTGAACTTCGCAAACAGGTCAAGGATGATCTGATCTATTATACCTCGCCCCAGCTTTCGGTTTATCCCAGACTGCGGCACGCTTTTTTCACCCGTACCGGCGGTGTGTCCGCCGCACCTTATGACAGCCTCAACTTCCGCTTCAACAGCCGGGACAGCCGGGAAAATGTTCTGCGGAACTTTGATATCGCCGCCCATGTGGTGGGCTCCGATGTGAATCATGTGGCCCGTACCTGCCAGATGCACACCGACAACATCGTGGAGGTCACCCAGGTCAACAGCTTCGTCCAGATGGGCGACGGCGACGGGGTGGACGCCCTCATCACCAACATCCCCGGCGTGGTGCTCTGCGGCTTTTACGCCGACTGCCAGCTCATCATGCTCTATGACCACAAGCACAAGGCCTGCGGTCTGGTCCACGCCGGCTGGCGGGGCATCGCCAAGGAGATCACCCGCAAGACCATCGAAAAGATGACCGAGCTGTACGGCTCCAACCCCAGCGAGATGATCGCCGTAGTTGGCCCCTCCATCTGCCGCTCCTGCTTTGCCACCGACGACGACGTGCCCGAAAAGATGCGGGAGACCTTTGGCGACATGGTGCAGGAGTACATGTACAAAGAGGGCGACAAGTGGCGTGTGGATCTGAAAAACATCACCTACACCATGCTGCTCCGGGCCGATATCCTGCCCTATAACATCGACGTTTCCAACATCTGCCCCTGCTGCGGTGACAAGACCCAGTTCTGGTCCCACCGCCGCAACGGCGAGGAACGGGGCGTCCAGGCCGGCATGATCACCATGGCCGAGTAATTGAATAAAACCAAACGCTCCGGGAAACCGGAGCGTTTTTTATGAGAAAAGAACGTATATGGGGATTATATCCCCTTAACAACCACGAAAACACACAATATAATGCCATACAACAACACAGAAAGGAGACGACTTGTATGGTAGAATTGCAAAACTGTTGTGGCAGTTGCGTGCATTATCGGCAACACTATATCAAAACAGGGAGCCGATATTCCTGGGTATTTTGTGGACATTGTGTTTATCGCTTGCAGAGAAAAGTGCTGCCGGACAGTAAGTGCTGTGAACAGTATAAACTACGGGAGACAAGAACCCCTGCGAAGCACAGCGACTCCTCGTTGTCATCCTGAGCGCAGCGCAGCGAAGTCGAAGGATCTCCTGTCTGTATAGGGGGATTCTTCGGCCTTTGGCCTCAGAATGACAAGCAATTGCTACGATCTCTTCAGCAATTGCCGCCGGGTCTGCCAGTCGGGCAGATAGGTCTCCACCTCGGCGTAAAAATCCGGGCCGTGGTTTTTGTGCCGGATGTGGGCCAGCTCGTGGACCACCACATACTCCACCGCCGCCATGGGATAGTCCATCAGCCGGAAGGAAAAGCACAGGCGGTTTTTGGGACTGCAGGAGCCGAACCGGGTCCGCGCCCCGGTGACCGTGATGCCGCAGGGCTCCACGCCCATGATTTCTGCCCAGCGGGCCACCAGCGGCGGAAGCACCTCCTTGGCACGCTGCCGCAGGGCGGCCTCCTGCTCGGCCGTAGGCTCGGGATGGGCCTGCCGCCGGGCCTGCATTTGGGCCAGATGGGTGGCGATCCAGCCCTCTTTTTCCCGCAAAAACCGGTCAACGGTCCGCTGGGGACACCGCAGGGGCGCACGGACCAACACCCGGGCCTCCCGGGTGATCTCAATGGCCAGGGTCTTTCGCCTGGAGCGGATCAGCTGATATTCCATGCACTCACCTCCAAAACAGTATAGCACACTTTTGAAAAATAGGGTATAATGAAAGAAAAAACGCCGGGAGGCGCGTTATGAAGCAGAATTACCGCATGACCCTCCAGTACGAGGGCACCAAATACAACGGCTGGCAGAAGCAGGGCAACACCCCCAACACCATCCAGGAAAAGCTGGAGGCCATCCTGCAAAAACTGGACGGGGCCGAGGTGGAGGTTCGGGGCTCGGGCCGCACCGATGCCGGGGTCCACGCCTTCGGCCAGGTGGCCTCCTTTGCCCTGGAGCACCCCATGGAGCCCCGGGAGGTCATGGCCTATCTCAACCGCTACCTGCCCCGGGACATCGCCGTGGTGGCCCTGTCTGAGGCCGAGCCCCGGTTCCACGCCCGGCTCAACGCCAGGGGCAAGACCTACCGCTACCGCATCCACCAGGGGGAGATCCCCGACGTGTTCGGCCGCCGGTACAGCTGGCCCTGCGCCGACGAGCTGGACCTGGAGGCCATGCGCGCCGCCGCCGCCCACATGGTGGGCAGGCAGGATTTCCAGTCCTTCTGCGATGTGAAAAACAGCAAAAAATCCACCGTCCGCCGGGTGGACGCCATCGAGATCTATCAGGAAAACACCGACATCGTGCTGGATTTCACCGGTGAGGGCTTCCTTTACCACATGGTGCGCATCATGACCGGCACCCTGGCCGAGGTGGGCGCCCGCCGCCTGCTCCCCGGGCAGATCCCCGGCATCCTGGCGGCAAAGGACCGCAAACAGGCCGGCCCCCTGGCCCCTGCCTGCGGCCTGATGCTCATGGAAGTGACCTACTGAAACAAAAAACGCACCCACAACTGTGGGTGCGTTGCTTTTTTGCCTTACAGGACCTTGGACAGGAAATCCTGCAGTCTGGGGTTCTCGGGGTTGCCGAAGAAGGTCTTGGGATCGGTGTCCACCAGAATGTTGCCGGCATCCATGAAGATGACCCGGCTGGCCACTTCCCGGGCAAAGCCCATTTCGTGGGTGACCACAACCATGGTCATACCTTCCTCGGCCAGCTGCTGCATAACATGGAGCACCTCGCCAACCATTTCGGGGTCCAGGGCGGAGGTGGGTTCGTCAAACAGCATGACCTCCGGCTCCATGCACAGGGCGCGGACAATGGCCACGCGCTGCTTCTGACCGCCGGACAGCTGGATGGGATAGGCGTTGGCACGGTCGGCCAGACCTACGCGCTCCAACAGGGACAGCGCCAGCTTTTCGGCGTCTTCTTTTTTCATGCCCTTGACCTGAATGGGGGCCAGGGTCATGTTGTCCAGAATGGTCATGTGGGGGAACAGGTTAAAATGCTGGAACACCATACCCATTTTCTGACGGTGCTCGTCAATGTTCAGCTTGACCACCTTTCCCTGCTCGTTGCGGATCTTCTTTTTGGTGATGTCCACACCGTTGAAAATGATGGCGCCGCCGGTGGGTTCTTCCATCAGGTTCAGACTGCGGAGGAAGGTGGACTTGCCGGAGCCGGAAGGACCGATGACAACGACCACTTCGCCGCGGCGAATGTCGATATTTACACCGTCCAGAGCCTTGATGGCGCCTTTGTTGTAATGCTTTTTCAGACCGGAGACCTGAATGAGAATGTTATCGTTTGTTGCCACGGCTCATCCTCCTCTCGAAGTGCGCGATGATCTTGGACGTGGGGAAACACAGGCAGAAATACAGCGCCGTTGCCACCAGCAGGGGTTCCATGATCAGGTAAGTGGCACCCTTGACCGACTGGACTACTGCCATGATGTCCTGCACACCGATGGTGTAGGTAACGGCAGATTCCTTGATGATGACCACGAACTCGTTGGCGATGGCGGGAAGAATGTTGCGGATTGCCTGGGGCAGAATGATAAAGCGCAGGGTCTGGTTCTGATTCAGACCCAGGGAACGGGCCGCTTCGCTCTGACCGCCGTCAATGGACTGAATACCGGAACGAATGATCTCGCACAGATAAGCGCCCGAGTTCATGCCCAGCGCCACCACGCCGGGGAAAAACCGGTGAAACTTGGTGATGCCAAACAGGGAGAAGGTGGGCAGATCGATCACGCCGAAAATACCGTAGTAAATAACGGCGATCTGAACGATGACGGGGGTAGAACGGAGAATCTCCACGTAGGCAGTGGCCAAAAAGGACAGGGGGTTGAACTTGCTCAGGGTGGTCAGAACACCGGGACCCCGCAGATGGCCCTCTTTGTCCAGACCGAGGAAACGGAGGGGACGGATGTCACTCATGCGCATCAGCGCTAGAACGATACCCAGCAGAGCGCCCACGACCACCGTGCCGATAGACAGCATGACGGTGATGGCAAGACCCTGTCCAAACATCTCCGCATAGCCGGACAGCTTGGCAAAGTTTGAAAGCTTAATGAGGCCTCCCATAGATTTGAGGCTCCTTTCTTTTTCCGATTATACACAGGAAAACCTTCCCGACAAAAGCCGGGAAGGATTCCAAAAGCACGGTTATTGATAGAATGGATTATTCTTCGATCAGACCCTCGAAGATATCGCCGGAAGCCTGCTCCAGAGCGGTGGCCACATACTGGGAGAAGGAACCGTCGTCGATGCAGGCGGCGATGGCCTTGTTCACGCCTTCCAGCAGAGCCTCGTTGCCCTTCTTGACACCAACGGCATTGCCCTCGACCTCATAGGGAACTTCGCAGACGATGTGCAGATCGGGATAGTTGACCTGATAGGCAACTGCCACGTCCCACTCAACGTAACCGCCGTCCAGCTTGCCGGAAACCAGCTCAGCAATGATGTCGGTGGCCTTGGTCAGGGTGACGATGTCGGCGTCGGGGCTGTACTGCTGGGCCAGATCCATCTGAATGGTACCGTTCTGAGCGCCGACGGAGATGCCGGGAGTGTTGGCAGAAGCCAGATCGGTGAACATGTCAGCCTTGCTCTTCACGGTGATGAAGGCCTGACCGCCCTCGTAATAAATGTCGGAGAAGTCCATGCTCTCAGCGCGGTCGGGGTCGGGAGAGATACCGGCGACACCCAGGTCCACGGAACCGTTGGCCAGCTCCAGCAGGACGCCGTCAAAGTCCATGGGGATGATCTCCAGCTCCAGCTTCAGGTAATCGGCGATGTACTTGATCAGAGCGATGTCAAAACCAGCCAGCTCAGCGGTGCCGTCGGCGCCGATGGCATAGAACTCATAGGGAGCGTAGTCGGGGCTGGTAGCCACGGTCAGAACGCCGGGGGTAATGGTCTTGTAGGGATTATCTGCTTCGGGTTCGTTGCCGCAGGCGCACAGGCTCAGCAGCATGGCGGCAGCCATCAGCAGGGCAGCCAGTTTTGCAAATTTCTTCATAAAAAGTTGCCTCTTTTCTTTTTTGTTGGTAGTGGGATAATCATACGAAATTACGGATGAATATTCAATGGTGACATTGCACAAAGTTTCCGGGTGGATTTTGGGCGTTTCGGTCAGAAATTGCTTATAAAAAAGGCCGTGACCGGCAAAAACTGCCCGGCACGGCCGTCTTTTATTCAGCTTCGGCGGAAAAATATGCAAGCATCAGGTCTACCACACGGCCATAGCTGCGGATGCCCTCGCTCTGGCCGGTGGCCTTAATGAGGGCGTCGTTGGCCTTGCTGCCCAGCTCGTTGACCTTGCTGTCCTCAAAGGGCTTGAGGCTCTCGTTGAGCACGGCGATGTCGTGGACGGTCTCCGGGCAGAGGCTGTCGTACTGCTTGGCCCAGGCCTCGTAGTCGCTGGCATACAGGGCGTTTCCGGCGTAAATATAGGCCAGCAGCCAGCCGGAATAGGCAAACCGGGGGTCCTGGCTGTCCTTGCAGGCCAGCCAGGCGGCAAAGTTGCACTCGGCCTCCGGCCCGATGCCCAGGGCGTGGGCCGTTTCGTGGGCGATGTTGAAGGGGATGTGGGTGTCCACCACGTCGGAGCTGACGGTGGATTCGGCCGCCCAGGGGCAGTAGTAGCCCGCCAGGTCTATGTAGGACATGATGCGGCCACCCAAAAAGCTGCGCTTTACCAGGCCGGCCTGGGGTCGGTCAAAAACTGCATAATCTTCCTTTATGCGTGAATATTCACGCCGGCCCTGCTTTGCCATCTGCCGGAAAGAGCCGAAATCGCAGGTGCCTTCTCCGTCCCGGGGCACCTGGGTGGCCAGGCCGTTGGCCTGCTCCACCGCGTGGGAAACAAAGGCCTCCAGCTGGGCCACCGAGTACTGGCCAACCTCCAGCCCCATCTGAGAGGCCAGGGTGGGGGCGGTGTGGTGGACGCCGTAGAGAAACACGAAGAGGAAGGCTGCCGCGCAGCCCACGCAGACCAGACGGCAGGCGCCACGGAGCAGGGCGCTCCAGTCGCCTTTCCGCAGTACATACACCAGTCCCCACACCGGGCCGATCACCAGACCGGCCACCATCAGCTCGGCCACCGGAATGGGCAAAAGCCCGGTGAAAAAGGCCAGACAGTTGGACAAAAACTGGGCGATCCGGCGGAAAAAGGCGCTGACGCCCGGGAAGGCGCCGCAGGCCTGCCAGAGGGCCCACATGGCCGCCAGCAAAACAGCCCCCAGCACCAGCCAGACCCACCAGTCCAGGGGCCGTCCGCTGCCCCGGTATCCCCGGTAGCCGGTGGCCCGGCGGGGATCCTGCCTGCGGCGGACGAGGGGCAGCCTCCCTTTCAGACGGGGGGCGCTCACAGGGACACCTCGCCCAGCTCCATGGCTCGCTGCTGCTTGGACTTTTCGCATACCGCAACACCGTAAGCCTCCATCAGCTGCCGGGCCACGGCCTCCAGAACGGCCGGGTCGCCCTCGGTCAGCTCCAGCTCCACCTCCCGCAGCTCCTGGGTCCGCTGTCCGTTGAACAGTCGCCCCATGTCGGCACAAAGTTCAAAGGCGGTGTCTTTCACCTTGCACAAACGCACCTGTCGGGTGAATCGCGCCCCGCAGGTGGGCAGAAACCGGCCCCCGGCCAGCGCCTGCCGGGCGCTTTCGGGCAGATCGGGGTGGGCGGCCAGCAGGACGGCCCCCTCCTCGATGGTTTTGGCCTCGCAGTCCAGCTCCAGCCGGGAAATGCCCGCTGCCGCCGTCTTGAAGGTACACACGAACCGGTCGTCCTCCTGCCGCAGGCGCAGGGTCTGCCTGTGCTGCCGGAAAAAGCCCTCCGGCGTGTCAAAATAGGTGGTCTGCATTTTGATGGCCCGGGCGGGGCCGTTCACCGGCAAACGCTTGATATCGCAAAAGATGTCGCCCACCTGCTGCATGGTCAGCGGGCCCAGCTTGATCTCGATCTCCATGGGATCCCTCCTTCGGATACCCCTATTTTACCATGTGGGAGCCCCGGGAGCAACCGGTAAAAAATTAAGACAAACTTCATAAGAAAACGGCGTTTTTGCCTTTCTTTACGGGGAATATCGTGCTATAATATAAACTAGCTATATTTATATACAAATTTCGCTGAAATAGAAAAATTGGGGAGGAACGAACCATGCTGAACCGAGTGGTAGTTACCATCGACGGCTTTGAATACACCGTCGTGTCCGAAGATTCCGAAGAGCACATCCGCAAGAGCGCCGCGCTGGTGGACAAAAACATCCAGGAAGTGAAGGCCTCCACCAACCTGTCCACCGTTACCTCGGTGGTCCTGGCGGCCATGAACATCGCTGACAAGTACTACAAGGCCCAGGACGGCACCGACGGTCTGCGCCTGCAGGTCAAGGACTATGCCGAAGAGTGCGCCCGTCTGCGGGCCGAAGTGGCCCGGCTGAAGAAAGAGGCCAGAAAGGCCTGATGGGCCAAAGCGCAACACACAGTAGGGGAGAAGAGAAGATGGCAATGGAACTGATGAGCCCTGCGGGCTCCATGGAAGGCATCATCGCCGCCGTTCGGGGCGGCGCCGACGCGGTATATTTCGGCACCGGCGACTACAACGCCCGCCGCAATGCCAAAAATCTGGAAGGCGAAGAACTGGTGGACGCCTTCCGGTACTGCCGCCTGCGGGGCGTCAAGACCTATGTGACCATGAACACCCTGGTCACCGACCGGGAACTGGTGCGGGCAAAGGAGCTCATCCTCAAGCTCAACGAGCTGGGGGCCGACGCCCTCATCGTCCAGGACCTGGGCATGGCCCGGATGATCCGCGCCCTGGCCCCCGAGCTGCCCATCCATGCCTCCACCCAGATGACCGTCCACAACCTGGCCGGCGTTCTGGCCTGTGAAAAGCTGGGCTTCACCCGGGTGGTGCTGTCCCGGGAGCTGCCCCTCAGGGAGATCGAGTTCATCTGCAAGCGCAGCCCGGTGGAGATCGAGGTGTTCGTCCACGGCGCCCTGTGCATGTGCTATTCCGGCCAGTGCTATCTGTCCTCCGCCATCGGCGGACGGTCGGGCAACCGGGGCCTGTGCGCCCAGCCCTGCCGGATGCAGTACAGCTTCCCCAGCAGCGCCCCCTCCTATCCCCTGAGCCTGAAGGACTCCAGCATGGCCCAGCACCTCAAGGAGCTGGAGCAGGCCGGCGTCCACACTCTCAAGATCGAGGGCCGCATGAAGCGCCCCGAATACACCGCCCTGGTCACCAGCATCTACAAAAAGGCCCTGGTGGAAAACCGGGAGCCCACCCGGGAAGAGCTGGAGCAGCTCCAGGCGGTGTTCTCCCGTGACGGCTTCACCGACGGCTATCTCATGGGCAAGCGGGGCAACCACATGTTCGGCACCCGCAAGGAAGAGTCCGGCCGGGAGGCCCGTGCCCTGTACAAGCAGGCCCAGGCCATCTACCAGACCAGCCCCGAGCCCCCCACGGTGCCGGTGGAGCTGCATTTCACCGCCCGCTCCGGCCAGGAGATGACCCTGGCGGTCACCGACCGGGACGGCAACCGTTACGAGACCTTTGGCCAGCCTGCCGAGCCGGCCATCAACCGGGCCACCACCGAAGAAGAGGTGGCTGCCGCCCTCAGCAAGACCGGCGGCACGGCCTTTAAGGCCGAAAAGGTGCACATCGAGCTGGAACAGGGACTGCGGGCCTCTGCCGCCGCCCTCAACGCCATGCGCCGTCAGTGCCTGGAGGGCCTGTACCTGGTGCGCCGCCAGCCCCCCAAGCGCAAGGCCGGCGACTGGCAGCCCGGCCTCAAGCGCCTGCCCTATGAGCAGGCCCCCGGCTTTATCTACTCCTTCCAGTCGGTGGAGCAGCTGTCCGGCCCCATTCTGTCCTCCAAGCCCGACATGATCTGGCTGCCTCTGGGCCAGATCGCCGGTCACCTGCCCATGATCCAGGCCCTGCAGGACAAGGGCCTGCGCTTCGCTGCCGTGCTGGACCGCATCACCTTTGACAGCCAGTGGCCCCGGGAACTGGAGCTGCTGCGCAAGGTGCGGGACGGCGGCATCACCGACCTGGTGCTCACCAACATCGGCCAGATCCCCCTGGTGCAGAAGCTGGACTTCACCCTCCACGGGGACTTCGGCCTGAACATCATGAACTCCCAGAGTGTCAAGGAGCTGCGCCAGATGGGCCTCAATTCCTGCACCCTGTCCTTTGAGATGAACCTGGCCCAGATCCGGGACATGAGCCTGGGCCTGGACAGCCAGATCATCGCCTACGGCCGCCTGCCGCTGATGATCACCGAAAACTGCATCACCAAGCGCCACGGCGACGGCTGCAGCCGGGACGGCAGAGCCTGTGCCGGCGGCGTCAACAACGCCATCGTGGACAAGACCGGCCGTTCCTTCCCCATCCTGCGGGAAAACCACTGCCGCTCCACCCTGTACAACGCCGAAAAGCTCTGGCTGGCCGACAAGATGGAGGAGCTGCGTGAGCTGGGCCTGCGCTGGCTGCGGCTCAACTTCACCACCGAAAATTCCAAGGAGATCGAGGCCGTCATCCAGGCCTACCGCCGTGGCGAGGGCTCCATTCCCGAGCGCGCCACCCGGGGTCTCTATTACCGAGGTGTACAGTAATGCGAATGTTTCAGGACCACTATCCCCTGGACCGCCCCCGGCTGCTGATCAAGCAGCTGGAGCGCTGCGGCAAAAAGCCGCCCCTGCCCAAATATCAGACCGAGGACGCCGCCGCCATGGACATCGCCGCCTTCCTGCCCGAGGAGGGGGAGGTCACCCTCCAGCCCGGTGAGTGGAAGCTCATCCCCACCGGCCTGTGCATGGCCATCCCCAGGCACTACGGCGGCTTTCTGCTGGGCCGTTCCGGCCTGGCGGCCAAATACGGCATCGGCCTCACCAACAGCGTGGGCCTCATCGACGCCGACTACCGGGGCGAGCTGCGGGTCAACCTCATCAACCAGGGCAAAGAGCCCTTCACCGTCCGCGACGGCGACCGCATCGCCCAGTTTCTGCTGATGGGCGTGCCCAAGGTGGAGGTCTTCCTGTGCGATACCCTGGACGAGACCGCCCGTGGCGAGGGCGGCTTTGGTTCCACCGGCGTGTAAAACATGCAGTCATGCCAAGTACCAAAATCCCGTCATCCCGAGCGCAGTCGAGGGATCTCAAGGGAAACTTACCGTGAGATCCTCACGTCGCTTCGCTCCTCAGGATGACACTTCTTTATGAGAGGAGAACCACCATGTCTCTGACCGAAAAGCTGAACGAGCTCATCAAACTGGGCCTGCCAAAAAATCACACCGCCATCTCCTACGCCATCATGGTGGACGGTGAGATCTGGTGCGCCGACACCATCGGCACCAGCCAAGGCAAGCCTGCCACCAATGACCATACCTTCAACGTGGGCTCTATCTCCAAGATCTTCTGCACCACCGCCGTCATGCAGCTGGTGGAACAGGGCAAAATGGAGCTGGACGAGCCCATCTGTACCTATCTGCCCGACTTTTGGATGCCCGACCAGCGGTACAAAAAGATCACCCTGCGCCACTGCCTCAACCACTCCTGCGCCCTGCCCGGCACCCAGTGGAAGAACTTCTGCACCTCGGAGATCCAAGAGGGCGACATCGAGGCCTATTACCGGGAGGTCTACCACTACCTTGCCCACAGCTGGATGAAGGACGAGCCCGGCGCCTATTCGGTGTACTGCAACGACGGCTTCACCCTGGCTGAAATGGCGGTGGCCGCTGTCACCGGCCAGCCCTTCGCCCAGTACTGCGAGGAGCACATCACCCGGCCCCTGGGCGCCCACAGCACCCGGACCGCCTTTTTCCGCAATCCCGACTATCCCCTCACCGTCCAGAACGGCAAGCCCAGCGAGCTCATCTGGATCCAGGGCTGCGGCGGTATCACCACCACCATGACCGACCTGTGCAAGTTCGGCAATATGTTCCTCACCGACAGCCCGGTGCTGTCGGCACAGAGCAAGGCCGAAATGGCCAGGCACCAGGGCGTCACCTTCCTGCCCGAGGATACCGCCAGCACCTGCTACGGCCTGGGCTGGGACCAGGTGGCCTTCAAGGACCCCGATATCGAGATGGGCGAGGGCGTCCTCATGAAGGGCGGCGGGACCTTCCAGTTCATCAGCCGCCTGCTGGTCATTCCCGAATACAATGCTGTTCTGGCCATGAGCAGAACCATCGACTGCAAGGTGGACGTGAGCCTGCTGCTGCCCCGGCTGTTTGCCGCCGCCATGCTGGAAAAACGGGGCATCAATCTGTACAAAGCTGGCAAGGTTATTCCCCAGGAATTCCGGGACAAGTTCGGCGGCACCTATCTGGTGCCCAGCGGCATTTACCACACCCATTTTGACGGCGACACCCTCAACATCACCCACGACAACACCCTGGGCGACCGCAGCCTGGTGTATAAGGACCTGCGCTGGACCGGTGAGCGCTTCGTGGGCACCGACGGCGAGACCTATTTCTTCAAAGAGCACGGCCAGGACATCTATTTCTTCGCCACCTTCCGCGGCCGGACCGTTCCCACCGCGGTCAAGGCCCGGGACCGCGCGCCTCTCAGCGACGCCTGGAAAGCCCGTCTGGGCAAGCGGTACCTGCCGGTGGACAACACCTTCCGGGATATTGTCAGCAACGAAATGATGTGCGGTCTGACCCTCCAGCCTCTGCCGGGCTTTGAGGGCCTGTTCGTGGCCGCCTTCAGCGACAATGTGAAGTCGGGCGGCGGCGACCGCTTCGAGTCCTGCTGCGCCCCGCTGAACGATCACCATGCCGAATCGGTCATGCGCACCCCCTCCAACGGCAGCCGCGACGCCTTCCATCCCTGGTTTGAGCGCCGGGACGGCGTGGAATACTGTGTGGTGGGCTCCTATCTGTTCCGGGATGTGGAATCCCTGCCCGAATACAAAGGCGAGACCTTCGAGACCCTGCCCGAAAGCGCGCTCAATCACGTGTTCCGCCTCACGGGCGAGCTGAAGACCCTGCCCCAGGTGCCCGCCGGCCGCCGGCTGATGGTGTACAACGGTGACCTGTCTCTGGTTTACGACAGTATGCTTGCCGGCGAGTATCTGCCGGTGAAGGAAGGCTATATCAGTTTCGTGTGACCCGTCATTCCGCGTGTCCGTTTTCCGTAGGGGCCGATGCCCACATCGGCCCGCGCAGAAAGGAGCGACTTATGACAAAATATATCCTCAAACGGATCCTGCAGGCAGTTTTGTATCTGTTTGTCATCGTCTCTGTCCTGTTTCTGCTGCTGGGTCTGGCACCCAGAGAGGACCAGGTCCTCTTTGCCAAGCCCGTCATCTACCTCTACCCCGAGGAGGTGACCGATGTCACCGTGCGGCTGGACTATACCGGCAAACTGACCTGTACCTACCCGGCCTACAAGGATGGCTGGACGGTCACCGCCGCCCCCGACGGCACATTGACCGATGCAAGCGGCCAGACCTACAATTACCTCTACTGGGAGGGCGAGGGCACTGAGCGGTACGACTTTTCCCGGGGCTTTTGCGTCCCCGGGGCCGATACCGCCGCTTTTTTGGAGGACGCCCTAGCCCAGTTGGGTCTGACCCGGAAAGAGGCCAACGAGTTCATCGTCTACTGGTTGCCCCGGATGGAGCAGAGCCCCTATAACCTCATCGCCTTCCAGCAGGAGGCCTACACCGACGCCGCCCCGCTGACCGTCACACCCGCCCCCGACAGCATCCTGCGGGTCTTTATGGCCTGGCAGCCCCTGGAGGCCCCGGTGGACATCCCTGCCCAGACCCTGCCCGCCTTTGACCGCCACGGCTTTGCCCTGGTGGAGTGGGGCGGCGCCGAAGTGCAATAATGCCGAAGGAAAGTGTTCACGCACCTGCCGAAAAAGGAGGCTCTTTATGAAGACGATCCTAAAGATTTTGCTCGCCCTGTGTGTGCTGCTTTTGCTGATTTTCGGTCTTTTGCGGCTGGCGGAATCCGGCCTGCCCTTTGATGGCCGCCCAAACTCTGTCCCGGCCAAACCCGTCATCTACCTCTACCCCGAGGAGGTGACCGATGTCACCGTGCGGCTGGACTATACCGGCAAACTGACCTGTACCTACCCGGCCTATAAAAACGGCTGGACGGTCACCGCCGCCCCCGACGGCACATTGACCGATGCCGCCGGCCAGACCTACAATTATCTCTACTGGGAGGGTGAAGGCACCGAGCGGTACGACTTTTCCAAGGGTTTCTGCGTCCCCGGGGCCGATACCGCCGCCTTTTTGGAGGACGCCCTGGCCCAGCTGGGGCTGACCCGGAAAGAGGCCAACGAGTTCATCGTCTACTGGCTGCCCCGAATGGAGCAGAGCCCCTATAACCTCATCGCCTTCCAGCAGGAGGCCTATACCGATACCGCAAAACTCACCGTCACCCCCGCCCCCGACAGCATCCTGCGGGTCTTTATGGCCTGGCAACCCCTGGAGGCCCCGGTGGATATCCCTGCCCAGACCCTGCCCGCCTTTGACCGCCACGGCTTTACCCTGGTGGAGTGGGGCGGGGCCGAAGTGAAGTAATATAAAAATGTCATCCTGAGCCGGAACGGCGAAGGATCTCCCACCACAGGCGCTTGTCCGCGGACGGAGGAGATTCTTCGGGCGTTGCCCTCAGAATGACATGGCTCCAGGAAAGGAGAAGTGCTATGAAAAAGTATCTGACGATTTTGCTTTCCGCCCTGCTCCTGCTGTCCCTGTGCGGCTGCCGGGATCTGATCGAACCGGATCGTCCGGCTGAAAAGCCCGTCATCTATCTCTACCCCGAGGAGGTGACCGATGTCACCGTGCAGTTGGACTATACCGGCAAACTGACCTGTACCTATCCGGCCTATGAAAACGGCTGGACGGTCACCGCCGCTCCCGACGGCACGTTGACCGACGCCGCCGGCCAGACTTATAATTATTTGTACTGGGAGGGTGAGGGCACCGAGCGGTACGACTTTTCCCGGGGCTTTTGCGTTGCCGGCGCCGATACCGCCGCCTTTTTGGAGGACACCCTGGCACAGCTGGGTCTGACCCGGAAAGAGGCCAACGAGTTCATCGTCTACTGGCTGCCCCGAATGGAGCAGAGCCCCTACAACCTCATCGCCTTCCAGCAGGAGGCCTACACCGAAGCGGCAAAACTCACCGTCACCCCCGCCCCCGACAGCATCCTGCGGGTCTTTATGGCCTGGCAGCCCCTGGAGGCGCCGGTGGATATCCCTGCCCAGACCTTGCCCGCCTTTGACCGCCACGGCTTTGCCCTGGTGGAGTGGGGCGGCACCGAAATAGACTGAATTACCCTGTCATCCTCACGTCGCTTCGCTCCTTAGGATGACAAACGCGATTTTCCCCGAAAGCAGGTTTTTGTTTATGCTCATTCTCGCATCCCAATCCCCCCGGCGGCGGGAGCTGCTGGGGCTCATCACCGAACATTTCCTCGTCCGCCCCACCGGCTGTGACGAGTCTTTCTGCTGCGCCGACCCGGCCGAGCACGCCCGCCAGCTGGCCCTGCGCAAGTGCGCCGCCGCGCTGGAGGCCGAAGGGGTCACCGAAGCCGACGCCGTCATCGCCGCCGACACGGTGGTGTTCCTGGACGGCGCGCTGCTGGAAAAGCCCGCCACCGCCGACGAGGCCTGCGCCATGCTCCGCCGCCTGTCGGGCCACACCCATACGGTGTGCACCGGCGTGGCCGTGGCCTTCCGGGGGGAGACCCGCTCCTTTGTGGAGCGCACCCGGGTGACCTTCCACGACCTGTCCGACGAGATGATTTTGTGGTACGTGTCCACCGGCGAGCCCATGGACAAGGCCGGCGCCTACGGCATCCAGGGCAAGGGCGCCCTGCTGGTCCGGGGTATTGAGGGCGACTACGCCAACGTGGTGGGCCTGCCCGTCAGCCCCCTGTACCGGCTGCTGCTGGACATGGGCGTGCCGCTGGAGGAAGGAGCCGGCGCATGAAGCTGTTCCAGTCCAAACTCTTCTGGTTCGCCGCCATTCTGGTGCTGGTGTGCCTTATCATGACCCTCTTTTCGGCCGCCACCGGCCGGCCCTCGGTGCTGCGCAGCGTCACCGGCGCCATCGTCACCCCTTTGCAAAAGGGAGTCTCCTCGGCCACCGACTGGCTTTCCGACCTGTTCGGCTATTTTTACCGCTACGACGACCTGCAGCTGGAAAACCAGCAGCTCAGGCAGAAGATCCAGGAATATGAAAAGCTGGAGATCGAATACAACGCCGCCATCAAGGAAAACGACGCCCTGCGGGAGGCCGCCGGCGTCAAGGCCAAGCGCGCCGAGTTTTCCCTGGAACTGTGCTCGGTGGTGTCGGTCACCGGCAAGGGCTTTGAAAGCGCCATCACCCTGGACCGGGGCAGCATCTCGGGCATCGAGTCAGGGGACTGCGTCATCACCGGCGACGGCCTGGTGGGCTTTGTGGACACGGTGGGCCTCAACCACTGCGTGGTCAAAACGGTGATCCACGTGGACTTTTCCTCCTCGGCGTCGGTTTCCCGCACCCGGGAGGTTGTGGTCACCGGCGGCAGCTTTGAGCTGGCCTCCGACGGCCTTTTGAAGGTATCCTATCTGGAGAACGACGCCGACGTGCGCCCCGGCGACGTGATCCTCACCAACGGCGGCGCCTATCCCCCCGACCTGATCATCGGCCGGGTGGAGGAGTTCCGCCAGGAGAGCCATGGCATCAGCAGCTATGCCTCCGTCCGCCCTGCCGTGGATCTTGACCAGCTGAGCACCGTTCTGGTGGTCAAGGAATTCCAGGTTGACAACTGACTTATGATCCGATCTGACCGATACACCTGGCTGAAATACGGAAGCTACGCCCTGCTGATGCTGGGCTTTTTCGTGTTGCAGTCGGCCCGTGGCACCGCCTTCTGGCTGAACGGCGCCACCGTCAACGCCCTGCCCTTTGTGGTGGCCTCGGTGGCCCTGCTGGACGGCCCCTATGCCGGCGGCGCCTTTGGCTTTGCCGGGGGCGTGCTGCTGAGCCTCAACAGCCCCGGGGTAGAGGGCTTTTCCTCCCTCAGCCTGGGCCTTTTTGGCATCCTGTTCGGGCTGTTCGGCGCCTATTATCTGCGCAATATCCTGTTTTCCGCCCTGGCCGGCGGCCTGGTCTGTGTGGCGGTGGAGTCCTTTTTCCGCTACATTTTCCATGACCTGCTGATCTACGGCATGGGCCTGCCCCAGGCCATGGGTCTGTTTGGCCGCCAGCTGCTGCTGTCGCTGCCGGCAGGCGCTTTGGCCTATGCCCTGGTGTTTCTGATCCATCGGCGCTTTACGGAGGAGACCACATGAGAGCACGAACCACACGTATCGTCGGGCTCTGCGGCATCCTTTTGGTGATCTGCGCCATGCTGGCCTACCGGATGATCCAGCTGCAGCTGATCCAGGGCCCCAACGTCAACGATACCACCTACAGCAACACCATCCGGGAATATGACGAGATCGCCTCCCGGGGCGAGATCCTCGACCGCAACGGAAACCTCATGGTGGGCAACGCCCTGGTGTTTTCGGTGCAGCTGGACTATTACCAGTGGGACAAGTCGGTCCAGAACCACGTGCTGCTGCAGATGTACAAGACCCTGCGGGAGGCCGACGTGGCCTGTCTGGACGTGCTGCCCCTCAACTGGGAAATGCCCCTGACCTATACCTATTCCTCTCTGGAAAGCGGCGACGGCCGCAAGCTGGCCCGGTTCCTCAAAAATCTGGAGTGGCCCACGGCAGAGGAGCTGACCCCCGCCCGCCTGTTCGGTCTGCTGTGCGACCGGTACGAGGTGGACCCCGACCTGTCTCTGGAAGAGCGCCGGGCGGTCATCGGCCTGCGCTATTATCTGGAGGACAAGCAGTTCTCCGGCTACAACACCCCCATCACCGTGGTGGAGGCCCTGGATATTCACACGGTGGCCCGCCTGTCCGAGCAGAGCTATGAGCTGCCCGGCGTCACCGTCCAGGTGTCCGACAGCCGGGAATACCACACCGCCGCCGCCGCCCAGATCCTGGGCCGGGTGGCCGCCATCGACTCCGACGAATACGAAGCCCACAAGGACGAGGGCTACACCCTCACCGATACCATTGGCAAAAGCGGCATGGAGCAGGCCCTGGAAAGCCGGCTCCGGGGCACCGACGGCATCCGTGCCGTAGAGGTGGACGGCCGCACCGGCCAGCTGGTGTCGGAATATCTGGTGGAGGAGCCCCAACCCGGCAAAAACTGCTATCTGACCATCGACCTGCGGCTCCAGGAGCGGGCCGAACAGGCCCTGGCCCAGACCCTGGCCAACATCAAGGCCAAGGGCGAAGCCTCCCGTGACGGCGACGGCGCCGATGTGGAGGGCGGCGCTGCCGTGGCCATCGACGTGAACACCGGCGAGATCCTGGCCATGGCCAGCTGGCCCACCTACAGTCTGGAGACCTTCCAGAAGGACTATGCCGCCAACGCCACCGATCCTCTGTCGCCCTTCCTCAACCGCACCATCCAGTCGGTTTACTCCCCCGGCTCCACCTTTAAAATGTGCACCGCCCTGGCGGCCCTGGAAGAAGGGGAGATCACCCCCCGCACCAAGATCGTGGACAAGGGTATCTATACCCGCTACGCCGACGTGGGCTACAGCCCCCGCTGCTGGATCTACCGTCAGCACGGCGGCACCCACGGCGAGATCAACGTCAGCCAGGCGCTGAAGTACTCCTGCAACTATTTCTTCTATGAAATGGGCTATCTGCTGCAGATGGACCGGCTGAACAAATACGCCACCCAGCTGGGCCTGGGTCAAAAGACCGGCGTGGAGCTGTCCGGCGAAAAGGCCGGCAACCTGGCCGGCCCCGAATCCCGTGAGGCCAAGGGCGGCGAAAAGTGGTACGCCGCCGACACCCTGATGGCGGCCATCGGCCAGTCGGACCACCAGTTCACCCCTCTGCAGCTGGTGAACTACGTTGCCACCCTGGTCAACGGCGGCACCCGCTACCAGCCCCACCTGCTGAAAACCGTTATGGACTATACCAATACCCAGGTTTATGAAGAGGTGCAGCCCACCGTGCTCAATACCGTGGAGATCTCCAAAACCTCGGTGGACGCCATCAAGGAAGGTATGCGGGGCGTGGTCACCGAGGACGGTACCGCCAGCTCCTATTTTGCCAATTTCCCCATCCCGGTGGGCGGCAAGACCGGCTCGGCCCAGATGGTCAACCACTCGGCCACCGGCGTGTTCGTGTCCTTTGCCCCCTATGACGAGCCCCAAATCGCCGTCTGCGTGGTGGGCGAGTACGCCTCTTCCGGCGGCTCTCTGGCCCCTGTGGCCATCGCCATCTACGACGAGTACTTCGGCCTGGGCCTGGACACCGCACAGTAAACTGGAATAATCTCACAGCTTTATTGCAATTCCCTAACAATTTGCGTTTCCCTCTTGAGATTTTTGTGAATCTCCATTATACTATGATAAATCAGTCTGCGTTGCAGACCGGAAAGGAGCACCTCCATGGGCAATGTGATCGCGGTAGCCTCGGGCAAAGGCGGCACCGGAAAAACTTCCTTTTGCGCCAACGTGGCCGTTTCCCTGTGCGCCCTGGGGGAGAAGGTCCTGCTCATCGACGCCGATTCGGGTATGCGAAGCCTGGATCTGGTGCTGGGCATGACCGACAGCCTGCTCTTTTCCTACGGTGACGTGATCCGGGGCAACGCCGGCCTCAAGGAGGCGGCCGTGGCCCATCCGGTGGCCCGCAATCTGCGGGTGCTTACCGCTCCCGGCGAGCCGGGCATCGGAGAGGTCTATGCCCCCGAGGATATCGCCGCCCTGCTCAGCCGCGTCCGGGCCCACTTTACCTATACGTTGGTGGATTGCGCCGCAGGTTTAGGTGCCGACGTGTTGTCCTTTGCCGCCGCCGCCGACCGGGCGGTCATCGTGTCCACCTCGGACTATACCGCCCTCCGGGGCGCCCAGAGTACGGCCAGCGTCTTTTCACGCATCGGCCAGGACAACTGCTCCATCGTGGTCAACCGCCTGCGGCCCGGCATGATCCGGGAGGGCTCGGCGGCCAACATCGACCGGGCCATGGACGCCTCCGGCCTGTCCCTTCTGGGCGTGGTGCCAGAGGACCAGGCGGTCATCGCCAGCGGCAACCGGGGCAGCATCATGGCCCTGGACAGCTTCGGTCCGGCGGCCCAGGCCTATCTGAACATCGCCAAGCGCCTTTGCGGCCAGCGGGTGCGCCTGCTGGACCAGGTGCCCGGCCGGGAATGGAAAAAATAACACGCACAATATTACATATATAGAAAAGGGACGAAGGAGGAATCCTATGAACATCGCCATCATCGCGCAGAACCGCAAAAAAGAGCTTATGGTACAGTTTTGCATCGCTTACTGCGGTCTGCTGGCCAAGCACAACCTGTGCGCCACCGCCACCACCGGCAAAATGATCATTGACGCTACCGGCCTGCGCATCGATTGCCTGCTGCCCGGTTCCACCGGCGGCGAGCAGCAGATCGCTGCCCGCGTTTCCTATAACGAGATCGACCTGGTGCTGATGTTCCGGGATCCCATGGAGAAGTATCAGAACGACGCCCAGATCAACGATCTGCTCCGTTCCTGCGACCAGAACTGCATCCCCGTGGCCACCAACGTGGCCACCGCCGAAATGCTCATCCAGGGCCTGGCCCGGGGCGATCTGGCCTGGCGCGAGATCAATCCCAACGCCAATTTTTAACCGAATTTTTCCGGGAAACCATTGACTTTCCGGCAGTTCGGTGACATAATAACCGTGTTCCGCAAAGACGGGGCAGGAGTAAGCAGAACACCGTGTCAACAGGGAAGGGGAGCCGCGACTGGAAGCCCCCGGCACAGGCTTTGCCCAAGACAGCCTCTGAGCGGGCGTATAAGGCGCTTTTGCGCCGAAAGCGCGGCCCTGTCCGGCCTCCATCGGACAATCAAAGGACGCTCTGCGTCGAACATGGGTGGCACCACGAAGTGCGTATTTTCGCGCTCTCGTCCCATTTGCGGGACGAGAGCGCTTATTTTTTAAAACAATAGAAAAATATAGATCGAAAGGAACCGAAACTATGGAAAAAATCAGACCCCGCACCCTTTCCGGCTTCATGGAGCTGCTCCCTCAGAAGCAGCAGCAGATGGAGCGTTTTTTCCAGGTCCTGCGGGAGACCTACAGCCTCTACGGCTTCACCCCTCTGGACACCCCCGTTATTGAATCTGCCGAGGTGCTGCTGGCCAAGGGCGGCGGCGAGACCGAAAAGCAGATCTACCGCTTTGAAAAGGGCGACAGCGATCTGGCCCTGCGCTTTGACCTGACCGTGCCTCTGGCCAAGTACGTGGCCCTGAACTACGGTCAGCTGACCTTCCCCTTCCGCCGTTTCCAGATCGGCAAGGTCTACCGCGGCGAGCGGGCCCAGCGCGGCCGCTTCCGTGAGTTCTACCAGGCCGACATCGACATCATCGGCGACGGCCAGCTGGACATCATGAACGAGGCCGAGATCCCCGCCGTCATCTACCGCACCTTCTCCACCCTGGGCCTCAAGCGCTTCCAGATCCGTGTCAACAACCGCAAGATCCTCAACGGCTTCTACGCCATGCTGGGCCTGTCCGAAAAGGCCGGCGACATCATGCGCACCGTGGACAAGCTGGACAAGATCGGCTCCGAAAAGGTCAAGACCCTGCTGCTGGACGAGGAGATCGGCCTCACCGCAGAGCAGGCCGACGAGATCCTGACCTTCATTTCCATCCGCGGCACCAACGCCGAGATCCTGGAAAAGCTGGCCGCCTACAAGGGCCGTGCCGAGCTGTTCGACCTGGGTTATGAAGAACTGCAGGCCGTGGTGTCCTGCCTGGGCGCCTTCGGCGTGCCCGAGAGCAACTTTGCCGTGGACCTGACCATCGCCCGTGGTCTGGACTACTACACCGGCACGGTTTATGAGACCACCATGCTGGACTATCCCGAGATCGGCTCCATCTGCTCCGGCGGCCGCTATGACAATCTGGCCGAGTACTACACCGACAAGAAGCTGCCCGGCGTGGGCATCTCCATCGGCGCCACCCGCCTGTTCTACGTGCTGGAGGAGCAGGGCCTGCTGAATCCCACCCAGCCCACCGCTCCCGCCGATGTGCTGGTCATCCCCATGTCCGACGACTTCGTCAAGGCCGTGGAGGTTGCCACCGCCCTGCGTGATGCCGGTATCCGCACCCAGCTGTACACCGAGAAGAAGAAGTTCAAGGCCAAGATCGGCTACGCCGACAAGCTGGGCATCCCCTATGTGGTCTTCCTTGGCGAGGATGAGATCGCGAACAACGTCGTCACCCTCAAGGATATGACCTCCGGCGAGCAGAAGACCGCCCCCATCTGGGAGGCTGTGGCCGACATCAAGGCCGGCCTGAAGGAAAAGAACGCCGGTACTGTGATCCTGGAGAAATAACAGGCAATAGATTGTTCCCGGGTGCCGACAGTTCGCATTCGTGTTTTCATTGACAGACAATCCGCCGTATGTTTTGGAAAGGAGCCTGCCATGAGAAAAAAGATCGTTATTGCCGCTTCCGTGATCGTATGTCTGATCCTGTTTGGCATTTGGTATACCCGACCGCTGCCGTTTGATACCTTTTTTCCCTATGCGGAACAGGTGACGGAGATACAGGCTTATTACAAAGAACCCGGTGGCGAGCGAATCGAGCGTCAATTGACACCGGACGTGCCGCGGTTTACATCTGTGATGGAACTGCTGCAGAGCACAAGTTATCGCCGTTCTCTACGAATGCTGCTTCCGAAAAACGGAATACGCATACGCTACGAGGAGACGGATATCTGGGGTTTATCCCTGTGTACGGAAGAGGCGATTCCGTTTCCGGGCGGCCTGCAAACCGGCGCGCAATTCCGCGTGAGTATGTCCGCCGGACAGTTACGGTTCGCGGATTTGCGGGATCCTGACCGAATCTGGATCGTTTCCGCAGACATCGAGAACACATTTTCGAAGACCATAGCACAAATCTTGAAATAGTATAAATCTGATAATATAAAAGGAGTAATCACTTATGATGCAGTCCCGTACCCACACCTGTGGGGAGCTCCGTCTGGAGCATGTTGGCCAGACCGTCACTCTGGCCGGTTTTATGGAGAACGTCCGTGAGGTGGGCGCAGGCCTGTCCTTCATCGTCCTCCGCGACTTCTACGGCACCACTCAGCTGGTGGCCGAGACCCCCGAGATCCTGTCCGTCATCAAGGAGCTGAACAAGGAGACCACCATCCAGGTCACCGGTCTGGTCCGTGAGCGTTCCAGCAAGAACGCCAAGCAGGCCACCGGCGACATCGAGGTGGTTCCTTCTGAGATCAAGGTTCTGGGCACCTGCCAGCACAACGAGCTGCCCTTTGAGATCAACCGCAGCCGTGAGGCCGACGAGATGACCCGCCTGAAGCACCGTTATCTGGACCTGCGCAACCCCGCCGTCAAGGCCAACATCATCAAGCGCTGCCAGGCCGTGTCCTATATCCGCGCCGCCATGACCGCCAAGGGCTTCCTGGAGATCACCACCCCCATTCTGACCGCTTCCTCTCCTGAGGGCGCCCGTGACTATCTGGTTCCCGCCCGTAAGCATCCCGGCAAGTTCTACGCCCTGCCTCAGGCTCCCCAGCAGTTCAAGCAGCTGCTGATG
>JAFXDF010000001.1 GCA_017521295.1 Clostridia bacterium | reverse complement strand
GCCGTAGACCAGCTTCTGATAAACAAAGGTCTTGAGCATGTACAGACACACATAAGACAGGGCGCCGATGACAGAGGCGGCGATGTTCTTACCGTGGTGCTTGGCCTCGCTGCCGCCGGAAAAGGCGATGGCGGCGCAGATGTAAGCCATCAGGAACTTGGATACAAAGGTGATGGCCACCTGGATGATGTCATAGCCGCCGTACAGGGCGTCATAGAGGGCAGAACCCAGACCGGCAGCCAGACCGCCGGGCACACCGCCCAGCAACAGGCCGGACAGCAGGCACATGGCGTTGGCCAGATGCACCTTGGTGCCCAGGAAGGGGAACCGGAAAAAGGTCACTACACAGACGATGGCGGCCAGAACGGCGATATACACGATCTTGGAAGTGGTAAATTTAGGCTTATTCATAACAGGAAACCTCCTTACGCTTTACGGTTTCCATAATACCCCTCAACTGACCCAATGAAAATGGCCAGTTTTGATAAAGTTTATCGGGTCAGATTTTTTTGGACAAAGAAAAAACGCCCCGGCGGGCGCAAAGACATAAAAAAAGAACTGACCCTTGAGTGATGCATCTTTCACCTACATCAAGCAAGGGTCAGTTCAGAAAATTCTTGGTATCTAACATCAATTTAACCTCTCTTTCGTAGAATCGACCTACCATTCAGCGTCCGTGATCGTTCCGAATCATCACAACATATCCATCTATTTCAACTCTCGTTAAGTGAGAGAACCTCTATGTCGGAATCTGATCTGAAGTTTGAAGGTTTGTCGTGTGCTTTAGTTGTACATTGGTATCATCCTTCCTTGTGTCTATAATATAGCACAGTAAGAGGCCTTTTTCAAGCTGGAAAATTGTATGAAATCACCGACAAGGCCTTGTGCAAAACACAGAAATACATCAAAATGCACGAAAAACAGAACGTTCTTTATTGACGACCGGCCAGCTTCGCGATATAATATAAATGTTGGTGCGGCGTTGGCCGCGCCTTTTTTACTTTTTCGGCTTGCGCAGCGCGCTTTTTTGTGCTACCATGCTACAAGAAGGGGAGGAGGAATCCCGTTATGATTTGCAACAATGTTTTGGAAGCCATGGGCAGAACGCCGCTGATCCGGCTGAACCGCATGGTGCCCGCCGATAGCGCCCGGGTGCTGGTGAAGTTCGAGGGCCTCAATGTGGGCGGCTCTATCAAGACCCGCGTGGCTTATAATATGATCCTGGAGGCACAGGAGCAGGGGCGTATCGGTCCCGACACCGTGATCGTGGAGCCCACTTCGGGCAACCAGGGCATCGGCCTGGCCCTCATCGGCGCGGTGTTTGGCTATAAGGTGCGTATCATCATGCCCGATTCGGTAAGCGCCGAGCGGAAAAAACTCATGCAGCATTACGGCGCCGAAGTGGTGCTGGTGCACGACGCCGGCAACATCGGCGACGCCATCGAGGAGTGCCTGCAGCTGGCACTGAAGATGGAGCGGGAGGATCCCAACGTGTTCGTGCCGCAGCAGTTCAGCAACCCAGCCAACCCCAAGGCTCATCGCCACCAGACCGGTCTGGAGATCCTGGAGCTGGTGGGCGCGCCCATCGACGGCTTCTGTTCGGGTATCGGTACCGGCGGCACCATCACCGGCATCGGCGAAACACTGAAGGCCCTCAACCCTCATATGACCATCTGGGCGGTGGAGCCGGAGAACGCCGCCATTCTGGCCGGCGGCACGGTGGGCACCCATCTGCAGATGGGCATCGGTGACGGCCTTATCCCCGAAAATCTCAACCGGAATATCTATGAGGATATCTGCATCATCTCCGATGAAGAGGCCCTGCAGACCGCCCGGGATCTGGCCCGGCTGGAGGGGCTTATGTGCGGCATTTCCTCGGGCACCAATGTAGCCGCCGCTCTGCGGCTGGCCAAAAAGCTGGGCCCGGGCAAAACGGTGGTCACCGTCCTGCCCGACACGGCGGAGCGGTATTTCTCCACGCCGCTGTTTGAAGATTAAAGAAAAAAGGTGATCTGCTGCGGCAGGTCACTCTTTTTTTATGGAATTTTCCGGAAAGGTATGGTATCCTGTTGAAAGAAACGTAAAGGGGGAAGCCATTTATGTACGAATGGATCTCGAAAACGGTGGAAAACACCAGCAATTTCATGTATAGTTATCTGCTCATCATTTTGCTGCTGGCGGTAGGTTTGTATTTTACCTTCCGCACCCGGTTCGTCCAGCTTCGGATGCTGGGAGAATCGATCCGCCTGGTCACTGAAAAATCTTCCGATAAAAACTCCGTGTCGGCCTTTCAGGCGCTGATGGTCTCTACCGCCAGCCGTGTGGGTACCGGCAACATCGTGGGCGTGGCCAATGCCATCGCTATCGGCGGCTACGGTGCCGTGTTCTGGATGTGGATCATCGCCCTCATTGGCGGCGCGTCGGCTTTCATCGAGAGCACGCTGGCACAGATTTATAAAAAGCGGGATGAAAATGGCGGCAGCTACGGCGGCCCGGCTTATTATATCGAGGCTGCGCTGAAGAGCCGATGGCTGGGCGTTGTCTTTGCCGTGGCGCTCATTGCCACCTATGCCGTCGGCTTCAATATGCTGTGTTCCTATAATCTGGTCACCAGTCTGTCTCAGTACAGCTTTTACGGCGATCCCGAGACCTCGCTGGTGCCGCTGATCTGCGGCGCGATTCTGGCTGTTCTGACGGCGATTTGCGTGCTGGGCGGCGGTAAGCGCATCGTCAAGGTCACCAGCTTTCTGGTGCCCATCATGGGTGTTTCCTATATTGTGATGGCACTTGTCACCATGGTGCTGAACATCGGTACGCTGCCCGCCGTGTTCAAGGCTATTTTCGTGTCAGCCTTTGACTTCAAGGCCATTTTCGGCGGCTTTGCCGGCAGCGCGCTGATGCATGGCATCAAGCGTGGATTGTATTCCAACGAGGCCGGTGTCGGTTCGGCTCCCAATGCCGCCGCGGCAGCCGACGTGTCCCACCCCGTCAAGCAGGGCCTGGTGCAGATGCTGTCGGTGTTCATCGACACCTTGTTGGTATGTACTGCCACCGCTATGATGTGCCTCAGCTCGGGCATCGTACCCTCCGAGAGTCTGTCGGGCGCCCCCTTTGTCCAGACGGCGCTGGCGGCCAGCTTCGGACAGTTCGGTTACTATTTCATCACTTTTGCCCTGCTGCTCTTTGCCTTTACCACCCTGTTGGGCAACCTGTTCTATTGTGAGGGCTGTTTGAATTACATTGCCAAGCGCACGCTGAGCAAAAAGGTCATGATGGTGTTTAATCTGTGTGCCTGCGGCGTGATCTTCCTGGGCGCGCTGCTGGATTTTGGCCTGGTGTGGAATCTGGCTGACGTGCTGATGGGCATCATGGCCCTCATCAATCTGCCGGTGATCGTTCTGTTGGGCAGACCGGCCCTTGGGGCTCTGAAGGATTATGCCGCTCAGCGCAAGGCGGGACAAAATCCGGTGTTCAAGGCAGCTTCTATCGGCCTGCGGCAGAAGACCGATTTCTGGAACTGAAAAAGAAGATCTTTTATAAAACTGTCATTCTGAATGAAAATGCCACCCGATGGGTGGCATTTTTGCGTGGGGATCCGAAATTTGGCGGGAAGAGGCCGTGGGTTCTCATAGCATGAAATAAAAACAGGGCACCTGCTAAAGCAGATACCCTGTTTTGGTCCGAGCGACGGGATTCGAACCGCAGCCGCTATGCGCTGTGCAGCGCAAGCGGCCGCTGACGGCCTTTGTGATTGATTAGAAGAGGCCGTGGGTTCTCATAGTATAGAATAAAAACAGGGTACCTGCTAAAGCAGATACCCTGTTTTTGGTCCGAGCGACGGGATTCGAACCCACGGCCTCTTGGTCCCGAACCAAGCGCGCTACCAGCTGCGCTACGCCCGGATGTACCTTGTTATTATAGCGACAGCGGCAGGCTTTGTCAAGGAGCCGCCTTGAAAAGTTGTTGACAAAATCCAAGGCCAAGACTATAATGAATCCAAATGGCGATGAAGGGCAGGAGTACCTGTCGGCTGATGCAAAGAGAGGGCGCGGATGGTGCGAGCGCCCGTGAAGCCGCCGGAGAAGGTCGTCCCCGAGCCGCAGGGCCGAACGGAGTAAGCTCTGCCGTTTTCCGCGTTAAGGAGCAGGCCGTAATTGCGGCTGAAGGGCGCCCGAAAGGGCGAATATGGGTGGTACCGCGGAGCGTCGCTCCGTCCCGTAGCAAACACTGGGTTTGCTGCGGTTTTTTTATTTTCTGAGCAAGGAGGCCTGTGTATGAATTGTCCCGTTTGCGGAAAAGAAATGAAAAAAGGCGCCCTCTGGAGTACCCACACCGTCTTTTTTGAAGAGCGGCAGGCCGACGGGATCGCCCTGGTGCCGGGCGGCGTGCAGGTGAAACTGACCCCGCCGGGCCTGCATGAAAATGAGTGCATCGCCTGGTGCTGTCCCGACTGTAAAAAAGTTGTGGCGGATTACGCCGAAATCCCTCAAAAGTGGAGTTTATTTTAAATCTTATCATATAGGAGGAAATCCCCATGAGCAATCGCAAAGAATTGCCCAAGACCTATGACCCCAAGGCCTCGGAAGGCAAGCTGTACCAGTTCTGGATGGACGGCGGCTTCTTCAACGCCGAGGTGGACCCCAACAAAACGCCTTTTTCCATTATGCTGCCTCCCCCTAACGTCACCGGCCAGCTGCACATGGGCCACGCTTTTGACAACACCCTGCAGGATATCCTGATCCGCGCCAAGCGTATGCAGGGCTACGCCGCCCTGTGGATGCCCGGCACCGACCACGCTGGTCTGGCCACCCAGATCAAGGTGGAAGAGATCCTGCGCCAGAAGGGCGAGACCCGCTTTGACTACGGCCGCGAAAAGTTCCTGGAGCTGTGCTGGGACTGGAAGGAGCAGTACGGCTCCCGCATCATCAACCAGCTGAAGACCCTGGGCTCTTCCTGCGACTGGCGCCGTCTGCGCTTCACCTATGACGAGGGTATGCGCGAGGCCGTTGAGGAAGTGTTCGTCAGCCTGTACAACAAGGGCCTGATCTACAAGGGCTACCGCAGCGTCAACTGGTGCCCCCACTGCTCCACCGCTCTGTCCGACGTCGAGGTGGAGTACGAGGAGCAGCCCGGCCATCTGTGGCACGTCCGCTACCCCATCGAGGGCAGCGAGGATGAGTATATCATCATCGCCACCACCCGTCCCGAAACCATGATGGGCGACAGCGGCATCGCTGTCCATCCCGAGGATGAGCGCTATCAGCACCTGATCGGCAAGAACGCCATCCTGCCTCTGATGAACCGTCCCATCCCCATCTTTGCCGACGAGTATGTTGAGAAGGAGTTCGGTACCGGCTGCGTCAAGGTCACTCCCTGCCACGACCCCAACGACTTCGAGATGGGCAACCGCCACGGTCTGGAGTTCATCAACATCTTCAACAATGATGCCACCGTCAACGAAAACGGCGGCAAGTACGTGGGTCTGACCCGTGAAAAGGCCCGCAAGGCCGTGGTCGCTGATCTGGAAGAACAGGGCTATCTGGTCAAGACCGAGGACTACAAGCACAACGTTGGCACCTGCCAGCGCTGCCATACCAACGTGGAGGCCATGGCTTCCACCCAGTGGTTCGTCAAGATGGGCCCCCTGGCCGAGCCTGCCATCGAAGTGGTCAAGAACGGTGAGGTCAAGTTCGTCCCCGAGCGCTTCTCCAAGACCTATATGAACTGGATGGAGAACATCCACGACTGGTGTATCTCCCGTCAGATCTGGTGGGGCCACCGGATCCCCGCCTATTACTGCGAGAAGTGCGGTCATATGGTGGTCAAGAAGGGCGGCGCCCCCGCTGTCTGCGAACAGTGCGGCCATGAGCACTTCCGTCAGGAAGAGGATGCTCTGGACACCTGGTTCAGCTCTGCCCTTGGCCCTTTGCCACCCTGGGCTGGCCCAAGAAGACCCCCGAGCTGGAGTACTTCTATCCCACCAACGTGCTGGTTACCGGCTATGACATCATCTTCTTCTGGGTTGCCCGCATGATCTTCTCCGGCATGGAGAGCATGGGTGAGAAGCCCTTCTCCGATGTCTTTATCCACGGCATCATCCGTGACAACCTGGGTCGCAAGATGTCCAAGTCTCTGGGCAACGGCATCGATCCCCTGCAGATCATCGAGCAGTACGGCGCCGACGCTCTGCGCTTCACTCTGGTCACCGG
>JAFXDF010000012.1 GCA_017521295.1 Clostridia bacterium | reverse complement strand
GCTGCTTCTGGCCGCCGGAGAGGGACACGCCCCGCTCGCCCACCATGGTGCCGTAGCCCTCGGCAAAGTCCACGATGTTGTCGTGGACGCAGGCGGCCTTTGCGGCGGTCTCCACGTCGGCCTGGGTCTTACTGCGGTCGCCGAAGCGGATGTTTTCGGTGATGGTGTCGGAGAAGAGGAAGTTGTCCTGGGGCACATAGCCGCAGGTCTCCCGCAGCTGCTTCAGGGGGATCTGGTGGATCTCCCGTCCGCCCACGAAGAGCTGGCCCTCGGCAGGGTCAAAGACCCGCATGAGCAGGTTCACCAGGGTGGTCTTGCCGCAGCCGGTGCGGCCCACCACGCCCAGGGTCTGGCCCTTTTCCAGCTTGAAGCTGACCTTTTCCAGCACGGGATTTTCCCGGCCGGGATAGGCGAAGGTCAGGTCCCGTGCCTCGACGGCGCCCATGACGGGGCCCTCGTCCCGGGCTCCGGGCCAGTCCTTGATGTCGGCCTCGGCGTGGAGGACGGTCTCCAGACGCTGCATGGCGGCGCCGCCGCGGGTGAGGATGTTGATGATCCGGCCGATGGCGGCCATGGGCCACATCAGGTTGTTGAGGAACATGATGAAGCTGCCGAAGTTACCCACCGAGATCCGGCCCAGAATGGCGATATAGCCGCCGTAGCCGATGGCCAGGGCCATGGAAAGGCCGGTGACGGCACGCATGAAGGGGAACATAAAGGCCTGGATGCGGGCTTCCTTCACGTTGGCGTCGCAGGCGATCTTGTTGACCTTTTCAAAGTTTTCCCGCTCGGCGGGCTCCTGGACAAAGGCCTTGATGACCTTCATGCCGCCCAGCTTTTCGTTGACGAAGTCGGAAAGATCGGAGAAGGCCTGCTGACGGGCCTTGAACCGGCGGTGAAGCTCGCCGCCCACAAAGGTGGTTGTCAAGGCAACTAAAATCATGGGAATAAAGGCCATGACCGTCAGCACGGGGTCGATCTGGGTGATCATCTTCCACAGGGTGCTGAGGCCGATGGCCAGGGAGTCCATACCCATCATGATGGTAACGGCGAACACCATACGCACGGCTTCGATGTCCGAGGAGATGTAGGCCATGATCTCGCCGGCCTTGTGCTCGTGGAAATAGCTGGCCGACAGGGTCTGCAGGTGGGCATACAGCTCGTTGCGCATGTCACGCTCGATCTTTCGGGCCGAGCCGAAGATGAACCAGCGCCAGATGATACGGCCCAGGAACACCACCACGGCGATGAAGGCCAGGCGGAGCACCGGGCTCCAGATCATGTCGGCGGTGAAGCCGCTGAGGGCCACGTCGTCGATGGTCTCGCCCACCACAAGGGGGACTTCGGTCTGGAGCACGTCAATGATGATGAGCACGATGATGCCGATCAGATAGCTCCATTTGTACTTGGAGAAAAACTTCCGGGCATAGGGGCTGCGGAAAATATCCAGCGCCCTGCCCTTTTTGGGCTGTTTCTGTTCCAAAATCACGCCTCCTTTTCTTTGCATATCCGTAATTTTGACAACATAGAGATTGTAAACCTTGGAGCGGGGTCCAAGTCAAGAGGTGGGGGGGCGAATGAACGCCCCCTGCTCGCGAAGAAAGCCGGTTTCCTTCAATCCCACCTTTCTTTTGAAAAAGAAAGGTGCCGTTGACGGTACCAAAGTTATACGGGCCCCCATCTCCGCGCTAAGAGCCGCCTTCGGCGGTTGCGCTCCGAAATGGCGCCTGCGGGCGCTCATGGGCGCTCTGCCAAACCCCCGGGGACGGGGAACGGAGAGCTTCCCAAACGGAAAGCCCTCCGGCGTTTGAGGAGCCGCTAGGGGCTCCGGGGGGATTCGGAACCCCCCGGCGACTTTTGGGTACTTTTGGTCGGTCAAAAGTACCACGGGGTCCGGGGAGGTATCCCCCGGCATTCCCGTTTATTCCTTATCAAACAGATAATCTCTGTAGGCCACTTCCACGCCGTTCTCGAAGTAGACCTTGGGAACACGGCGGGGCAGGGCGGCCTGCAGGCCGTTGCGGTTGAAGTTGGAGATCTTGGCGCCTTCGGGATAGGTCATGCCGCCCTTATTGGCAGAGAAGACCACCACCTCGTCGCCGATGGCCACATCGGGCACGTCGGTGACGTCGATCATGGCCTGGTCCATGCACAACAGACCCACGAAGGGGCACTTGACGCCCTTGACGGAGGTCCAGCCCTGGTAATGGGACATGGCGCGGGGCACACCGTCCACATAGCCGAAGGGCAGGGTGGCGATGATGCGATCATGGTCGGCGGCGTCGTCCAGGCCGTAGCCGATGCCCTCATTGGCAGGCAGGACCTGCAGGTGGACGATCTCGCTCTTGAGCTCCATCAGGGGCTTCAGATCGGACAGATGGGGGTTGAAGCCGTAGAAGAAGGAGCCGGGGCGCACCATGTTGTAGCGCATTTCGGGATAGCGGATGGTGCCGATGCCGTCGTTGATGCTCTTGAAGGGGAAGGTGACGCCGCGGGCCTCGCAGCCGTCGATGAACTGCTGGAACAGCTTCCACTGGCGGTAGTCATCCTCTTTCGTCTCCAGAGCCAGGTGGGAGAATACGCCCACGATGTCCAGATTGGGCAGAGAAGCGATCTCCTTGACGATATCCATGCTCTCCTCGGTGGGAGCAAAGCCCAGACGGTGCATACCGGTGTCCACCTTGATCTGGATCTTGGCCTTCTTTTCGGCGGTGGCGTACTCAGACAGCAGCTTGGCCTGGCGCAGGGAGCAGCAGGCCTGGGTGATGTTGTTGTCCACGCCGTACTTCAGCATATAATCGGAGGACAGACCCAGCACCAGCACCTCGCCCTCCTTGTGGAAGCGGCGCAGCTCCAGCGCCTCGTTGAGGGAGGCCACGCCGAAGTAGCGGATGCCGTACTTCATCATGTACTCCATCATGACCACGGCGCCGTGGCCGTAGCAGTCAGCCTTGATGATGGCCATGGGCTCCACATCGGGGCCGATCTCTTCCCGGCACCGGTCGATGTTATACTTCAGATTGTCCAGATTGATCTCCGCACGGGTCGAACGCAGATGTTCCATAGGTATAACTCCTTTATAAGAAAAAATTTTATAAAAAGACAGCTTTCCGATTGTCTATGATACTCCTTTTTTCGACAGAATGAAAGAGGTAACACAAAAAATCTTGAATCTTTTTTCATTCTGTGATAGAGTGGTAACAGGTTCCAATACAAACTTTATGATATTTTACGGAGGTCGATACCAATGAACGTAATCGTTGAAATTTCTGCCCGTCATCTGCACCTGAGCCAGGAGCATCTGGACATCCTGTTCGGCGCCGGCTATCAGCTGACCGCCAAGAAGGCCCTGTCCCAGCCCGGCCAGTTCGCCTGTGAGGAAAAGGTCGAGGTCGTTGGCCCCAAGTCTTCCATGAAGATGTCTGTTCTGGGCCCCGTCCGTCCCGCTACCCAGGTGGAGCTGTCCCTGACCGATGCCCGCTCCATCGGCGTCAAGGCTCCCATCCGTGAGTCCGGCGTTGTGGAAGGCTCCGGCGCCTGCAAGCTGGTTGGCCCCTGCGGCGAAGTGGATCTGGCCGAAGGCGTTATGGTCGCCAAGCGCCACCTGCACATCATCCCCGAGGACGCCGAGAAGGCCGGCATCGTTGACAAGCAGATCGTCAAGCTGGCTCTGAAGAGCGAAGGCCGTTCCCTGGTCTTTGACGATGTGATCGCCCGCGTTTCTTCCAAGGCCGCCACCGCTGTCCATCTGGACACCGACGAGGCCAACGCCGCCGGCATTTCCGGCACCGTGGAAGGCGAGATCATCCTGTAAGCAAGCCCCCAAAAGCGCCGGCCTCGTGCCGGCGCTTGTTTTTTGCGAAGATACGTTGGGGCGGCCAACGCACCCTGCACGCAAAAAGGGCGGCTGGTACCTACGCCCCGTTCTTTGCCGCAGGACCCTGCGGGGCGGCACTTTTGGCCCGCCCAAAAGTGCCCAAAAGCCGGCCAGGGGGCTCTGCCCCTGGACCCCGGCTGTCCGCGGCAAGACTGGCAACCCTGGACGACAAGCCGCCTGAACATTGCCAAGTGCCGGGGCTCGGTGCCGGGTATGTGGAAAGAGGGGTGTCGCCGCCACGGCAGGGGAGAAAACCACAGGTTTTCGCCCCTAGGGAGTGGGCGAGGAGGGTCCGGGACGCCTCGCAATCGTCCCGGCGGGCTTTGGGTACTTTCGCCCGGACGAAAGTACCACCCGTCGTCCCCGACCCCGCAGGGTCGGAACCCCTCATTTCGTTATATTCTTATAAAATATTACAGAGAGTTGTGAAAAATCATGAACATGGAAGCCATCCGCGCCATCGCGGAGAAATATGACGCCCAGACCACCGGCACGCTGGGCTTTGCTTTTACCGACCTGCAGACCGGCGAAAGCTTCTTGCTCAACGGCGACACCGAACTGCCCGCCGCCTCGGCCTTCAAGGTGTACCTGCTGGCCGAGTTCCTGCGCCAGTGCGAAAGGGGCAAGTTTGACCTGATGGACCGCCACGAGCTGAAGGCCGAGTTCGTCAGCCCGGGCAGCGGCGTTCTGTGCGACCTGCTCCCCGGCATGAACCTGACCCTTCTGGATTATGCCCGGCTGATGATGATGCTGTCGGACAACACCGCCACCGATTACCTGTACCACCTCACCGGCGGCGAAAACATCAAACAGAACGTCATCGGCCCCTATGCCCTCACCAAGACCAAGTGCGACTACCCCTGCAAATTGCTCATCGACACCTATTTCGCCACCGAAAAGCGGGTGGGCGGTGAGCGGTGCTGGCTGGGCACCGAGGATTACCGCTGCCTCACCCCCACCAACGACTCCACCAGCCCCGCCGATATGGAAAAGACCCTGCGCCTGATGTACAAGGGTCAGCTGATCTCCCCCTGGGTCAGCGAGCAGATGGTGGACATCATGAAGCGGTGCCACACCAACAGCCGCATCCCCAAGCACCTGCCCCGGGGCGTGGAATGCGCCCACAAGACGGGCACCATGGACCGGGTGGCCAACGATGTGGGCGTGGTGTACACCGAAAAGGGCGACTACATCCTGTGCCTGTTCTACAACGGCAATGTGGCCACCCGGGAAGAGTACGACGCCAACATCAAGGGCCGGTTCAGCGACAATCTGCTGGCCGAGATCTCCAAAGAGGTTTACCAGGCCTTTACGGCATAACAAAAAAGCACCCTTCGGGGTGCTTTTTTTCGATAACCGGAAGCGGGCGCCGCCCCTTGCATTGCCCCGGAAACTGTGGTATCATACTTTAACATAGAAAAGTATTTTCCCAAAAAGGAGAATGAGATATGGATGTAAAAGAAAAGGCCCTGCTTGCCCACGAACAGTGGAAAGGTAAGCTGGACATCCGCACCAAGTGCCCCATCACCAACGCCGAAGAGCTTTCCATCGCCTATACCCCCGGCGTGGCCGAGCCCTGTCTGAAGATCCGGGACGACGTGGATCTGTCCTATACATACACCGGAAGAGGCAATCTGGTGGCCGTGGTCACCGATGGCACCGCCGTGCTGGGCCTGGGCGACATCGGCCCCGAGGCCGGTATGCCCGTGATGGAGGGCAAGTGTGCCCTGTTCAAGGCCTTCGGCGGCGTGGACGCCGTGCCTCTGTGCATCCGAAGCAAGGACGTGGACGACATCGTCAACACGGTGGCTCTGCTGGCCGGCTCCTTCGGCGGCATCAATCTGGAGGATATCTCCGCTCCCCGTTGCTTTGAGATCGAGCGCAAGCTGAAGCAGCGCTGCGACATTCCCATCTTCCACGACGACCAGCACGGCACCGCCGTCATCACCCTGGCCGGTCTGCTCAACGCCCTCAAGGTGGTGGGCAAGAAGCTGGAGGACATCCGGGTGGTCACCTCGGGCGCCGGCGCCGCGGGCACCGCCATCATCCGCCTGCTCATCGCCATGGGTCTGAAGAATGTCATCATGTGCGACCGCAAGGGCGCCATCTACGAGGGCCGTGAGGACCTCAACGCCGAAAAGGCCGACATCGCACGGCTGACCAACTGGGAAAAGAAGGCCGGTTCGCTGGCCGACGTCATCGTGGGCGCCGATGTGTTCATCGGCGTGTCCGCCCCCGGCGCGCTCACAAAAGAAATGGTGCAGACCATGGCCAAGGACGCTATCATCTTTGCCTGCGCCAATCCCACCCCCGAGATCTTCCCCGATGAAGCCAAGGCAGGCGGCGCCAAGGTGGTGGCCACCGGCCGTTCCGACTTCCCCAACCAGGTGAACAACGTGCTGGCCTTCCCCGGCATCTTCCGGGGCGCTCTGGACGTGCTGGCCTCCGACATCAACGATGAGATGAAGATCGCCGCCGCTTACGCTCTGGCCGGGCTGGTGTCCGACGAAGAGCTGAACCCCGACTATGTGCTGCCCGCCGCCTTTGACCCCCGGGTTGGCCCCGCCGTGGCCAAGGCCGTGGCCCAGGCCGCACGGGATACCGGCGTGGCGAGGAAGTAAACGGGAGCTGTACGCCCCGGGATCGCGATGAGGGCTGCGGGTGCCCACGCCCCACACGCTGCCGCAGGACCCTGCGGGGCGGCACTTTTGGCCCGCCCAAAAGTGCCCAAAAGCCGGCCAGGGGGGCGCTGCCCCTGGACCCCGGCTGTCCGCGGATTACCAGATGCTTTCGGATGACATGGTGACCTGAACATTGTCAAGTGCCGGAGCTCACCGAAAAGCTACCCTAAACGCCCCAAAACCCTTGATTTCTCTTGACTTTCGGCCAAATTTCCACCGGAAATCCCTTGATTTTGCCAATTACTTGTGGTAAAATACATACTGCTGTAATTGTCGCCGGGTGTCCGGCTAATGATAACTGGAGGCCAACTGATATGAATTCTACTCTTCAACTGATCCTTTCCATCGTGAACGTTATTGTCGCTCTGATCATGATCGTTCTGGTTCTGGTGCAGAACGGCAAGTCCGAGGGCCTGGATCCCTTCGTGGGCAGCAAGGCTGAGACCTTCTTCGGCAAGAACAAGACTCGTTCTCTGGACGCCAAGCTGCAGAAAATGACCGTCATTTGCGCTGTCTGCTTCTTCGTGCTGACCGCCGTTCTGGCCATTTTCGCCTAAGTTACCCCGCAACCAACAGGCCGTCCACCTCGGACGGCCTGTAATTTTAGCTATTAAAATCCATTGATAAAGGACTGAGATACACCTATGGCAAAAGAGAAAAAGGCTGTTAACGCCATCACCGATATGGAGGTGGACTTTGCCCAGTGGTACACCGACGTGTGCCGCAAGGCCGAACTGGTGGAATACGCCAGCGTCAAGGGCTTCACCATCCTGCGCCCCTATGGCTATGCCATCTGGGAAAACATCCAGAGCATCATGGATGCCGAGTTCAAAAAGACCGGCCATGAGAACGTGGCCATGCCCGTGCTCATCCCCGAGTCCCTGCTGAAGAAGGAGGGCGAACTGGTCAACGGCTTTGCGCCTGAGGTGGCCTGGGTCACCCACGGCGGCAACGAAAAGCTGGAAGAGCGTCTGGCCTTCCGCCCCACTTCCGAGACCATGTTCTGCGACCACTGGTCCAACTCCCTGCAGACCTACCGTCAGCTGCCCATGCTGTACAACCAGTGGTGCTCTGTCATCCGCTGGGAAAAGACCACCCGCCCCTTCCTGCGCTCCCGTGAGTTCTGGTGGCAGGAGGGCCACACCATCCATGAGACCGCCGAAGAGGCCCAGGCCGAGACCATGCAGCAGCTGCAGTGCTACGCCGACTTCTTTGAGAAGGTGCTGGCCATCCCCGTGCTGCCCGGCCGCAAGACCGAGAAGGAAAAGTTCGCCGGCGCCGAGGCTACCTATACCGTGGAGTGCATGATGAAGGACCACAAGGCCCTGCAGGGTGCCACCTCCCACTATTTCGGCGACAAGTTCAGCCGTGCCTATGACGTGACCTTCACCGGCCGCGACAACAAGATCCAGTACCCCTTCCAGACCTCCTGGGGTTCCACCACCCGTATGATCGGCGCCGTCATCATGACCCACGGCGACAACAACGGTCTGGTGCTGCCTCCCAAAATCGCTCCCATCCAGGCCATGGTCATCCCCGTGGCCCAGCACAAGGAGGGCGTCATCGACGCCGCCGGCGAGCTGCTGATGCGTCTGAAGGAAATGGGCATCCGGGCCCGTATGGACGCCAGCGACCAGTCCATGGGCTGGAAGGCTGCCGAGTACGAGATGAAGGGCGTGCCCCTGCGTGTGGAGATCGGCCCCAAGGATATGGAAAAGGGCCAGTGCTGCATCTGCCGCCGGGACAACGGCGAGAAGATCTTTGTGCCCCTCAATGAGCTGGAGACCGTGGTGCCCCAGTTGCTGGATTCCGTCCACGAGGGCCTGTACAACCGGGCCAAGCAGAATCTGGAGAACAACACTCGCGTCTGCATGACCCTGGACGAAGTCAAGGAGTTCATGGAGACCCAGGGCGGCTTTGCCAAGACCATGTGGTGCGGCGAGCTGGACTGCGAGCTGGAAATGAAGGAAAAGGCCGGCGTTTCCTCCCGCTGTATGCCTCTGGAGCAGGAGACCGTGTCCGATGTGTGCGTGTGCTGCGGCAAGCCTGCCAAGCACATGATCTACTGGGGCGTGGCTTACTAACTTGCATAAGGAAAGACCCGTTCGAAAGAACGGGTCTTTTTTGCTGTCCGCTTTGTCATCCTGAGCGACGCGCAGTACCCCCCCTGTCATCCTGAGCGACGCGCAGCGGAGTCGAAGGATCTCACGGCAAGCGCACCTTGAGATCCCTCGGCTGCGCTCAGGATGACAGGGCTTTGTGCTCGGGGGGCATGTTCTCCAGCTTGTCCCCCAGGGCAAGGCCCAGGGCGGTGATGCATCGGGTGCACAGCATCACCTTGCCCTCCCGCAGCACGTGCTTTTTTCTGCCGCAGATCATGCAGATATATTCCATAAAACAAACCTCCTTTTTGTCCCACTTTCCCACCGGGAGGAGGAAATGTCCAAGGAAGCGCTTCATTGGGAATTTCCTTCAAAACCCGGTTTAATGGACAAAAAAGGAGGTATTTTTATGGTATTTCAACTGGAAAAACCCGATGTTTCCCCCGAAGTCCTGCAGGAGCAGGTCAGCCGCTTTCTCCGTGAGGAGCGTCCCCGCCGTCTGCGCCTGGCCGAGTACTACCGGGGCCAGCAGGGCGTCCGCAAGGGCCCCATCGCCCAGGGCCGCCCCAACAATCAGCTGACGGCCAACTTTGCCAAGTATATCACCGATGTACACACAGGCTATTTTGTGGGTCTGCCCCCCACCCTCACCTTTGAGCGCCGCCGTGCCCAGGAGCGGGTGGGCCGCGCCCTGGAGGAGGCCGGCCTGGAGGGTATGCTGTACGCCGCCGCCCGGGATATGAGCATCTGCGGCGAGGGCTATCTGCTGACCTACCTCACCCAGAAGGGCCCCCAGCTGGCCCGTCTGGACCCCATGGAGACCTTTGTGCTTACCTGGGGCATCCGCCAGGAGCCCATTGCCGCCGTCCGCGTCTGTGCAGAAAACGGAAAAGCTGCCTGGGGTGAGTTGTATCTTCCCGGCAAAATGGCAACATGGGTGCTCAACGCCAAGTCGCTGACGCTGGGTGCGTTCGAGCCCCTGCCCCTGGAGGGCCTTGCCGTCACCCGATTCCGCAACAATCTGGACAGCACCGGCGACTTTGAGCCGGTGTGCTCCCTGCTGGACGCCTACAACGTGCTGCTGTCGGGCGCCATGGACGATATGCAGAGCGTGGCCAACGCCTTTTTGGCCCTGTACGGCGTCATGGGCACCACCCAGGAGGACATCGACCGGGCCAACCGCAGCCGTGTTCTGTGCCTCAGCGACACCGGCAAGGCCGAGTTTGTGGTGAAAAACCTCAGCCCGGACACCATCGCCCTCATGCGGGACACCCTCAAGCAGGACATGCTGTCCATCACCATGACCCCCGACCTGCAGGACGCCGCCTTTGCGGGCAACCAGTCGGGGGTGGCCCTGGAGTACAAGCTGTGGGGCATCGAGCAGGCCCGTGCCGCCAAGGAGCAGGGCTTTGCCGGCGGCCTGTACCACATCGTGGGCCTGTTCTGCCAGGCGCTGGAGCTGCTGGGCACCCCGGTGGCCTCGGCCTGCACCGCCCGGTTCTACAAGAACCTGCCCCAGGATGTGACCCGCATCTGCGAAAACCTGCAGCTGCTGGGAGACACCGTGTCCAACCGCACCAAGCTGGAGCTGCTGCCCTTCGTCAAGGACGTTGAGGCCGAGCTGCAGCGCATGGAAACCGAGAAAGGAGCCTAAGCCATGGAAGAACTGATGGAACAGACCCAGGAACAGACCGCTGAGGAGCAGCAGGCCCAGCAGGCCGCTCACACCCTGGCCCTGGAGCAGGAGGTGGAGAGCCTCCGCCGGGAAAAGCACCGCCGGCAGCTGGCCGACGAGGCGGCTGTCCTGCTCACCGAGCGGGGCATCGACCCCAGCTTTGCCCCCTTTGTGCTGGGGGACAGCACCGCCGCCACCCGGAAAAAAGTGGAGCAGTTTGACCGGCAGTACGCCGCCGCCCTGCGAAAGCATCTGGCCGCCCGGCTGCCCGCCGCCGAGCCCCGGGATTTTTCGGCGGCCAAGCCCAAAGTTCGGAGAAGGGGCATCCGAAAGGTGTGAGGTGAGGTGAACGTTCCCTGCTCGCGATGAGGGATTCGGGCGCCAACGCCCGGGACTTTGCCGCAGGACCCTGCGGGGCGGTACTTTTGGCCCGCCCAAAAGTACCCAAAAGCCGGCCAGGGGGCTCTGCCCCTGGACCCCGGCTGTCCGCGGAAAACTCGGCAACTTCCGGCATACACGACCGCCTGAACATTGCCAAGTGCCAAAAAGAAACCCCCGCCGGGAGGCCGGAGGGGGCACACGTTGGAACTTGGTTCCGCCCGCGAATCGCACGCACCGCAGGTGCAAATGCCATTTCCGCAGAAATGGCTGCGATACTGGAAGAGGCTGGCGGTGCTGCCATCAGACAAAAGGAAAAGGCAGGAACTTTCGTTCCTGCCTTATTAAGACTCGTAAGAGTTAACTTACTTAATCTCGACCTTAGCGCCAGCCTCTTCCAGCTTGGCCTTGATAGCCTCAGCCTCGTCCTTGGAGACGTTCTCCTTCAGAGCCTTGGGAACGTTGTCAACCAGTTCCTTAGCTTCCTTCAGGCCCAGGCCGGTCAGCTCGCGGACAACCTTGATAACGCCGATCTTGTTGGCGCCGATCTCGGTCAGGGTGGGAGTGAACTCGGTCTTCTCCTCCTCAGCAGCAGCAGCGGGAGCAGCGCCGCCCATCATAGCGACGGGAGCAGCAGCGGAAACGCCGAAAACCTCTTCCAGAGTCTTGACCAGCTCGGACAGCTCCAGGACGGTCAGGCCCTTAACTTCTTCAACCAGATTCATAACTTTCTCAGTAGCCATTTTAAGTTACCTCCAATAATTTAAATTATTCAGCGGCGGGAGCGGCCTCTTCGGCAGCCTCACCGGCGGGGGCGCCCTGCTGCTCAGCAATAGCCTTGATTGCGCGAGCCAGAGCGGCGATGGGAGCGTTCATGGTGCCCAGGACCATAGCGACCAGGACATCCTTGCCGGGCAGTTCGCCCAGCTGCTTGATGGTTTCGACATCAACAACCTGGCCATCAACAAAACCGGCCTTGATCTCAAAGGGGACCTTGGGGTTCTTCTTGATGAACTCAGAGATGACGCGAGCGGGAGCGATCGAGTCATCCATGCTGATAGCAAGAGCGGTGGTACCGTTCAGAACGGAATCCAGAGCATCGAAGCCGACTTCCTTGGCGGCAAAGCGAGTCAGGGTGTTCTTGACAACGGCGTATTCCACGTTGTTCTTTCTCAGCTCAGCACGCAGCTTGGTGTCGTTTTCGACAGTGATGCCCTTGTAGTCCACCAGGACGCCGGCGGAAGCGTTCTTCATCTTCTCAGCCAGAGCGGCAACAACTGCCTGCTTTTCAGCCAGAACTTTTGCGTTAGGCATGCGTGTTTCACCTCCGTGATTATTTCTTTTGCTCATTCACTGCAAAAGGAAAAAGTGCCCTCATGCCGGTGGGACATGAGGGCACAGAAACATCTTTAAAATGCGCCTGTATCCTCGGCAGGACGACTGCGTCGTTTATTGTTCTCCTGCTGTCTCCGGAATGAGCATAGATATTATATCAGCAAGCCGTTGGCTTGTCAATATATTTTTTTACTGAGCCTTATGACCCAGAGTCTCCAGGGTCAGCTTGGCGGGGTTGACCTTAACACCGGGGCCCATGGTGGAAGCGACCACGCAGGAGCGGACGTACTGACCCTTGGCAGCGGCGGGCTTAGCCTTCAGAACGG
>JAFXDF010000067.1 GCA_017521295.1 Clostridia bacterium | reverse complement strand
TAAGGAAAGGCGAAGTATGGAATCTAGACTGAATCTGAACATGGAGCTGGTCGAGAAAGCTCGCGCCAGCGCTTCCAAGGTCGCTGATGACGTCCAGGAGTTCATCGACGCTCATACTACCGTTACTGTCGAGCGGGCGGTTTGCCGCCTGCTCGGCATCGACGGCGTGAATGACGTCGACGTGCCCCTGCCCAATGTCGTTGTGGACCATCTGCATGAAAAGGGCATTCTGCCCGGCGGCGCTGCCTTCTATGTTGGTAACGCCATGGCCGAGTACGGCATCGATCCTCAGGCTATTGCCGAGAAGGTTGCCGCCGGCGAGATCGACCTGACCAAGGTTCCCGTGCACACCGCTGAAGAAGTGCGTGCCGCTATCATGCCTGTTGTTAACGCTACTCTGGAGCGCATCAACAACAACGTTGCCACCCGTAACGAGTTCCTGAAGGAGTTCGGCGACAAGACCGGCCCCTATCTGTACATCATCGTTGCTACCGGTAACATCTACGAGGATATCATCCAGGCTAAGGCCGGCGCCAAGCAGGGCGCTGATATCATCGCCGTTATCCGTACCACCGGCCAGTCCCTGCTGGACTATGTGCCTTACGGCGCTACCACCGAGGGCTTCGGCGGCACCTACGCTACTCAGGAGAACTTCCGCCTGATGCGTGCCGCTCTGGACGAGGTCGGCCAGGAGCAGAAGCGCTACATCCGTCTGTGCAACTACTGCTCTGGTCTGTGCATGCCCGAGATCGCCGCTATGGGCGCTCTGGAGCGTCTGGACGTTATGCTGAACGACGCTCTGTACGGCATCCTGTTCCGCGACATCAACATGCAGCGTACCATCGTTGACCAGTATTTCTCCCGTGTCATCAATGGCTATGCCGGCGTTATCATCAACACCGGTGAGGACAACTATCTGACCACCGACGACGCTATCACCAGCGCTCACACCGTTCTGGCTTCTCAGTTCCTGAACGAGGCCTTTGCTCTGCGCGCCGGTATGCGTGAGGAGCAGATGGGTCTGGGCCATGCCTTCGAGATGGATCCTTCTGTTGAGAACACCTTCCTGTATGAGCTGGCTCAGGCTCAGATGGCTCGTGAGATCTTCCCCAAGGCTCCTCTGAAGTACATGCCTCCCACGAAGTTCATGACCGGTAACATCTTCCGCGGCCACATCCAGGATGCTCTGTTCAACATGATCGCCATCCTGACCGGCCAGAAGCTGCAGCTGCTGGGTATGATGACCGAAGCTATCCACACTCCCTTTATGTCTGACCGTGCTCTGTCTATCGAGAACGCTCAGTACATCTTCCGCACCATGAAGGATCTGGGCAGCGAGCTGATCTACAAGGACGGCGGTATCATCCAGACCCGCGCCAACGAGGTTCTGACCAAGGCTACCGACCTGCTGGCTGAGATCGAGCAGCTGGGTCTGTTCACCACCATCGAAAAGGGTATCTTCGCTGACGTTAAGCGTCCCAAGGATGGCGGTAAGGGTCTGAGCGGCGTTGTTGTCAAGGACAACGTCTACTTCAACCCCTTCATTGAACTGATGAAAGGCAAGGTGGCAGCAGAATGAGTTCCGGACTGTACAATACCCATAAGGCTGATTTCGATACTACCCTGGACCTGACTAAGCTGAAGCCTTACGGCGATACCATGAACGATGGTAAGGTCCAGACCAGCTTCACCCTGCCCGTCAAGGATGACGCCAAGGGCGAAGAGGCTGCCCGCCAGATCGCCAAGAAGATGGGTCTGGAAGAGCCCAACGTGGCTTTCCACCAGGCTCTGGACAAGGAGTTCACCTTCTACGTGGTTTACGGCAGCTGTGTCCACTCCATCAACTATGATGACATCCACGTCATGACAGTTGAGTCCGACGTTATGTCCATGGAGGAGACCAACGAGTATATCCAGAAGAACATCGGCCGCAAGGTCGTCATGGTGGGTGCTTCCACCGGTACCGATGCTCATACCGTCGGTATCGACGCCATCATGAATCGTAAGGGCTTCGCCGGTCACTACGGCGTCGAGCGCTACGAGATGATCGAAGCTTACAACCTGGGCAGCCAGGTTCCCAACGAGGAGTTCATCAAGAAGGCCCTGGAGCTGAAGGCCGACGTGCTGTTGGTCTCTCAGACCGTCACTCAGAAGGACGTTCATATCCAGAACCTGACCGAGCTCATCGAGCTGCTGGAAGCCGAAGGCCTGCGCGACAAGTTCGTCGTGGTCTGCGGCGGCCCCCGTATCACCCACGAACTGGCCAAGGAGCTGGGCTTTGATGCTGGCTTCGGCGCCGGTACCTACGGTGACGACGTTGCCAGCTTTGCCGTCGCTGAGATGGTCAAGCGTGGCATGAAGTAAGAAAAATCTTCAAGGAGGTTTTTAAAATGAAGAATAAGTTCATTTCCGCCAAGGAAGCTGCCGCTATGATCAAAGACGGCGACTTCGTTATGGTCGGTGGCTTCCTGGGTCACGGCACCCCCGATTCTATCATCAACGCCATCGCTGACAGCGATATCAAGGATCTGACCATTGCTGTCAACGACACCGGTTTCCCCGCTGCCGATCCCGAGAACGGCGTTAAGGGCGAGAAGCACGGTTTCCGCGGTGTTTCCGAGCTGGTTGCTCGCCGCAAGGTCAAGACCCTGTACGTTTCTCACATCGGTACCAACCCCGAGACCGGCCGTCAGATGAGCGAAGGCACTCTGGACGTCCGTCTGACCCCCCAGGGTACTCTGGCTGAGCGTATCCGTGCCGGCGGCTTCGGCCTGGGCGGCATCCTGACTCCCACCGGCGTCGGTACTGACGTTGCCAACGGCAAGCAGGTCATCAACGTCGATGGCAAGGATTATCTGCTGGAAACCGCTCTGAAGGGTGACGTTTGCGTCATCAAGGGCTCTATCGTTGACAAGATGGGTAACGTCTACTACAAGGGCACTACCAAGAACTTCTGCCCCCTGATGGCTGCTGCCTGCAAGACCGTCATCGTTGAGGCCGAGAAGGTCGTCGAGCCCGGTGAGATCGAGCCCGAAGATGTCATGACTCCCTTTGTCCTGGTGGACTATATCGTCGAAGGAGGCAAGAACTAATGGAAGACGCAAAGATTGTTATTTCGAAGCGTGCTGCTCGCTTCCTGAACGATGGTGACGTTGTCAACCTGGGTATCGGTATGCCCGAGATGGTTGCCAACTATCTGCCCGAAGATGTTCATGTCATCTTCCAGTCCGAGAACGGCATCATGGGCATGAGCTCTGCCGCTACTGCTGAGAACGAGGACACCAACCGTTCCAACGCCGGTGGTAAGTATGTTACCGTTATCCCCGGTGCTTCTTTCTTCGATTCCGCTACTTCCTTCGGTCTGATCCGTGGCGGTCACGTGGATGCTACCATCCTGGGCGCTCTGCAGGTTGACGAGGAAGGCTCTCTGGCCTCCCACATCATCCCCGGCAAGCTGGTTCCCGGTATGGGCGGCGCCATGGACCTGGTCGCCGGTGCTGAGAACGTTATCGTTATCACCACCCACACCGACAAGAAGGGCACTCCCAAGATCCTGAAGAAGTGCACCCTGCCTCTGACCGCTTACAAGCGTGTCAAGTGGATCATCACCGAGCTGGCTGTTATCGAGTCTACCGCTGACGGTCTGGTTCTGCGCGAGGTCAACGCCGAGAGCTCCGTTGAGGAAGTTGTCGCTAAGACCGAGGCTAAGCTGATCATCCCCGAGAACGTTGCTACTTTCTAAGTAACATTCCAAATCAAAGCACCGATGCGAAAGCATCGGTGCTTTTTTATGCAAAAAAACACCCTTTGGCATCTGCCAAAGGGTGTTAAACTGTAATCTTTACAGAGGCTTAATCTTCGGCCTCTTCGTCGGTTTTTACCGGCAAAACTTCCACCTGGATCTGGGTGACACGCATGTCATCCAGGGCTTCGACGGTGACATTGAGGTTTTCCCAGGTAAAGACGTCGCCCACCTCGGGGAAGCGCTCCAGATACTCGGTGATCCAGCCACCAACGGTGGCGGCGTCAAAGGCATCTTCAAACTGATCCAGGTCCAACTCCCACAGCAGGTCGCTGAAAGCCATGGCGCCGCTGATGCGGAAGTGGGTGTCGTCCAGCTGCTGGAACTCGTTTTCAATGGGGTCACTTTCATCCCACATATCGCCGACGATTTCCTCCAGAATATCTTCCAGGGTCACCACGCCGCAGGTTCCGCCGTAGTCATCCAACACGACAGCCATCTGCAGATTGCGCTCCCGCAGGGCCTTCAGAGCCACCGGCAGGCGAGTGCTGCGGTGCAGGAAGAAAGCGGGAGTGACCAGATCGCGGACAGGCGTTTCAGGTGCGGAAACAAGCACGCGGTAGGCATGATTCAGATAAAGAATGCCGATGATGGAGTCCACATCCTCATCGTAAACCGGCAGACGGGAGAAGGCGCTTTCGTCCATAGCCTTGAGAATTGCCTCACGGCTGTCGGACAGGTCGATGGACAGCAGATCCACACGGGGAGTCAGGATCTCTTCGATGGTGGTCTCGCCAAATTCAACGGCCGACTGCAGCAATTCGCTGCGGTCCTCGTCGATGACGCCTTCATCCTCGACTGTCTCGATGATGGTCATCAGCTCGTCGGGGGTGATGGGCTCGGGTTCGGGATCGCCGCCCCAGAGCAGCGAAATCTTGTCGATCAGCCAAGTGATCACCGCCACCAGCGGCTTGGTGACTGCCATCAAGAAACGCAGAGGCGCTGCGGCGGTGAGAACAAAGCCACTGCAATGGTCTTTTGCCAAAATCTTGGGCACGATCTCGCCAAAAATGAGGATCAGCACGGTCATAATACCGGTTGCGTAGACTGCGCCGGCATCGCCCACCAAAGACATAGCGATCACAGTGGCCAGAGAGGAAGAGGCGATGTTCACCAGATTGTTGCCGATGAGAATGGTGCACAGGGCCTTGTCATAAAAGTCGCAAATGTACAGAGCCAGACCGGCGGCTTTGCTGCCGTTTTCGGCAGAAGTTTTCAGCCGCAGTGTATTGGCAGAGGCATATGCAATCTCAGAGCCGGAGAAGAAGGCCGAGAAGCAAATGCAGATCACAATACCAATATAGGGCAGGATATCAGCCATGCTGCTTCACCATCCCTTCGGTATCTTCTTCGTCCTGGATCTCGCCAACCAGCTCTTCCAGAATATCTTCCACGGTGAGCACGCCCAGGGTCTTATGCTGCTGGTCACGGACGATAGCCAACTGCACCCGGTGGCTGCTCATCTGCTGCAGCACCTCGTCAATGGGGGTGTCAGGCAGCACGAAGGCGGGCGGATTCATCATGGCGCGCAGACGGGTTTTGTCACCTTGGCGCAGGTAGGTGCGCAGGTATTCTCGGATATGAATGACACCCACGATGTTGTCCACCGTGCCGCGGTAAATGGGGATACGGGAATGGGTATGCTTCTGGGCAAAGGCGGCAATGTCCTTTGCAGAGGTCATAACTTCCAGGGCTTCCATTTTTTCTACCGGCTGCATGGCCTGGCGGGCGGTAATGTGGTCAAAAGCCATGGCAGAGGTCAACAGTCGATCCTCATTTTCCTGATGGAGGGCAGGGGAGGCCTGGGCCGTTTCCATCATGGTTTCCAGCTCAGCCTCGGTAAAGGAAGGGCAGGGCTTGGATCCAAACAGCTTGGCGCACAGGGTGCTGATGCTGCTGAACAGCCAGGCGATGGGCTTCAGCATACGCATAAGAAAGCGCAGGGAACCGGCGAAGAACAGCACCATACTGTCTGCATGACTGCGGCAGAAGCTCTTGGGCAGCATCTCGCTGATAAAGAACACCACCAGAGTGATCACGATAGTGGTCGGTCCCACAGAAGAGGGGCCCCACAGATGGGTAGCCAACAGGGTAGCCAGCGAAGAGCAGCCGATGTGCATGATGTTGTTGCCGATGAGCAGGGTGGTCAGCGCGTTGTCAAAATGCTCGGAAATGTACAATGCGGTCCTGGACCGGGGGTCGCCGGTTTCAGCCTGGGTTTTCAGGCGAATCTTGTTACAGGATGCAAAGGCGATCTCTGCGCCGGCAAAATAGCCGCCGCCAAGGATCAATGCCACGAGCAGGACATATAACAACCAACTGTTACTGTCCATTTGGAAATACCAACTCCTTTATTGTTTCATACTAAGTTATCATAACATATTTCTGCAAATAATACAACAGAAACCTTGAAAAACACCCATGAAGCAACACAATAGAACGATGTTGACAAATCAACATCCATGTGGTATGATATGTGATGTTGATAAGTCAACATCGAATGGAGGCATTCTATGATCAGCCGATTTGAACAGTTTACATCTGCCATCTCCAGCATTCATCGCAGTATTCAGAAAATCGAGCGGGAACAGATGGAGAAATACGGCTTGAAAGGGGTCTATGCCCAGTATCTGGTGACCATCCAGCGGTACAAAGACGGTATCACCGCAGCGCAGCTGTGTGAAGTCTGTGACCTTGACAAGGCCGCTGTTTCAAGGGCTGTAGCCGAAATGACCCAGCGCGGTCTGTTGGAGCGGGTCTGCACCAACGAAACTGGTTATCGGGCACGGCTGAAGCTGACTGACAAAGGGCAAGAGGCCGCCGATTATGTGAATCGGCTGGCGCTGACTGCTGTGGAAGCAGCCGGTAAGGCGCTGACCGACGAAAGCCGGGCAGTTATGTACACCGCGTTGGAGTCCATTGCCGCAGAACTGTCTGTCATCTGCAAAGAAGGTATCCCCGAGGGCAAATAAAGGAGCAATCAAATATGAAAGTCAGAATCGTTGTGGGCTCCACCGCCGATCTGCTGCCAGAATATCAGGCACAGGTTTCGGTGGTGCCTCTGACCGTCCATTTTGGCGACCAGGAATATGTGGACGGCGTTACCATTGATCATAAGGAATTTTACAATAAGCTGGTGGAGAGCGACGTGATGCCCACCACCAGCCAACCAACGCCCGACGCCTACGCCCAGGTGTTTCGTGAAGCACAGGCGGCCGGCGAGCAGGTAGTGGTGCTGGCAGTTGCGTCCAATCTTTCGGGTACCTGCCAGAGCGCCATGATCGCCGCTGCCGATTTTCCCGGCATGGTGTGGGTGGTGGACGCCAAAACGGTGGCCATCGGCGAAGCCATTCTGGCCGAATTGGCCATCAAACTGCGGGATGAGGGCCTGTCTGCGCCCGAAATTGCCGCACAGCTGGAGCAGGAGCGTGACCGCGTTCACGTGATCGCGCTGCTGGACACTCTGGAGTATCTGAAAAAAGGCGGCCGTATTTCCAAAACGGCAGCCATCGCCGGCGGCATCCTGTCTATCAAGCCGGTGCTGGCCATCCGTGACGGCGAGATAGTGATCCTGGGCAAGGCACGGGGCTCCAAGCAGGGCAACAACCTGCTGGTGAGCGAGATCGAAAAAGCCGGCGGTGTGGACTTTGACAAGCCCGTCATGCTGGGCTACACCGGCCTTTCGGATGCCCTGCTGGAAAAATACGTGTTGGACAGCGGCGCGCTGTGGGACGGTCACGGCGACTGTATCCGCAGCACCATCATCGGCAGCGTCATCGGAACCCATGCCGGACCCGGCGCCATCGCCGTTGCATTCTTTAGCAAATCGGTTTCTTGCTGATAGATTTCTGCGGTTTTCTCTTCTCTTTTCCGCAGACACAGAAGAAAACCCCCGGGAGTTTCCTCCCGGGGGTTCTTTTGCGCTTATAAAGGATTCAGACTGTCAGCCTGTGGCTTACAGCAGGCCCCAGACAAGGAAGCCGCCGCAGGCCAGAACACCGGTGAACAGCAGGATGACCACCAGATAACCCATAACGTCGCGGGCAGACAGGCCAGCGATGCCCAGCGCAGGCAGAGCCCAGAAGGGCTGGATCATGTTGGTCCACTGGTCGCCCCAAGCGATGGCCATGGACATCAGACCATCGGAGATGCCCTGAGCACGGCCGGCAGGCATCATGATGGGACCCTGGACGGCCCACTGGCCGCCGCCGGAAGGAACGAAGAAGTTGACGATACCGGCAGCCAGGAAGGACAGCATGGGCAGGGTGACCTGAGTAGAGATGTTGACGAAGAAGTGAGAAATGGTGGAAGCCAGGGAGACGCCATCGGCGTTGGTGGCGACCATCATGCCCATGATACCGGCGTAGAAGGGGAACTGCAGCAGGATACCAGCGGCGCCGCCGGCGGCATCGGAGATGGCGTCCACATACTTACGCAGGTTGCCATGCAGGGTCAGACCCAGCGTCATGAACAGGAAGTTGACGATGTTCAGGCCCAGAGTGAAGCCGTTCTTGACAAAGTACAGAACGATATAAGCCCAGCAAGCGATGATCAGAATGACCCACAGGATCTTGGAGTGCTCCATCTTGTCAGCGGGAGTTTCGATCTTGTAGGTGCGCTCCTTTTCATCGGTCAGCAGAGCGGGATCCACGCAGATGGTGTGATCCTTGTCGGGGTGCATGGCGTAGTTGATCAGAGGCATCACGAACAGGATGATCAGGACCATGACCAGGTTGACGGGGTGGAAGATAGTCTCGGTGATAGCAGCCTGATAGGTCACATCGCCAAAGACCTTACCCTTGACCAGGTCCAGGGGGATGGAGCCGGAGAAACCGGCGTGCCAGATAACGAAGCCGGAATAGGCGGAAGCGATCAGCAGGGGATAGTCAACGTCACGGACGCGCTTGGCGACTTCCTTTGCCAGCAGAGCGCCGGCGACCAGGCCAAAGCCCCAGTTGACCCAGCAGCAGATAACGGAAACGAAGGTGGTGATGATGATGGCCTGCTTTTTGTTGTGAGCCAGAGCGGCCAGAGCACCCAGAGCCTTTTTGCAGGGCTTGGCGGAAGCCATGGCGTTACCAAACACCAGAACCAGTGCCATCTGCATGGAGAAGGACAGCAGACCCCAGAAGCCCTTGTCGTTGCCCCAGGCGTCCAGCATAGCCACAGGGCCCATACCGGTAGCGACCATCGCGCCAAAGAAGACAACAATGGTCAGGATCACGGCGAACAGGAAGGCGTCGGGCAGCCAGCGGTTGACGACACGAACACAGCCGTTTGTGAACTTTTTGAACATAAGTACACACTCCTTTTTGTATTTTTTAATAAATCAGCATCGAGCGCGCAATTTCTCGATGTTAATTTATTAACAAATCAATTATAATCCTCCTAAATTTATTACGCAACGATGATACCTGTCAAAAAATGAAGAGGTTATATTGATAAAACTGTGCAAAATGCGCATAAACAAAAAATATTTTTTCAGAAATAAAAATTCAAATAAAAATATTTCCTGGAAATACAAAAAACAGAAGTGAAATGTGAAAAAATTCTGAAGAAAGTGTTACGCAGACGGAAAATCCTGCACCTCATCGGGCAAATAATACCGGGAGAGCGTTTCGGGCGTAAAGATGCCCCGGTCGGTGACAATGCCGGTAACAAGCTGAGGCGGTGTGATGTCAAAGGCCGGATACAAACCCTTTACACCGGGATAGGTAGCCCGGATGCCAAGATGCTCCAACACGGAATTGCCGTCCCGATACTCGATCTGCACGGCAGCGGCATTGGGCTTGCTTCGGTCGGGAGAACCGGTGACATAATAGGGAACCCCGAAGTGTTTGGCGCACAGGGCGATCTGGAAGGTGCCCACCTTGTTGACGATGGTGCCGTCCATGCAGATGGCGTCAGCGGCCGAGGTGAACAGATCAATCTTTTGGGTGGACAGGATCATGCCGGGCATATTGTCGGTGATGACGGTGACGTCACAGCCCTGCTGGGCGGCTACACTGGCGGTGAGACGGGCGCCCTGGAGGAAGGGCCGGGTCTCGGGACAGAACATCCGCACGGTCTTGCCCTGTTCTGCCGCATCCCGCAGCAAAAGACCCACGATGGTTTCCGCAAAGCACTGGGTCATGACGGCGGCATCCCGGGGCAGCCGGTCAGCCAGCAGCCGGGCGCACTTGTCGATGTTGCGGTAGCGGGTCTCCATCATTCCTACGGCATAGTCCTGCAGCGCATCCACCAGATCCTGGCCGTTTTCCAGCGCCTGTTTTGCACAGGCTAGGGCGGCGTTGGTGATGGCCTCCATGCGGCTGGCTGTGGTGGGCCGGGCGTGGGACAGGGTATAGGCCGCCTGGGTCAGATAGGCCAGGGGATCCCGGTCATTTCTGCACTCAAAGGCAGCCAGAGTCATACCGTGGGCCGCCGCATAATAGGGTCCGGCGCTCTGAGTGACCATATCGGCGATGGCCTGGGCCACCTCCCGGTGGGAACGGCAGGTCACAAACCGGGTCTCCATGGGATACACCCGGCGGTCCAGGATCCGCACGGCGCCGTCCTGATACCAGGCGACATTTTCAAACTGTAAAAGAAAGGCCAGACCGTGGTCGGCGCGAAGGTTCTGTTTCATAAAAGCTCCTCCAATCATGAGAATACACCGTTATTATACCTGTCCGCGCCGGGAAATTCTATAGAAACCGGCAAAATCAAACGTGTTTGTGTCCATATTATAAATTTACGGAGATTCCCGCTGGGAAGACTATCATTTTCTTTGAAAAAATGATACTATAAGAAAAACGAAAGGGAGGGATCGGATGAAACGGTATCTGGCGCTGTTGCTGAGCGGCTTGCTGCTTTTTTGCGCAGCCTGTGGGGATGCGTCGTCCCAGCAGGCGGAAGCCGATCCCATCCGGGTGGGCGTTCTGACCGATGGAGATGCCATTGACCGGGGCATCAATCAGCAGATCTGGAACGCCCTGGAATCCCTGACCGAAGAAGGCCTGCCTTTGCGGCGGTCTTACCGGGTCCCGGGCAGTGACGGCAGTTATTCCGACTGCATTACGGCGCTGGCAGGTGAAGGCTGTGAGCTGATCCTCTGTGCCCAGGGCGGTATGAGTGACGTGATCCAGCGGGCGGCCCAAAGCTATCCTGACCTGCAATTTGTCATTGCGGAAGGCGAAACCGCCGATAAGAATAATGTGTCCACCCTGACCTTTGCCTCGGAGCAGGCGGCTTATCTGGCAGGCGTTGCCGCGGGAAAAACCACCCAGAGCGGCCGGGTGGCCTGTGTTCACGGCCGTCTGACTGAAGAGACCGAGCAGATGGTAGCCGCTTTTATGGCCGGTGTCCGAGCCGCCGATGATGAAGTGATCATCCTGCGGGAAAACATCCTGGGGCAGTATGACGGCGGTGACAGCGCTGCCGAAATGCTGGTGACCAAGGGTGTGGATGTGATTTTTCACGCAGACCGTACCGAGCAGTCTGCGGTGATCGCCGCCTGCGCGCGCAACGGCATCCGGGCCATCGGCGCCTGGAAGGACCGCAGCGGCGAAGGTGCTGAAACCGTGCTGACCTCTGCTGTCCATGGCGTTGCCGTGGCGGTGCAGGATGTGGTACGGGATTATGCCGACGGTAGCTTTACCGCCGGTGTCCGCCGTTACGATGTAAGCCGCCAGGGGGTGGATCTGGTGCTGCCCGGGCTTCTGAGCGATAAAACCCAGAACGCTGTCAACAATGCAAAAACCAAGCTGGCGGCAGGGGAGACCACTGTGCCCAAAACCCTGGAGGCCCTTGGGGAAATGTATCCCGACCTTGCCCAAACCAACGATTAGAGAGGTGCACTATGACCGACCGAGAATTGATCCAGTATGCCATTGAGGCCCGGAAACAGGCCTATACGCCCTATTCTCACTTCCAGGTGGGCGCTGCCCTTCTGGCCGAGGATGGGACGGTGTACGGCGGCTGCAACGTGGAAAACGCCGCCTATACCCCCACCAACTGCGCCGAGCGCACGGCCTTTTTCAAGGCGGTCAGCGAAGGCAAGCGGAAGTTTACCGCCATCGCCATTGTGGCCGCCCCCGAAGGAGCGCCGCTGCGCAAGACTGCCCCCTGCGGCGTCTGCCGCCAGGTGATGATGGAGTTCTGTGACCCGGAAAGCTTCCGGATCATCAGCGCTGCCTCTCCCGAGGATTACGAGGTTTACACGCTGGCCCAGCTGATGCCTATGGGTTTTGGCCCGGCAGACCTGTAATTTTTGTAAAAAACATGCAAAATGCTTGACTTTTTCCGTTGGTAAAGATATAGTAAATTTCGCATTAGGGAGTAGTTTGCACGCTGCGGCGTGTGACGCAGTTCGTCATGACGTGAGAATTCACCGGACTGAGTCCTGAGTAACGAGACTTTTGCCGCTGTATCGGCGGGAAAAGTCTTTTTTTATTTTGAAAGGGGAAGGAATTATGCAAACCATCGCACTGATCCTGTTCATCGCCACCTATGTGTTGATGATCGCTCTGTCCGAAAAACGGCCGTATGTAGCACTGATTTCCGCTGTTCTGTATGTGGCCCTGGGCATCATGCCTGTGAAAAATATCTTCGGTGCCATCGACTGGAACGTCCTTATGATGCTGGCCGGCACCATGGGTACCGTGTTTCTGTTTATCGAATCCAAAATGCCCAACCGTCTGGCCGACCTGCTGCTGAAAAAGACCCCCAACGTGATGTGGGTGGCTGTGGCCATGTCGCTGTTTGCCGGTATCGTGTCTGCCTTTGTGGATAACGTGGCCACCGTTCTGATGATCGCTCCCGTGGGTCTGGCTATCTGCAAAAAGCTGAATATGTCTCCTGTGGTCATGCTGATCTGCATTTCGGTGTCCTCCAACCTGCAGGGTGCCGCCACCCTGGTGGGTGATACCACCGCTATCATGATGGGCGGCTATGCCGATATGAACTTCCTGGAGTTTATCTGGATGGACGGCCGTCCGGGTATTTTCTGGGCGGTACAGCTGGGCGCGCTGGCAACGATTCCCGTTATTATGTTCCTGTTCCGTAAGAACCGCGAGCCGGTCGCTGTGGATCAGATGACGCCTGTAGAGGATATGTTCCCCAGCTGGCTGCTGATCGCCACCGTGCTGCTGCTGATCGTTGCCTCCTTTATCCCCAACACCCCCGCCATGATCAACGGTATCATCTGTATGGCCCTGTTTATCATCGGCCTGGTGCGCGCCTGCTTCAAGTATCGGGGCCAGGGCCTGGCAAAGGCTGCTTTGAAGGAGATCGACTACAAGACCCTGCTGCTGCTGGGCAGCTTGTTTGTGGTCATCGGCTCTCTGACCGAGGCCGGCGTTATTGACCAGATCGCGCAGCTGTTCGTCAAGATCGGCGGCGACAATCTGTTCGTTATGTACTCTCTGATCGTCTGGGGCTCTGTACTGATGAGCGCCTTCATCGACAACATTCCTTATGTTGCCACCATGCTGCCTGTTGTTACCGGCATTGCTGCCATGATGGGCTGCAGCCCCTACGTGCTGTACTTCGGTCTGCTGACCGGCTCCACTCTGGGCGGCAACCTGACTCCCATCGGCGCTTCTGCCAACATTGCCACTATCGGCATCCTGCAGAAGGAAGGCTATAAGGTCAAAACCTCCGACTTCCTGAAGATCGGCGTGCCTTTCACGCTGACGGCTGTCATCATGGGCTATCTGTTCATCTGGTTCGTCTGGGGCGTTGCATAAATAACAAGGAAAGCGGAAGGCTGTAAAGGCCTTCCGCTTTTTATTATGTGAGAGAACGGTACACCAGTACCAACCCCGTACTGAGCAACATACCGCCAATGATGTCAGTGATCCAATGAACCCCGGAAACGATCCGGCCCACGACCATAAAGCTTGTGAAAAGGAATGCGGAGATACCGGTGATTCGCCGCAAAGCCGCGTTTTTGATGCGGGCATTCCACTGCATCACGGCAGTTGGCATGACAGTCAGCACCAGAAAGGTGGTAGAGGAGGGGTAGGAAACCTCCAAAAGACCGTTGATCAAAACCGGCCGGTAATTGACCGCATACTGCTCAAAAAACACATAGGCGGCCATCACGGCGATATAGAATCCGCCAAGGCACAGAATGCTACGGTCAACTTTCAAAAGGTGTTTCCGTTTGATCCATTGTGTAAGCCCCAAAAGCCCGAAGCCCAGCACGACACATAGGGGCACCAGCCCCAGCCAATCGGTGACGGTATACAGCGTCCAATGCACTCCTGTAAGCCGATGCACCAAGTCATTCAGGGCGGCAAACCCCACCGTGGAACCCCCGGGGCCGATCGGCTGAACATCTACCAGGCGGACTGAGGCCGTCCACAGGATAAAGGCCGCAAGCATTCCAAGGGCGATGATACAATCTCTACGGTTTTGTTTTTTCATAATTTCATTGTCTTCCTTTGCTGTATTTGGCTTTTGCCTGCATACAGACTACCGGGAGGCAGGAGGAAAAACAAGAAACAGAAGGTCACATGGGTGATACCATTGGTGTCAGCGCAGTTTGAGGCGTATAAACACCTTGATTGTTAGAAAGAAACACAAAAGGACGGCGGCATAGGGCTGCAGACTCACGATGAAAAGCAGTGCGCCCGCTCCGTTGAGCAACAGGGACAGATTTTCCTTGTGCCGCAGCCAAACCGCCTGATGGCAATTCTGCAAAGCCAGGGTCAGAACGCCGCAAACTACTGTTCCAATAACCACTGTAAAGTATAAAACCTTTAGATAGGGTTCGATTGCTGTCAGGGATAACAAGGGCACCGCTGATACGATTCCTCCTGCTTTTTGGCCAAAGAGCGGCAGGAACAGGAAGGCTGCCACGCTGCAATCCAGCAGTCCAAACACCAGGGAGGAAAACTGCTGTCTGGTTTGTTTGTGTTCTTCCTCTGCGATGGTCAGCACTTGGCCGCCGGACAACAGGTCGTCCACCGTCACGGAAAAAAAGGCCGCAATCGCTTTCAGCGAATCGATGGTGGGATAGCCTCTGCCCGACTCCCACTTGGAAACGGCGGTGCGGGACACATAGAGCTGATCGGCCAGTTCCTGTTGGGTGAGCCCTTTCTGTTTTCTCAGTTGCTGAAGTTTTTCTTGAAATTCCATAATCATCGCTCTTTCTGCCGTGGTGAATCGATTAGCTTTATTCTATCAAAGAGCGCCGGAAACTGCAATCCCGGTTACAGACTTGTTTGTGGAAAGCACAGGATCGGTTGACTGCGAAGGAAAAATAAGGTATAATAAATACATTATGCGGGTATGGCGGAATTGGCAGACGTGCAGGATTTAGGTCGTGTCACCTTAGTGTAGGATTTCAGCACCCGCGCAAAACCTTAAAACTGAATATGCGCCTGTGATGGAATTGGTAGACATGCGAGATTTAGGTTCTCGTGCTTTTAGCGTGTGGGTTCGAGTCCCTTCAGGCGCACCACGAACAAAACGGCAGTCCAATTGAATGGATTGCCGTTTTTTC
>JAFXDF010000066.1 GCA_017521295.1 Clostridia bacterium | reverse complement strand
TTGACCGGGCCATTAAAATGGCCAACATCACCAAAGCCGCCACCCTGGCCATGCATGAGCTTGGGAGGTGAGGCATCTGTACAACCGATACATAGCAGGCGCCTGGCCGGAGGCTTCACCACCGCCGAAAAATGCGCCTGCACAAAGCACCCAGCCGGAAGAGCCGGTTTTTGCGGAAATCCCGGCAGAGGAGCCGATACCACCGCCCAGGCCCAAAGGGCTGAACGGACTGAAAGGCCTCTTTGGCGGCAATATCAGACTGCCAGAGTTTGACGCAGACACCGTTCTGCTTTTGGTTCTGGTCTATTTCCTGGTGGCAGACGAAACCGAAAACATCAGCGACACCCTGCTCATCATCGGAGTGCTGCTGTTGTTGGGCTTTTAGAAGAAACACCGCAGAGGATCCTCTGCGGTGTTATTTTCATTGGGGCTCAGTGCCGTCAGGCAGCATAAACAGAGAACCGTCCGGCTGTTCCAACTGCAGTTCGGTCAAACGGAAGGTATAGGTAGGCGTTCCGTCCAGCTTACCTTCAGCGTAAAGCAGCAGGCCGTTTTCCACCAGAACATACCATTCTTCCTGCTCCCCTGTCAGCGGATCCCGGGAGGACACATACAGGCACATCTGACCGTCCACATCCTGCACTTCACCGGCGAGAATATCCGCGGCATCCAACCGCAGAATGTCCTCGTAAGTGGGTGCCAGGCTGTACAGATCGGCATCGTTCTCCTGGTGGGGAAACCGTACATAAGTCTCTTCCCCACTCCACAGATATACATAGGCGTCCGTGATCAAGGCCTGTTCGCCGGCCGCGCCATCCTCCACGAGCTGCGATGTGCGCACCAGACCGTCCCGCTTCCACAGTTGATTCTTCAGCACCGACTGGGTATCGCGGTAATGGTAGGTCAGCTCAGACTGGCACTGATAGCTTTCCGGACGGGAAAGGGATGCGATCACAGACTGAATATTGGAGACATCCACTGTAATAGCCTGAATCAGCTGATGATTCTCCTCCTGGATCTCCGGGCTGGTATCAATGATCGCGCTTCCCTGTCCGGGCAGGGTGATCACATGCTCGGGAGCCTGGTTGGAAAAACTCAGAAAAAAGCTGACAAACACACCTGCTGCGACCACTGCCAAAGCAGCGATCAGAGCCGTCGTACTGCGTTTTTTCATGGTAGTTTACTGTGCGGAAAAGTCTTCCGCAGGCTTGTCGATCTCGCCCAGGAAGTACAGCAGATCGTCTACGATACGGCGGCAGGCAAAGCCGTCACCGTAAGGATTCACTGCATGGGCCATACTCTGATAGCGCTCGCCGCCGCAGAGCAGCTCTTCGGCCTCGTCGATGATCACGTCCTTTTCGGTGCCGATGACACGGACAGTACCGGCGGCCACCGCTTCGGGACGCTCGGTCTCACGGCGCAGTACCAGGACAGGCTTACCCAGAGCAGGTGCTTCTTCCTGCAGGCCGCCCGAATCGGTCATGACCATATAGGATCGGGCCAGCAGATTGTGCATATCGGTAACGCCCAGCGGCTCGATCAGCAGAACGTTGTCCAGTCCGTCCAGATGACGATGGGCAATATCCTGCACATAAGGGCTCAGATGTACGGGATAGACCAGCTGCACCTCTGGATGATGCTTTGCCAAATGAGCAAAAGCCGCCATGATGTTTTCCATGGGCTGACCGTAATTCTCCCGGCGGTGGGCCGTAATGGCGATCACCTTACGGGCGTTGAAATCCAGCGTGCGAAGCGCTTCGCTCTCAAAGGTATAATCTTCCTTCACGGTCAGCTTCAGCGCATCGATAGCGGTATTGCCGGTGATGAAAATGGGTGCCTGGATATTCTCCCGACGCAGATTTTCGGCATTGTTCACGGTAGGCGAAAAATGCACGTCAGCAATTACGCCAACCAGACGGCGGTTGGCCTCTTCGGGATAGGGAGACTGCAGGTCAAAGCTGCGCAGACCAGCCTCCACATGGCCGATGGCCACGTGATTGTAGAAGGCTGCCAGCGCCGCGGCAAAGGTGGTGGTAGTATCGCCGTGGACAAGCACGATGTCGGGCTTAACCTCCCGCAGCACCTTTTCCAGACCCAGAGTGGCCTTACTGGTGATGGTGGTCAGGGTCTGCTGCTTTTCCATGATATCCAGGTCAAACTGGGGTTTTACCTCAAAGGCCGCCAGCATCTGATCCAGCATCTCCCGGTGCTGGGCAGTGACACAGACGATGGACTCGATCTCTTTCCGGCTCTCCAGTTCCTTCACCAGAGGGCACATTTTGTTGGCCTCCGGCCGGGTGCCGAAGACGCTCATGACTTTTCTTTTCATGAGGGATCGCCCTCCTGTTTCTCTTCATTTGCTTGCTTCTGCAGTTCGTCAAGCACGGCCTGCTCCTGCTTGCTGTGGCGTTTTTCAAAGGACATCAGGCTCATAGCCAGGAAGAAGCACACCAGAACGGCAATGGCAAGGAAAATCAATCTGGTTTCGTTGGTTCGTGCAAGGATCACGGCGGTCAGTCCCATCAGCGCACTGAATGCGTAGAGAATGGCAACGCTCTGCTTCTGGTCAAAGCCCAGGTCGATCAGGCGGTGATGCACATGGCCGCGGTCGGCCTGCAGGGGGCTCTGTCCCTTCATCAGACGGCGCACAATGGCAAATCCTGTGTCGAAAATGGGCAAGCCCAACAGGATAAAAGGCACGGCAAAGGAAATCACCGCATAAAACTTGAACAGGCCCTGGATGGAGGTCACCGCCAGGATGTAGCCCAGGAACATGGAACCGGTATCGCCCATGAAGATCTTGGCGGGGTTCATGTTATAGGGCAAAAAGCCCAGGCAGGCGCCGGCCAGAGCGGCCATCATCAAAGCGATCTGCACTTCAGAATACAGGATGGCGATGATCAGCATGGTCACCGTGGCAATGGCCGAAACACCGCAGGCCAGACCGTCCAGACCGTCAATAAAGTTGACGGCGTTGGTGATGCCCACGATCCAGAAAACCGTTACGGGAATGGTCAGAATACCAAGAGGGACATAATCGTTTGCAATGAACGGATTGCCGAAGCCCTGGATCACCACACCGGACAAAGCGGGGATCAACGCGGCAACGATCTGGCCCACAAACTTGATTTTGGCGTCCAGCGCAACGATATCGTCAATAATGCCAAGCACCACCAGGATCAGCGCGCCGATCAGAATGGCACGAAACTGGCCGTTCAGCGGGATGAACAAAATCGAACTGAACAAAAACGCAACAAAAATCGCCAGACCGCCCATGCGGGGGATGGGAACCTTGTGCATACGCCGATTGTCCTTGGGAACATCCACGGCCTTGATCCGGATGGCCAGCATTTTCACCGCAGGGGTACTTGCAAAGGCCACACCCAAGGCAAGAATAAAGGCAAAAAGGCTGTTCAGCGTAAGGTTGTTGTCAAAATTGAACATAGTATCACCTGTCCCGAAGAGTTAGGGCATGGGAACAAAGCCAACCTTCTTCTGAGCTTTGCTCAGCGTGCGATAGGCCATACGGCCGGCTTTTTCGACACCGGCACGGGCAACCTGATTCAGATAATCTTTGTTCTTCATCAGGTCTTCCACGTTTTCACGGAAGGGGCGCAGCATTTCCACCACGGCTTCGCCGCAGGCGGTCTTGAAGTCGCCGTAGCCTTTGCCCTGGAACTCGGCTTCGATCTGTTCGGGAGTCTTGCCGGTGGCAACAGAGTAAATGGTGATCAGATTGTTGATGCCGGGCTTGTCAGGGCCGCGGCGGACCTCGCCCTGGGAATCGGTGACGGCACGCTTGAACTTGCGCATGATGTCCTCGGGCTTGTCCATCACCAGAATGTTGGCGTTGACGTTGGGATCGGACTTGCTCATCTTCTTCTCCGGCTCGGCCAGACTCATGATCTTGGCGCCGATAGCGGGGATGTAGGGCTCGGGCACCTTAAAGGTGTTCCCGTAGAGGCCGTTAAAACGGTTGGCAATGTCACGGGCGATCTCCACATGCTGCTTCTGGTCGGCACCAACGGGCACCAGATCGGCCTGATACAGCAGAATATCGGCAGCCATCAGCACAGGATAGGTAAACAGACCGGCGTTGATGTTGTCGGAATTCTTTGCGGACTTGTCCTTGAACTGGGTCATACGGGACAGCTCGCCGAACATGGTGTAGCAGTTGAGGATCCAGGCCAGCTCGGCATGGGCAGGAACGTGGGTCTGGATGAACATGACGCTCTTTTCGGGATCAATGCCGGCGGCCAGCAGGCTAGCCAGAGCGCGGTAAGTATTTTCACGCAGCTTCGCAGGCTCCTGACGGACGGTGATGGAATGCTCATTGGCCACCATGTAGACGCAGTCGAACTCGTCCTGCATGTTGGCCCAGTTACGGATAGCACCGATATAGTTTCCCAGGGTAAACTGATTGCCCGAAGGCTGGATACCGCTGAGGACGATCTTCTTCTTTTCCACGGCAAGTTCTGCCATATTTTCTCGACTCCTTTTGTAGGAAAATTCTATGTAAAATACTTGGTTACATACAGATTTAGTATACCATTCTTTTTGTATTTGAGCAACCGTTCTTCCCCATCATTTGCGTATATTTTTTGAACAAATCCTAAAAACTAAGGCAAAAAGGAGTGATCTGTTTGGAAAAACATACGTTATACCGGCTGTTGAGCTTCACCCTTGCCCTGTCGGTGATTTTTGCCGGAAGCACGGTCTATTACGCCAACCGTGACATGCGATACGAACGCTACACCAACAACCAGCATGAACAGGTCTTGTCACAGCTTTTGAACAGCGTGAACCAACTGGAAACATCCTTGGAAAAGGCGCAATATCTCCCAGAAGGGGCACTTCGGCAAACCATGGCAGCTGACATCTGGAAAGATAGCCAGCTGGCATCCGCCGCCCTCGCTTCCCTGCCGCTGGGTGATCGGCGGCTGGAGCAGGTGGAAACCTACATCTCCCAGGTGGGTGACTACGCCTACTATCTTATGCGCAGCAGCGCCTATGAGCGGGCGGATGAGAATGAATGGGAGACCCTATGCGGCCTGAGCGGCAATGCCGGTGAGATTTTGCGGGAGATCGATGAATTGAAGCAGCATCTGGATACCGGGAGCCTTTCCCTTTCAGCTGGCTCTGCCAACACAGGGTTTCAAGCACATCTCAATAAAGTCAACGACGAGTTTCCGGAGTACGCATCGCTGATCTACGACGGCCCATATTCCGATCACATCGCGCAAAGAACACCCATTGCGTTGGAAGGACAGCAGTCGTATTCCCGTGAGCAGGCGCTGGAAAGAGCGGCAAAGCTGATGGGCAAACCGACTCCAAAATTGTCTTTCGACTATGAGTCGGAGGGGCAGATCCCCTGCTACGGCTTTTCCTGCGGCACCGCCGCCGCAGCTCTGAGCAAACAAGGTGGTTTTCTGTTGTCTTATACCGATACACGCTATATCAGCGAAGCAAAAATCTCTGTAGAACAGGCCATTGTAAAGGCTCAGGACTTTCTCCGCTCCATAGGCCTGCCCGAGATGCAGGCCAGCTATCATACCACCTATGAGACCGTTATGACCATCAACTTTCACAGTTATGAAAACGGCATTCTGTCCTATCCCGATCTGATCAAGGTGGGCATTGCCCTGGACGACGGTTCGGTGGTGCGGCTGGATGCCACGGGTTTTGCCATGAACTATCATGCACGGCCGGTTGCTCAGCCTGCCGTTGATGTGGATTCCGCACGGAAAACGGTGGCGGATAATCTTACGATCCGGCGGGAAATGCTGTGCTATATTCCCACCACCGGACAACATGAGGTCCTCTGCTGGGAGTTTGCCTGTGCGTCCGCAGAAGGCAGACATGTTTTGCAGTATGTAAACTGCGAAACCGGCCAGACGGAGAATCTGCTGCTGCTGATCGAAAGCAGCAACGGTACTTTGACACGCTGAAAGACTGTAAAGCTGAATAACTATACAAATGCCGGATATCAACGATATCCGGCATTTTCCAATGTATAATGCGATTATTCGCGGGTCAGTTCCCACATGAGATCCACGGCGGCGGGCAGGATGTCATCGGGGAAATCGTAGGGATAGGTGTGAAGCGACGGTCCGTCCTCGCCGGTGCCGATCTCAAACATGGCGCCTTCCGCCAGCTTGGGATAGTAGCCGAAATCGTCCGAGCCCCGGTAAGGATGAGGCACTTCCCGATAAGGCAAGCCCAGATTCCTGGCGGCGTCCCGAATGCGCTGTGCCGCGCCGGGGCTGTTGAAAGACTCGGGGAACTCGTCGCAGAAACGGACATTCCAGGTCAGACCATCCTTTTCGGCAAGTTGTGCGGCCATAGTCTCCAGTTTGGCCTGTAGTTCATCCATTTCCCTCTCATACTGGCCGCGGATGGTCATCAACAGTTCTCCCCTGCTGGCCTGGGTGCCGAAGGCAGGCTCGCCCACATCGATCTGGATCACTGTACAGAAAACCTGGCCCTCCCAGTGCTCGGGCGCCACCAGATCGGGAATGGCATTTACGATCTTCGCGATGGCAAAGGCCGGACATCTTCCCTTTTCCGGCGCTCCGGCATGGGAGGGAATGCCGTCAAAATGCAGGATCATACCCTTGGAAGCATAGTACAAGGTGCCGTCCATGGTCTGTACCATGCCCTTGGGCATACCGGGCCGGTTGTGCCATCCATAGGCAAAGCCAATGCCCTTTTCGGGGATCAGCTGGGCGCACTCGGCTCCGCCGGCGCCGATCTCCTCGCCGTGCTGGAAGATCAGATACACATCCCGGTCAGACCCCTTTTCCTCCAACTCCAGAGCAAGTCCGCACAGAGAGGCCATATGGCCGTCATGGCCGCATTTATGGCCGTGACCGGGGATCTCCGATACATAATCGGCGGAAATGTCATCCTGCACCGGCAGGGCATCCAGTTCGGCGCGGAAGGCAACACCGGGCAGATTGCTGCCGGAACGATAATGGGCATAAAACCATCGGCCCCGAGGCACCACTTCCAAATGGGTATGCTTCTTTAAAAAGGCCATCAGATGCTGCTGTGTCCAGCTCTCCTCCAGGGAAAGCTCGGGGTGTTTGTGCAGCTGATGACGCAATTCGCAAATCAAAGAAAAGTTCTTTTCGTTCATAATGAAAATGCTCCTTCATACCGCCGTCATTGTTTTGCCAAGTTTCTTACTTTGAAGTCATTATACCATATTTACCGACAATGCCAACATCCATTTTTAGATTATTATTCGGAAATCGACTATACAGAAAGCGCACAGCCATAGGCTGTGCGCTGTTTCTTATTCAGATAAAGCGGCTGCCGTCCGGGCCAGTTCTTCGGGATCGGTGATGCAGTTGAGTACGTCCAGCAGTGCGTTGGAGCTGAGGTTTTCCGGCAGCTGCAGGGCCTTCAGCAGGGCCTTGCGTTTTTCTGCACTCCCCTGCCCTCCGGCAAGCCCCAGATCATACAGATACGTCTTGGTGATCCCGCCCTTTTCCCGGGGTGTTTCCTCCATGGCGCCGCTCCGTTCCACGGCCTGGATGATGATCTCATCGGGAACGCCTTCCACGCCCAGCTTGCCCTCCTTAGAGCCCTTTTCTTTGCGTTTTTCCTTGCCGTACAGGTCGGGAATATAGGCATGATACACCTTGCCGTCGGTGATGGCACCCTTCAAAAAGTTACGGATGACCAAACCGGCACCGTCGGCATCGGTGAACACCAGAATACCGTGCGTCTTTGCAAGTCTGCGCAGCATAGCCAGCTTTTCTTTCTGCTTAAAGATGCCGAATCCGTCGGTGGTCAGAATGGTGGTGTCAAAAATCTGTGACAGCTTGATTTTGTCGTACTTTCCTTCTACAAGAATAACAGGTCCCAGTTTGATCATTTGGCAGCCTCCGCAAAACGCAGCAGCAGCAGTTCCAGGCTGCGCTGAGGATCGGGCAGATTGCTCTTGAGCGCCAGGTCGGTCTCCAGACAGATTCCCTGGGCCCAGCGCAGATAATCCAGGGTGCACCGACGGGCGCTCTGGATCAGCCTGCGGGCGGGATAAGCCGATTTGAAGCCTAAAATTTGAGCGATTTCGCTCTCCCCTTTACCCTTTGTCATGGCCAGTTTGGCGCCGTAAAGCCGCTGCATCTGCTTGGTGATGGCAGCCAGGATGGCCACCGGCTCCTGCTTCATGTCAAAGAGGTCGCGAAGGATCAAAAGACCCTTGCTGTACTGCTTTTCCATCACGCTGTCGGTCAGTTCAAATACAGTAGCCTCCAGCACACGGGAGCCCAGGGCATCGATGTCGCCCTTGTCGATCCGCTCTCCGGGGGTGCCGGCAGCGATCTTGGAAATCTCGGTCAGCAGATTTTCCATGGAAGCGCCGCAGAGAAACAACAGGTATTCACACTCGGGTGTTTCGATCATCTTGCCGTGCTCATAGAAATGCCGTTTTACCCAGGGGATCAGACTGGCCGCCGAGGACTGGGCAAACTCGATCACCTGGCCGTTAGCCTCCAGGATCTTCCAAAGATTCAGCCGCTTGTCAGGCTTGAACTCCAGCGTGTCAAAATAGAACACCAGACAGATATACTCGGGCAGCTCCGACAGCAGCTGGGGCAAAAACTCCTTGAGATCACCGGTGGGCTGCATCAGCTTGTAATCACGCACTACCACCAGCTTTTTTTCGCTGCCCATAGGGATGCTGTCGATTGCATCGGTCAGCGACTGGACAGAGACCTGTTCCCCGTCCAGCGTGATGTTGTTGAAGGCCTCGAAGGGACCGCCGCACAGTTCTTTCAGCTGATTGAGATAATGGCGTTTCAGGTAGCCCTCCTCCCCATAAAATACATACAGCGAGCCCACCGTTCCGTTTGCCAGATCATTTTTCAGTTGTTTCACGCCGCCGTTGTCGGCGGTTTTCTTAGGATATGCCATGGTTTCACCTCACAAAGCGAAATCGCTGTACTTCACGTTCCACAAGGATCAGCGGAATGCCGGCAAACCGGTCTCCGTGCTCGGAATATCCGCCGGTGATCACCAGGATCTGTTCCGGCTTTATCCGCTGACACAAATCATATAAAGCCTGCCAGTCGTTGGCAAGGCCGTCGTCTACTACCAAAATACCCGCTCCACAGGGATACGTTTCGGTCACCGCCAGCGCGTCGGTGATCTTCAAGCCGCACAAACTGAGCAGCGAAAACCGCTTGCTGATCAGCCGAAGCGCGAATGTATCCTCGTTTCCTTGCAGCAGCTGAGCGGTCACACCACTCACCGTCACGGTGCCGGATGCGGAAAACACACCTGTGTTTCGGTCTGCACAAACCACAGTAACGGTGCCGTCGGCCGATGGCAGCAGGATCCGATGTGCCGATGCACTTTCGGTTACGGCACGAAGGCCGCCTTGTGTCCGATAATCACCAGAGGTACACAAAATGGTTTCCAGCCCATCGGCGTTCCACCGGTCCATGGCGGTACCCACGGTTTCTGCCGCCCGGTCGGGATTCGCACCGGTGTTGATCAGTGAAACCCCTTCGCTCCGCAGCAAAAACACCGGCTGATTGCCGTAATTATGGATTTCCACAAGGCCAAAAGCCATTCGCTCGGCCGTGGTAAACACCGCAACAGCGCAAAGCATTGCGGTACAGGACAATAGCAGGGTCTTTCCGGGAAGCAATTTACCCCGCCAGAGCAGTACTGCCAAAAGAGCCGCAAGGCAAACTGCCGCCAAAAACAAATTGGTCGAATCGGTGGCGGCATACTGCCAGCAGCCTACCAGCCGGATCACACGTACCACCCAGGTCAGCGGCCAATAAAGCACCCAGTTTGCAAGAAACTGTGCTCCGGGCAGCCATAAACAGGACACAAGAAGCACAAGGATCCCCAACACCAGAATGGTACTCAATGCCCAAAGAATGAGCAGATTGGACAGCACACCCAAAAGCGGCACGGTATCAAAAAACAAAAGGTTCAGCGGCATAGTGAACAGTGTAGCTGCAAGACTCGCCGCCGTTGTGGCCAGAAGATAGTGCAGGAGTTTCCCCACCAACCGGTTTTTCACCCGCTTCATCGGGCCGCTCAGCACCTCATACAAGGGTGCCGACAGCAGGATTAGACCAAGGGTTGCCGAAAAGGACAGCAGCAATCCGGCGCTGATGGAAGAAAAGGGATTCCACGCAACAAGCACTACAAGTGCCGCGCCCAAAGCGGTCAGAGAGTCCTTTTCCTGCTTCAGCCAGAAGGACGCCGACCAGAACAGCAGCAGGATCACCGCACGCACCACCGAGGGCGAAAAGCCCGTTACGGCTGCATAGACCACCGCAACGGGAACAGCCACCAAAAGCCCCAGCCGCTTGCCAAACATCCACAGCAGGATACCGGCCAGCGTCATAACATGCAAACCGGACACCGCCGTGATATGGCGGGTACCGCTGGTGTTCAGCGCCCGGTCGAACTCGTCGGAAAAGCCGTCCCGGTTTCCGCTGAGCAGTGCGCCCAGCAAGGCACCTTCATTACCGGGCAGCAGCTTCATCGCATTGTCCGCAATGGCATGGGACAGTACGGCAGCCTTTCGCAGCAGATTCATACAGGCTCCCGGCTGCCGGTCAATTGGTCCGTCCTGTGAGGCCGCCAGAAAACAGGCCTGCTGCAGCAGGTTGCGGTCCGGCTGGCGTTCGACCGCTTGAAGGGTACCTTCGAAAACCAAGATGTCCCCCGGTGCAAAGTCCGGCGAACCGTCCTGCAGATACACTTTTGCCTTGCGGCCACAGGGTACGCCGTCCACATGGGTGACTCTGCCGTAAACCACGCCGTAGCTGACGTTGCTTTCGGCGTAGGTGTCAGTTTCCAACCGAATAGTGCCAGCCTCCATGTCCCATTGTTGGGCAGGGCTCCAGACTATGTACAGATATCCGCAGCACCACAGCCATCCCGCCAACAGGCCCAGAAACAGCGATAAAAACAGCCGAACATGCTCCCGTGCTACCGCAACCACGGCTGCCGCGTACAGACACGCCGCAGCAGCTGACAACAGCACCACATGCAGCAGTGGCTCTACCCGGACAAACAGCAGCGTCACCGTAAGAGCCATCATGAAAAAAGCAGCAGAAAAGCAGAGCAGCCCACGGGGCTGCCTGCCTTCCTGCCACTTCAAAGGCAACATGGTTGAAACTTATGCCATGGGGCCCAGCTTGCCGCCCAGCAGATGGAAATGCAGATGCAGGACGGTCTGACCGGCATCGGGACCGGCATTGGTGACCACACGGTAGCCGCCCTCCAGGCCCAGCTCATCGGCCAGCTTGGCAATGACCTGATAGATATGGCCGATCAGCGCGGCATGCTCGGCAGTGACGGCACGTGCGCTTTCCAGAACGTGCTCCTTGGGGATCACCAGCACATGGACCGGTGCGGCAGGGGCCACATCATGAAAAGCCATCACCAGATCATCTTCGTAAACCTTTTTGGAAGGGATCTCACCCTTGACGATTTTACAGAAAATGCAGTTATCCATGGTGTTTACCTCCTGATCAATTGACTTTTTCGGCAACAAAATTGTCCACGGCAGCCAGAGCGTCATCCACCTTCAGAACATCGGTGCCGCCGCCCATGGCAGAATCGGGCTTGCCGCCGCCCTTACCGCCGCAGATACCGGAGACCAGCTTCACCAGATCGCCGGCCTTGATACCCTTGGCAACGGCTTCCTTACCGCAAACGGCCAGGAAGGTTACCTTCTCACCGTTGACGGAAGACAGAACGGCAACCACAGAGGGATCCTTGTCCCGGAGGAAGTCGCCCATCTGGCGCAGGCCGTTGGCGTCCAGGCCGCCCTTGTTGGCGGTGACCACGTTGACGGGGCCAACCTTCTTGCCGGACATCAGGAACTGTCGGGCCTCGTTCAGAGAGGCCTCGGCCTTGAACTTGTCCAGAGCCTGGCGCAGTTCCTTCATCTCGTTCATCTGCTGCTCGATACGGGCTTCCAGATCGGCAGGAGAGGTCTTCATCATCTGAGAAACATGGTACAGGGCCTTGCGGTTCTTCTCGATATCTTCCAGGGTCAGCTTGCCAACGGTGGCTTCGATACGGCGGACACCGGAAGCGATGGAGCTTTCAGACTTGATGCGGAAAGGACCGACCTTGGCGGTGTTGTCCAGGTGGGTACCGCCGCAGAACTCCATGGAGAAGTCGCCCATCTCCACAACGCGGACCACGTCGCCGTACTTTTCGCCGAACATGGCCACAGCGCCCTTCTTCTTGGCTTCCTCGATGGGCAGCACTTCGGTGACAACGGGATAACCCTCCAGCACGGCATCGTTGACGATGGCGTCGATCTGAGCCAGCTGGTCGGCGGTGATGGCTTCAAAATGAGTAAAGTCAAAGCGCAGACGGTCGGGCTCCACCAGAGAGCCGGCCTGGTGCACATGGTCGCCCAGCACGCGCTTGAGGGCCTCGTGCAGCACGTGGGTGGCGCTGTGGGCGCGCATGATGGCGCGGCGGCGCTCCACGTCGATTGCGGCGGTGACGGTCTCACCCACACGCAGCTCGCCGGAAACCAGCTTGCCGGTGTGCATGAACTTACCGCCCTTGTTCTTCTGAACGTTGGTGACTTCAAACTTGGCATCGCCCACAGAGATCACACCGTGGTCGGCAGTTTGGCCGCCCATTTCAGCGTAGAAGGGGGTCTTGTCCAGCACCAGAATGGCTTCGGTGCCGGCGGCAATGGCCTCACGCTGCTCCTCTTCGGCAACGATGGCCAGGATCTTGGCCTCGGCAGTCAGCTTTTCATAGCCCACGAACTCGGTCTCGGGGATATCCTTGCCGAACTCCACGCCGGCCCAGCCCAGATCACCCAGGGCCTTGCGGGCCTCACGGGCACGGACCTTCTGCTCCTGCATCAGCTGGTCAAAGGCATCCTTGTCCACGGTCAGACCGGCCTCTTCCACCATTTCCTGGGTCAGGTCGATGGGGAAACCGTAGGTGTCATACAGCTTAAAGGCGTCAGCTCCGGCAAAGGTCTTTTCGCCCTTGGCCTGGTGCTCGTCCAGCATCTCACGGAAGATCTTCAGACCGCCGTCGATGGTCTTGGCGAAGTTCTCTTCCTCCACACGGACGACCCGGGTGATATATTCCTGGCGCTCCTTCAGATCGGTGTAATGATGGCCGTTTTCCTGCACGACGGTGTCCACCACCTCAAACAGGAAGGGCTTGTTCACGCCCAGCAGCTTGCCGTGGCGGGCAGCCCGGCGCAGCAGACGGCGCAGCACGTAGCCGCGGCCCTCGTTGGAAGGCAGGATGCCGTCGCAGATCATAAAGGAAGCAGAGCGGATGTGGTCGGTGATAACACGCAGGGAGACATCACGCTCATAGCTCTGGCCGTACTTGGCGCCGGTGAGTTCGGACACCTTGTTGGTGATGTTCATCACGGTGTCCACCTCGAACAAGCTGTTGACGCCCTGCATGACGCAGGCCAGACGCTCCAGGCCCATACCGGTGTCAATGTTCTTCTGGCTCAGTTCGGTGTAGTTGCCCTGGCCGTCATTGTCGAACTGAGAGAAAACGTTGTTCCAGATCTCCATATAACGGTCGCAGTCACAGCCAACGGTACAGCCGGGCTTGCCGCAGCCGTACTCTTCGCCGCGGTCATAGTAGATCTCAGAGCAGGGGCCGCAGGGGCCGGAGCCGTGCTCCCAGAAGTTGTCTGCCTTGCCAAAGCGGAAGATGTGATCGGCGGGAACACCGATCTTCTCGTTCCAGATCTTATAAGCCTCGTCATCGGCGGGGGTGGTTTCGTTGCCCTCAAAAACAGAGGGGTACAGGCGGTTGGGATCCAGACCCAGAACCTTGGTCAGAAACTCCCAGCTGTAGGCAATGGCTTCCTCTTTGAAGTAATCGCCGAAGGAGAAGTTGCCCAGCATCTCAAAATAAGTGCCGTGACGGGCGGTCTTGCCCACGTTGTCGATGTCGCCGGTACGGATGCACTTCTGGCAGGTACACACACGGCGGCGGGGAGGCTCTTCTTCGCCCTTGAACCAGGGCTTCATGGGGGTCATACCCGCATTGATCAGCAGGATGGACGCATCGTTCTGGGGCACCAGAGAAAAGCTGGGCAGACGCAGATGGTCCTTGCTTTCAAAATAGCTGAGGAACAGCTCTCGCAGTTCGTTCAGACCTTTCTTTTCCATACAATCAGTCCTCTTTTATCGTCAGTTTTCTTTGTTTATCAAAAGGTTACAGTTTATCATAGCACAACGCGGGGAAAATTCCAAGGGTGTGGTCACTTTTTCCGCCGCAAAATCGCAAGGGGCTGCACCTGGCAGGGCAGCTTTGCCAGAACGGTCATGTGTGGCAGGTTGGCCAGTTCAATGGGCTCCCCTTCCCCGTTGCGCATGTTTTCCAGGCGGATGACCTGCGCCGGCTGGCCGGGAGTCAAAAGCTCCAGCTCGTCGCTTGCGAAAAACTTGTTCTTGTGGCGAAGAACGGCATTTCCCTGCTCGTCACACTGTTCCACCACGGCACAAACATCCCATTCCCGGATGTAGGTGCTGTCGGCCATGTGCTGGGTCTTGGGATCGCCGAAATAGAAGCCGGTGAAATATTCCCGGTGACTCACCTTCCACACCTCGTCCAGCAGTTCCTGGGGCGGTTCAAAGTGCATGGGATCGGCGGCGTACAGCTCGGCAGCTCGGCGGTAGGCATTGGTCACCACCGCGGCATAATAGGCGGTTTTCACCCGTCCCTCGATCTTGAGGCTGTCAATACCGGCCTGAGCCACCTTGTCCACATAGGGCAGCAGGTTCATGTCCTTGGAATTGAAAATATAGGTGCCGTGTTCATCCTCTTCGATGGGCATATATTCGCCGGGGCGATATTCCTCCACCACACGGTATTCCCACCGGCAGGGCTGGGCACAGTTGCCCCGGTTGGCATCCCGTCCGGCAAGGTACTGGGACAGCATACACCGGCCGGAATAGGCCATGCACATGGCACCGTGAACAAAGGCCTCCAGTTCCAGGGTTTCGGGCGTGTTTTTCCGAATATGAGCGATCTGTTCCAGGGTCAGTTCTCTTGCCAGCACTACACGGCTGGCGCCCAGTTCGTGCCAGGCGGCGGCCGCCTGGGCGTTGACAATACTGGTCTGGGTGCTGATATGGATCTGACAATGAGGCGCGTGCTTCTTTGCCAGCGTCAAGACGCCCAGATCAGCCAGGATGAGGGCGTCCACCCCCATCTCGTCCAGCGAGGACAGATAGGCCGGCAAAAGTGCCATTTCCTCATCCCTGGGCAAGGTGTTCACCGTCACATAGACTTTGACGCCACGGGCGTGGCAGTAGTTGACGGCCTCGGCCATTTCTTCCGGGGTAAAATTGCCGGAAGCCGTCCGCATACCGTAGGCTTTGCCCGCCAGATAGACGGCGTCTGCGCCGTAGGCAACCGCAAAGCGCAGCTTTTCAAAATCACCGGCGGGTGCCAGGACTTCAGGGCGTTTCAACATCGTACTTACCCGCCGCGATATCGGCCTTTGCCTTGTTGTGAGCGTCCAGATTCTTGCTGAAGATATGGCTGCCGTCAGGCTTTGCGACATAATAGTAATACTTGTGCTCGTCGGGCTGAATGGCAGCCATGAGGCACTCAATACCGGGATTGCAGATGGCCGTGGGCGGTAGGCCGGAATTGGTGTGCAGGTTATAGGGGCTGTCGATCTTCAGGTCTTCGGCCGTCAGCTGCTCCTTGTGGCCGGTGGCGTACAGAATGGATGCGTCGATCTGCAGATAGGGGAAGTTATCGCTCTTCAGACGGTTGTAGATAACGCCGCCGATGACGGTACGCTCATTGTCCTTCTGGGCTTCCTTTTCGATCAGCGAGGCCACCTTTACCACCTCGGCGATGGTCATGCCCCGGGCTTCGGTAAGGTTGCGCATGGGCTTGGTGTACTTCTTTACGAAGTTGTTGAGCATCTTATTGATAACGTCAACAGCATGGTCCTCGTCATCGATCTTATCGCTGTTGGCATAAAAATCATAGGTATCGGGGAACAGATATCCCTCCAGGCGGTTTTCCACCATAGGAACGTCCTTGAGCATATCATGGGCAAAGTCGTAATTGTTTGCCACTTCCCAGAAGGCGTCCTCCTTCACCACGTTCTTTTCCACCAGCAAAGCGCAGATATCTTTCAGATTGTAGCCCTCGGGGATGGTGACGCGGACCACAGCAAGAGAGGTTCCGGTCTTTTGCAGGGCGGAGATCATCTGGTTATAGTCCATACTGGTATCGATGGTAAAGGTGCCGGCCGGGAAGGTCTCCACCTTTTTCAGCATGCTGAACAGCTCAAAGGCCCAGGGATACTCGATGGCTTCTTTCTCCTGGAGCAGGCTTGCAACATCGGCGGGAGAGGTTTTTTCCTTCAGCTCCACCGTCAGTTCTCCGCTGTCCTTGATGAGTGCAAGCACATCGTTTGCCACCAGAATACCAAAGGTGGAAATGATCAGCGAAAGACCCACGATCAGCAGAATATAGCTGACTGTGTTCATCATGCCGGCAAGAATGCTCCAGATTCGTCTTGGTTTTTTAGATGCCATAGTTTCCTCCTCAATACAACACACGCACGGCAAACAGCAGCAGCAGCAGCCAGATACCGGGTGACACAAAGATGCCGTTCAGGGTTTCTGCGGCACTTCGATATTGCAGACGCTTGATGCGGCCCTTTTCGATCTGTTGATCCAGGGCACGCATGGAAAACGCCAAAAACATACAAAAGCAAAAAAGCGCGATCAGCAGGATAAAGGACCAGATACCCAGCGCGGAATAGGCCTTTGTCACATGGGCCAAAAACAGCACCAGGGCATTGTTCACCAGATGGGCAAACAGCGCCGGCCAAACCGAATCCAGAACATAGACCAGATATCCATAGATCAGACCGGAAGCCAGAGGGCCCACAAAATTATGCAGATCGCCGTGGATCATGGCGAACGACACCGAAGTCAGCAGCAGCGCCGGCCAGGTGCCGCAGCGCTCCAGAGCGCTGAACATGACGCCGCGGAAAAACAGTTCTTCCACCAGGGCAGGCAGCACCACGATCACCAGTACCGTTGGCCAGAAACCCTCCACGCCGTAAGCCTCGGTAATGGCGGTCACCGGTTCTCTCCCGCTGCCCAGCAGCACGGAAACGCCGCCGTTGAGCAGCGCGCCAAGCAAAGCTGCAGTCAGCGACAGCCAAAGCACCATAGCGACGGTCTGTCTGCGATAGGGTTTGAAGCGGAAAACCGCACGTTTCCCTTCCCGGTCGGGCAGAAACCGCAGCACCAGGACGGGCAGCAGATAGGCAGCGACCTCCGCTCCGGCCACCACCCAAAGATTTTGGGGCAGCAGCTCGGCCTGCAGCAGACTTTCCAGCAGCAGCAGCAGCGCCATGATGACTGCCGGCATAAAACCGGCCGTTAGTGACAAACGATCTTGTTTCATACTTCCTCAAACCGCAGCACACGCTGCTGCGTGACAATACATTTCATCTTTCGGTCATGGGGTTCGGTGGGAACGGAGGGCAGCAAGAACGCCTCCAGACACAGCGCCGCCTGGGCGCAGTCCACCTGCTCCAAAAAGCGGTCGTAATATCCGCCGCCCTGGCCCAGCCGGGTGCCGTCCAGGCCGCAGCCAACTGCAGGGATCACGGCAAACTCCACCGTTCGGGGGTCAACTGTTTCAAGCTCTGCAGGGGGTTCCAGAATACCCATCGTTCCAGGTAAAAGCTGCTCCAAAGTATCGATGGGCACACAGTCCATCATGCCGTTCCCCCTGCATCGGGGAACCAAAACACGCTTCCCCTGAGACAGCAGCGTTTCGATCAGGCGGTGGGTCTCTACCTCACCGCCGCAGGACACATAACAGAATACCGTCTGGGCCCTCTGAAGCTCTGGCAGTTCCAACAGGCGCAAACACAGCTTCTGACTTTCCCGGCACAGCACTTCCCTATCCAGTTCCCGCCGCGCTTTGCACAGGCGGCTGCGCAGTTCTCTCTTTTTTGCTGTGATTTGCTCCATAAACACCCTCAATTGTACATTAGATTCAAAAAACAGGGATTTTGTTCCACAATTTGTTCCGCGTTCTCATTTAACGGCTTGATGCTGCCCATAGGGATGCTGTTTTTCGCGGGCAGCGTCCGCCAGGGTTTCCCCGGCTGAATGTGGGCTGCAAGAGCCCCGGCCTCCGGGCCAGCGGCCTCGATAATCCCCCGCTCATCGGCAAAGGCATAGGCTGCGATCCGGCCTTCCCGTTCCAGCACCAGCGCGCCACGGCCAAACAGGTCCAACTGCAGCTTCCAGTAGGTCTCGTCGCGGTGTCCGTGCAGAAATCCTTCCGCAGCCGCTTCATACAGGGCGGTCAGTGCGGGAAGATCCGACGGAGCCGCCATGCGAACATCCCCCAGATCAGACACGGGCTGCGGCTCTCCCATACCGATGCAGCAGGCCGGCCGATAGCCGAACCGGGCATAATATTCCAAAAGGCTGTCCTCCTGGGTGATGAGCACGCTGAAGTCGTGCCCCCGTTTGCGGCCTTCTTCGGCCGCCCGGGCCAGCAGTCCGGCCATGAGACCTTTTCCCTGTTTTTCGGGAAGGGTCGACGCGGCATAGATGTAGTGTGCCGCAAACAGGCGGTCTTTCAGCCGCATTTTGCAGGGGATCATCTGCAAGGACGCAATGATTTTTCCGTTTTCCCGCACATTCAGCGTATTTTCCGGCGCGTACAGATTGTCAAATACCCAGTTCCAGAACTGGGGATCATCCTCCGGAAAACAGGCCCGATACAGCGCCAAAAGCTGCTCACGGTCGGTCATTTTTTCAATTCCTCAAACACTACGTCCAGGATATCCCGGTTGATATCCTCAATGGAGCGGACCTTTCCGTTTTCGGCACAGGGAATGCGGTGCCAACCGTACTGCTCACAAACCGAAAGAGCCCGGTCGTGGCAGCGCACCAGATAATCGTGATCCAGCTCGTGGATATCGCCGGTTTCGCCCTGACGCTTTTGCAGCATTTCAAAGGACACCTCGGGCGGCATATCTAAAAAAACCACGCAGGTGGGTGCGGGCAGACCCAGCAAATTATATTCGTAGTCAAAAAGCCATTCCGTGAATGGCACCAGCTGTTCCTCGGGCAGCTTGGAAGACTGATGCACCGCGTTGGAGGTGGTGTACCGGTCGCAGAAGATCACCCTCCCCTGCTCCCAGTCCTGCTGCCAGTCGGTCTTGAACGAGGCATACCGGTCGGCGGCGTAAAAGGTGGAAGCCGCATAGGGGTTCACGTCCTCGGGATGGGTGCCGAAATCGCCCCGCAGGTACATGCGCACCAGCATGGAGCTGTCGTCCTTGTAGCGTGGAAAGGTCAAACGCTTTACATCGGCACCGGCAGCCACGATTGCTTCATAAGTCAGCTGTGCCTGGGTGGATTTTCCGCTGCCATCGGTGCCTTCAATGACGATCAGATGACTGTTCATAAATTGGCGCTCCGTTCACGGACTTCCTTGGCCAGACCGCAGGTCATCTTGCCCTCGGGGCAGGCACCGTACAGGCAGGAAGGACCGGCCTTTTTAAATAGAGTGGGCGCGGCCTCACGGCACAGCTTGAGCATGGCCCAGGCCAGCTCCCGGATCTCCCACTGGGCGCGGTTGCAGCAGCGGAGCTGGAAGAAGTTGTACAGGCTGCGGGCGTTCATTGTGACCACCATCTTGGTCTCGCAGGCGTTGGGCAGCACATAGCGGGCGTCCTCGATAGCCATCTTTTCGGCCTTGCGGCGGGCTTCCTTTTCGGACAGGCCCTGGGCCACCAAGTCGGCGGTATGGCGGGCCTGGAGGGCGTCAGCCAGCTCCAGATAGTTCTGATGGCAGTCGGCCATAGCTTTCTGATATTTCTCGTGGGCCTCGGGATCCTTGGCGATCTCGGGAGGCGTGATATAAGTAAAGATGCCCTCTTTCAGCTTCACATAACGCTGAGACTGAACGCTGTAGGAGGCAATTCGGTGACGGGTGATCTGGGCCAGCAGGCTGCGGGAAACGCCCTCAATGGCAAAGGTAAAGGAGGCATGCTCGATAGGGCTGGCGTGTCCGATCTCGGTGAGCATATTCAGAAAACCTTCGGTTTTTTCGGGGGTCAGGCCCTCCATGATGGTCTCCGCATCGGAGGAAGAATAGCAGATCTTGGCTGCTGCGGCGATGGTTCTTTCGGGATCAGGTGTACAGGCAATCAACTTTACATTCAGCATTTTTACTTTCCTCCTTTAAACTTCCATGCCACTGCATCCAGCAGATACAGGGGCAGCTTGATCATTCTTCTCCAGCGCTGGGGTTCCTTTACCAGACGGTACAGCCACTCAAGGCCGTGCTTCTGATAAAACTCCGGGGCACGCTGTACGTTTCCGGCCAACACGTCCATACTGCCGCCCAGACCGGCCATCACAGGCACTTCCAGTTCGGCATCATGGTCTTCCATAAAGTACTCCTGCTTGGGTGCCCCCAGGCACACCAGCAGTGCGTCGGGATGGGCGGCATTGATGACATCCACCACCGGGCCGTCCTCCTTAAAATAGCCGTCGTGGGTGCCGGCGATCTTTAAACCGGGATAGGTCTCCTGCAGCTTCTGGGCGGCCTTTTCGGCAACGCCGGGCTTGGCACCCAACAGGAACAGGCTCTTACCCTCCTCCGCCATAGCAGCGGCCAGGGCCTGGGCAAAACCCACGCCGGTGACACGGCCCTGCATGGGATCACCGATGATTTTGGAGGCCAGCACCACGCTGATACCGTCGGCCAGCACCAGCTGAGAGGTGTTCAGGATATTCAAAAACCGGGGGTTCTTTTTAGCCTCCAAGGCAAACTCGGCGTTGGGCGTCACCACCCGGCAGCGGGAGCGTGCCGCAATATGGCCCATGGCGGTGCCTACGGCTTCCTCCATGGTAATATTGTCAAATGTAATGGTCATGACTTGTTTTTTCAAGGAAAAACACGTCCCTTCTTCTATGTACCTTAATCAATTTATTCTACCAGATTTTCTGTATCAATACAAGCAAAAAAGCCGCGAAACGCGGCTTTTTCTTTTATTCTTTAGGTGTGGTACGGAAACTGATGCCGTACAGCGACAGCAGCAGCACAAAGGCACTGCCAAGGAACACAAAGGTCACGGTGGCAGAGTCCTGGCTGTAACGCTCGGCAAACCAGGTGAACAGATACGATGATCCGTTAAAAGCGCTGTGCATCAGGATGCAGGGCCAAAGGCTGTCGGTACGTTTGCGCACATAGCCCAGCACGCAGCCGATCAAGGTGCTGTACAAGATCCAGAGCAAGGTACCGTGGGTGCTGCCAAACAGCATGGCCTGGAACACCACCGCCGCACCGGCGGGAACGAACGCGCACAGCGCATCGTAGATGACGCCCCGGAACAACAGCTCCTCCACCAGCGGTGCCATGAGCACCACGGCGAGAAAGTCGATCACCGGCTGCTGGGAGGTCAGGGACGCGGAGCTTTCCACATAGCTTTCCACCATGGCTTCGGGCCAGGGGATCATATTGATGGCGATGGTGGCCCAAAAGGACATGGCCACACCGGCAGCCAAAGCCAACACCAGCACCGGTGTCTTGGCCGGTCGGGCAATTCCGGTAAAGGCACCAAAGGTGCTCTTGCGCAGTTTCGCCATCAGCCAAAGCCCCAACAGCACCACAAAGCCGGAGATCAGCAAAATCTCGGTCTGGTGCGCAAACATGATGTCCAGCATGGCGGCATCGGCCTGCTCCACGGTCATGCCATCCTGAAACAGTGATCCGCCGTTCAAAAACACCACAACAAACGAAACCGCTGTCTGGGAAAGCAACAGCAGCAGCATACAGATAATGATCAAAAAGAAAGGATTTTTTCTGGGTTCTTTCATGGAAACGCCTCTTTTTTCGTCAGGTTCTTCTGCCATTATAATACAACCCTTGCGTGTTTTTCAATCATTCGGTATAATAGAACCGTTAATTTTCTGCAAACAGAGGTGATCCCATGACGAAAAAAGAAAAAGGCGCCCAGGTGGTTGCCATTTTAAAAGAACACTATCCCGACACCTGCTCTCTGGAAGCGCAGAAGCCCTATGAGCTGCTGTTTGCCACCCGGCTTTCTGCCCAGTGTACCGACGCACGAGTCAATCTTGTGACTGCCGTGCTGTACGAGCGTTTTCCCACCCTGGAGTCTTTGGCTTCCGCCGACCTGGAAGAGCTCTGTGAGATCATCAAGCCCTGCGGCCTGTTCCGCACTAAGGCAAACGATATTAAAAATGCCTCCATCCTGCTGCTGGAGCAATACGGCGGCGTGGTTCCCGACACCATGGAGGAGCTGCTCAAGCTGCCCGGTATCGGTCGAAAGACGGCCAATTTGATCCTGTCGGATGTTTACGGTCACCCGGCCATCGTTGCCGACACCCACTGCATCCGTATCAGCAACAAGCTGGGCCTCACCACCAAAGACTGCGGCAAAGATCCCTACAAGGTGGAGATGGCTTTGAAAAAGGTCATCGAACCCACCGAGCAGGCCAGTCTCTGCCACCGCTTTGTCCATTTTGGCCGGGACATCTGTACGGCCCGCAATCCCCAATGTTCGGTTTGCCCGCTGAATCATCTGTGCTCCGACTATCTTTCCCGTGAGAAAAAGGCCAAAAAAGCCTGACGGTCACAGGAAAATCCCACCACTTGAATTAAGCAGCGATAATCTGCGCCAACCCTGTATTTGCAGCGGTTTGGCGCAGTTTTTCTTTTGTCACCATTTTGTAACTTTTCTGTCAAGAGGAAAGTTTTGTGTGTTGCCCCGCCCCTGCCTCTTTCGCTATGATAGCAGCACAAAGGAGGACAACCCATGATGAAAAAACGACTTCTGACAGCCACATTGACGGTGACGCTGGCACTGACTTCCCTCTGCCGGGTCCATGCCGCTTCCACCGTGGATATTCATTACAACGATTGGGATATGCCGATGACCGGCTATCTGAAAGACGGAACTACATATGTGCCCATCCGACAGTTTTTCAACCTGCTGGGTGGTTCCTGGGTGACCTGGGATGAAGCCGCACACTCCGCCACGGTAAAGGGCAACGCCAGTGCCACCTTCTACCTCAACAGCCAAACGGCCTGGTACGGCGGCGCAAAGCAGACCCTCACCGGCCGCAGTTATGCAATAGACGGCACCATGTATGTGCCCTTGCGTGGGATTGCCGGAGTGCTGGACTGCGATATTTCCTACAGCGGAGCCCTCCGGCGGGTGACCCTTTCCACCGAAGAGCGGCAGGAACACGATGCCGATTCGGTGTATTGGCTGGCCCGCATCATCGAAGCGGAAAGCGGCGCCGAGCCCTATCGTGGCAAACTGGCGGTGGGCAACGTGATCCTCAACCGGGTGAAAAGCCCGGACTTCCCCAACAGCATTTACGGCGTCATTTTTGACCGCAAAAACGGCGTGCAGTTTACCCCCGTAGCCAACGGCACCATCTACAACATCCCTTCAGCCGAAAGCATCCGCGCAGCCAAGGAATGCCTGTCCGGCACCTCAGCGGTGGGAAACTGCCTGTACTTCTTCAATCCCAAAACCGCAACAAAGGCCGGTTGGATCAAGCAGAATTGCAAATACTACGCCTCCATCGGCAACCATGACTTTTACCTTGCCAAATAAGAAAAGCCTCCCGATCACTCGGGAGGCTTTTTGCTTTGTTTCTTACTTGCAGAGATCCAGGATGATCTGGGTGAACATCTTGGCGCTGACCATCAGCTCGTCGATGACAGCAAACTCGTCGGCACCGTGCATCCGGTTGTCGGTGCCGGGCAAGGCGCAGCCGAAAGCAACGCCGCCCTCGATATCATGGACATAGGTGCCGCCGCCGATGGCAAGGCACTCACCCTTCAGGCCGGTATAGTCCTCATAGGTGCGCAGCAGGGTCTGCACCAGAGGGGAATCCTCGGGGGTATAGTGGGGAGCGGACATGCGGTTTCTGGCAATAAACTCGAACTTGCAGTCGGCGAACTGCTTTTCCACCACATGCTTAACGGTCTCTTCGGTGGCGCAGATGGGGCAGCGGCTGTCAAACTGTGCCTCAAAACCGGTGAGGCTGAACTGCAGCTTGGAGAACACCAGGGTCAGCTTGCCGGACTTTTCGTCCTCAATGTTGACGCCCATGGCGGCGCCGTAATTGTCTCCAAAGGGAAACAGACGGGCCATATCGCAAATGGCCTGCTGACCACGGGACTTGGCCAGAGGCAGGTCTGCCAGCATACCGACCATAGCGATCTGGGCATTCTTGCCGCCTTCGGGAGAGGCAGCATGGGCGCTGACGCCCAGGGTGTGAACGTGAACCAGGCCGTTTTCTTCGGCAGCGGTGAACTCCACGCCGGTCTTTTCCTGATGTTTTGCGCAGACAGCCTGCACATCGGCCAGAGCAATACCTTCCACCCAGGCGTCACACTCGCGGGTGACGATGTTGGTGGTGGTACCGCCGTGGATGGCGGTGACACGGGGCAGCGCGGCTTCTTCTTCCCATTTGGCGCCGAAAATGGGCTTATAGCCGCCCTTTTCGATGTTGATGACGGGATACTCGGCATCGGGAGAGAAACTCACGGGAGGCGCGGGCTCCTTGGGCAGATAATAGGCCAGATCTTCGCTGCCGGTCTCTTCGGCGCTGCCCAGAATGATGCGGCAGCCCTTAGACAGGTTGGGCTCGATCTCACGGGCGGCCTTGGCGGCCCACAGCGCCACAACGGCAGGGCCCTTGTCATCGGCAGAACCGCGTCCGTAAATGCGGCCGTCCTGAACGGTACCCTCATAGGGCGGGAAGGTCCAACCGCTGCCCTCGCTGACAACGTCCACGTGGGCCAGGATGCCCAGATAGGCCTCCTTGTCGTTCATTTCGGCGCTGACCACATAGTTGTCAAAGTTTTTGGTGTAAAAACCCATTTCCTCGGCAAGCTTTTTGCTCTCCATCAGGGCGTTGTAGGGGCCCTCACCAAAGGGCATGCCGGGCTTGGCCTCTTCCCGCTCGCTCTTGACGGCGATCAGACGGCAGATATCGGAGATGATCTGCTCCTGCTTGTCGGCAAAATAGGCTTCGATTTTTTCTCTGTACATGGTGTTTCTCCTCCTCTTATAATCCTTCCAGGTCAAAGGGTGGTGTATATTCTTCTTTTGCGGACCGGAGGTCCTGGGCAAAGCCGGAAAAGCCCAGTTCGGCCGCCCGGTCAGCTACCTTACGGTACTCATAGGTGGTCACCCGGCGGTTGATCGCCTTATGTGCGGCGCAGACCGGCGTGGGGGTGTACTGACTCATCAGACTGAGCAAAAAACTGTCTTTGGGCAGATGCTTGTCCAAAAACTCCAACACAGCCAGCGAATCCTGCACACAGCCCGGCAGCACCAAATGGCGGACGATCAGGCCTTTCTTCAGCAGATCACCCTCCCAAACCAGCTTGGGCTGTTGGCGGTGCATTTCCAGGATGGCCCGGGAGGCCATCTCAAAATAATTGGGCGCGGCCGAGTATGTTCCCGACAACTGGGCACTGACATATTTCAGGTCGGGCAGGTATATGTCTACTGTACCCTCCCATTTTCGCAGGGTTTCCACAAGCTCGTATCCGCCGGTGTTCATCACAATGGGAACAGAGGGCTTTGCTATGGAAATCGCCTGCAAGATCTGCGGTGTAAAGTGGGTTGGCGTTACAAGGTTCAGATTGTGTACACCCTGGTTTTCCAGTCGCTGAAAGACCTCTGCAAGCTGCTCTGCCGTCAGTTCTATGCCGATGCCGCCACGGCTGATCTCCCGGTTCTGGCAAAACACACAACCCAGCGTACACCCGGAGAAAAACACCGTGCCGGAGCCTTTGGTTCCGCTGATACAGGGCTCTTCCCAGTGGTGCTTGGCCGCTCTGGCAGCCTTCACCGTCACGCCGCTGCCGCAATAGCCGACTGCCACGCTACGGTCAACGCCGCACATGCGGGGACAAAGGGTACAACCTTCCATTTGCTCACCTCTTTGTTATCATAGCATAACATTGAGATTTCTGCCAGATGTTCTTGCGTTTTGTCGTGAAAAAGTTATAATGAAGTTGTATGAATCCTTCCAAAAGGAGACGAAATTATGAAAGACGGTTTTATTAAGGTTGCCGCGGTGACGCCTTCCATGCGTCTTACCGACTGCACCTATAACGCAGCCCGCATTGCCGAAGCGGCACAGGCCGCCGCCAAGGACGGCGTGCATCTTCTGGTCACCCCGGAGCTTTCCATCACCGGTTACAGCTGCGGAGATCTGTTCTTCCAGAAGCGTCTGCAGGACAGTGCTCTGGAGGCCCTGCAGCAACTTGTGAAGGACACCGCCCAGCTGCCGCTGATTCTGGTGGCCGGTATTCCCTTGCGCCATTTGGGCAAGCTGTACAACTGTGCCGCAGTGCTCTACAAAGGTGAGATCCTCGGCGTGGTGCCCAAAACCAATCTGCCCAACTATGACGAGTTTGGTGAGCTGCGCTGGTTCCAGCCCGCCCCCAAGGACCTGTCCTCCATTCAGCTGTGCGGCGATCTGGTGCCCTTTGGCGCCGGTATGCTGTTCCGCTGCGAAGAGCTTCCCGATTTTACCTTTGGTGTAGAGATCTGCGAGGATCTTTGGGTGCCGGTTTCCCCCGCCGTGGAAATGTGCCGCAACGGCGCGGCCATCGTGGTTAACCAGTGTGCCAGCCACGACGCCGCCGGTCATCCCCGTTCCATCCGCAAGCTGGTGGAGGCCCAGAGCCGCAGCTGCCATTGCGGATATGTGCTGTGCAATGCCGGTACGGACGAAAGCTCCACCGACGTGGTGTACTCCGGCCATCATCTCATCGCCGAAGATGACACGCTCCTGGCCGAAAGCAAACCCTTTGCCAAGCCGGCTTATGTGCTGTCTGAGATCGACGTGGAGCGTTTGATGACCGATCGCCGCAAGCTCAACAGTTATCCTGCCGGCGAAGAGGCCTTCACAGTATATTTCTCCATGGAGCTCACCGAAACCGCGCTGACCCGTATCATTCCCCAGGATCCCTTCCTTCCCGATGAAGCCACCCGGGATGAGGACTGCGCCCATATTTTCGCCCTGCAGAGCCAGGGTCTGGCCCGCCGTCTGGGCCATATCAACGCCGCCACCGCCGTCATCGGTGTTTCGGGCGGTCTGGACTCTACCTTGGCCCTGCTGGTGGCCGCCCAGTCCATGAAGCTGTTGGGCAAAGGCCCCGAAAGCGTGGTGGCTGTCACCATGCCCTGCTTTGGCACCTCCAGCCGTACCCGCAACAACGCCCAGATCCTGTGTGATGAACTGGGCCTCAGTCTGAAGTGTGTGGAGATCGGCTGCGCCGTCAACCAGCATTTCAAGGACATCGGTCATGATCCCGACAACCATAATGTGGCTTTTGAAAACGCCCAGGCCCGTGAGCGCACCCAGGTGCTGATGGATCTTTCCAACGACACCGGCGGCATCGTAGTAGGCACCGGCGATTTCAGCGAGCTGGCTCTGGGATGGGCTACCTACAACGGCGACCACATGAGCATGTACGGCGTCAATGCCGGCATCCCCAAGACCCAGGTGCGGCAGATCACCGACTGGTATGCCCGCAACTGCGGCAACGAAAGGCTGTCCGCCGTTTTGTGGGATATTCTGGACACTCCCGTTTCTCCCGAGCTGCTGCCCACCAAGGAGGGCCAGATCGCTCAGAAAACCGAAGATCTGGTGGGACCCTATCCCCTCCACGACTTTTTCCTGTACTACCTCCTGCGCTACGGCTTCAGCCCCAAGAAGATCTTCCGCCTGGCCTGCATCGCCTTCCGGGGTGAATATGATGAGGAGACCGTCAAACATTGGCTGAAAACCTGCTTCCGCCGGTTCTTCACCCAGCAGTACAAGCGCTCCTGTCTGCCCGACGGCCCCATGGTTGGCCCCTTGAGCCTGTCCCCCAGAGGCGCCTGGAAGATGCCCTCCGATGCCTTCCGCACCCCCTGGCAGGAAGAGCTGGACAATCTGTAATTCCACACAAAAACGCCCCCATTTACCCGACGGTAAATGGGGGTTTTCTTATGCTTCGGGATAAGGCAGCTCCTGCAGATGGTCGGCTGCGTACCGGCTGTAGTAATCGCGGTAAAAGGCGTGATAGGCAGCATAGTCAAAGGAGCATCCCCGGCCAAGCAATTCCATGTTCACACCGAACACCCGGGCCATCACCCCGAAGGGTTCCATGCCGCAGGCCCGGTAAAATGCTTTACGGCGCACCCGTGCCTCCTTGTCATCGCCCGCTTCAAAGGGACTTTCGATTTCCACGAACAAGCCTTTTCCTTTGTACTGCCGCTGCAGGGCGTAGAGGGTTTGGGTGCCGATGCCTTTTCCACGGACAGCTTCACAAACTGCCAGATAATCCAGAAGAACGGCAGAATCTCCGTTGATGGTGGTGCAAAAGCCGGAAAACTGGCCATTCGCGTACATACACCACACATCGGTGGTGCCTTCCCGTGTCTTTTTCAGGATGATAGCAAAGGGTTTCCGTTCACTTGAAGGAAAGGCCTGCAGGTACAGGCGGTACACCCGCAACCAGGAAAACGGGCTCCGTGGCCGCTTCAAAACAACTTCCATATCAGATCAGAATACCGTCGCAGTGGTCGATCTCGTGCTGAATGATTTGGGCAGTCCAGCCGGTGAAAGTCTTGATCCGGGTCTGAAACGCAGCGTTCTGATACTGCACCTTGATCTTTTGAAACCGCTTGGTTTTACGGATGCCGGGCAGCGACAGACAACCCTCTTCGGTATCGTACACACCTTCGCTCTTGAGGATCACCGGATTGAACATCACCATATCGGAGCCTTCATTGTCAAAGACAATGATGCGCTTGCGCACGCCGATCATATTGGCGGCCATGCCAACGCAGTCCTCCCGGTGGGCAGCCAGGGTGTCCAAAAGATCCTGGCCCACCTGCACATCCTCCGGCGTTGCCGGCTGAGATTTCACGCCCAAAAACAGCGGGTCTTTCATAATTGGTTGAATCATTGCATTTTCAGCCTTTCCAGTATTTCTTGATCCGCGGGGCAGAATGGGAGCGTATCGATCTCCCCTACCGTAATCCACCGCAGATCGTTGTGTTCCAGCGCCCGAGGCTCTCCCTCCGGCAGATCGGCATTGAACAGGGTCAGATGCACCGTCAGATCTGGATATTCGTGGGTCACTTCCATGAAAATATCCCTGGGAACCACCGTTACGGCAAGTTCCTCCCGGCATTCCCGGATGAGGGCTTCTTCCCGCGTCTCACCCGGCTCCACTTTGCCGCCAACAAACTCCCACAGAAGGCCACGTGCCTTGTGGGCAGGGCGCTGACAAGCCAAGAACCTTTCCCCTCTCCAGATGAGGGCGGCAACTACTTCGGTGATCATTTTTCAGCACCTTTTTTCGGAAAATGCACTTCTGAAATCACCGCTGCCCCCAGAATGAGCACCGCGCCGATGGCCTCCACGCTCTGCATGGGCTCCCGCAGGATCAGCACAGATGCCAGCACGGCAACCACCGGGTCAATATAACTGAGGATGGCGGCCGTCTGTGCCTGAATCGCGCCAAAGGCATCAAAGTACAGCGCATAGGCCACACCGGTATGAACCACACCCAAAATGATCAGCAGCAGAATGGTCTTGAGATCCACCGTCAGCGCAGAGCCGCCCACGGTCAGCATGCAATATGGCAAAAGGATCACGGCGGAAGTACCCAGCTGCATGATGGTCTTTTCCAAAGCGGAAATCTCCGACAGCTGCTTGTTCATCAGCATAATGCTGGCATAGAGCAGTGCCGCCGCCAGGCCGAACAGGATGCCCTTCAGTTCTCCCCCGTTGGGCATACCGCTCTGCAGAACGCCGGACAGGCATACCATACCGATCAACGCAGCCGCCACGCAGGCAATCTTTTTGGCGGTGAGAGGCTCCTTCAGGATCAGCGGCGACACCAAAATCACCAGAATGGGTGCCAGATAGTAGCACAGAGTGGACACCGCCACCGAGGTGTAGCGATAGGATTCAAACAAAAGGATCCAGTTGAACCCGATGGCGCTGCCCGACAGCAGCAGCCACAGGAGGTTTTTCCGGACGGCTGCAATGTCGAAGCGCAGCTTGCGCCAGAACAGCAGGGCGATCAAAAACAACGTGCCGGTGACGCCCCGGCACAGGGCGATGACGCTGCTGGGCAATGAAATATGCCGGACAAACAGGCCGATGGTGCCAAAGATGACCATGGCAACGATCAGTTTCAGCTTTGCATTTCGTTCCTGCATAAGATATTCCTCTCTTAAAATGAATGGTTTTCTGCAATTCAGCGTATATGCAACCGTCTTTCGAAGAGTCGCACGGCGTACAGCGGCCGCACCAGGGGCTGCTCCCACTCAGCTGTGGTAAAGTAAAACACACCGCAGTCTTTCAGACACTTCCATAAGCCAGCCCTCTTTTCCTTTACCATTATAAACCAAGAAAGTGCCACCGTCAACGAAAAGGCATATGCGGACATAGAATGGTGCAAACACATTCTACGGAGGTGCATCATGCCCATCGTCTATCTCAGCCCGTCCACCCAGGAAAACAACTATTATGTCACCGGCGGCACCGAAGAACAGTACATGAATCTGCTTTGCGACCAGGTGATCCCCTACTTAAACGCCAGCGGCATCGCCTTCACCCGAAATGACCGCACCCTGTCGGCCGGGGACGCCATCCGGCAGGCCAACGACGGTTACTACGACTTGTACGTAGCGCTGCACAGCAACGCCGCACCGGAAGGTCAATACGGCACCAAACGGGGCTGCGAGGTCTATTATTACCGTTACGGGCAGAACAGCCGGCGTGCCGCCCGGATCTTTGTGGACAGCTTGAAAACCGTCTATCCCCTCCCCGAAAATGTCATTATGATCCCCACCACAACGCTGGGCGAAGTCAGCCGCTCCCGCGCGCCCGCCGTTCTTTTGGAAATCGGGTTCCACGACAACGTCAGCGACGCCAATTGGATCAAAAACAATCTACCCGCCATCGCCCGCGCGGTGGCTGGCGGCATTCTGCAATACTTCGGGCTTCCTTTGGTCCAGCCCCAACAGCCCCAATCGGCTCGGGTATCGCTGACTTCGGGAACGCTGAACATCCGGGCAAGGCCCGACACAAACAGCCGCATTCTGGCATCTGCGCCCAACGGAAGCCCGATTACCGTGCTGGGTGTCACCGGCAACTGGTACGTGGTCCGTTACGGCAGCGTCACCGGCTATGCGGTCAGCCGGTTTATCAATCTGGTTTAATGCTGCATAGACTGGTTTACAACCCTTCAGAGAGGAGTTTTACCCGTGAACCGACCTAACAACCGGCCCCGCAGCCCCCAGGGACGCTGCGCGCGGCCTTCGATGCCCTATTGTCCCCCTGTCCAGCTGATGGAATTCAACCGTGAACTGCAGGAGCTGCCCCTGGCTATGGCCTATGTGCCCATCCAGGCCTGGGGCGACATCTATTCGCCCTGCCGCGCCCTGTGCCGCGGTACCCTCTTCCCCATTCTGGATCTGCCTTTCGGTGAGGTGAACGTATGCTGAACAACGGAAAATGCGAAGCTCTCCAGGCAGTGAATGAGGCTGCCTTTGTACTGCAGGAGCTGGTGCTCTATCTGGATACCCATCCCCGCTGCACCGCCGGTCTGTCCCGTTATCAGCAGGCCAAAGAAGCCTATCACCAGGCGGTGGAGGCCTATGTGATGCAGTATGGCCCCCTGATGTTCGATCAGGTGCAGGCCGACGGATGCTGGCAGTGGGTAGAGACCCCCTGGCCCTGGGAAATGGAGGATTGAGTTATGTGGAGTTATGAGAAACGCCTGCAGTACCCTGTGCGCATCAAAAACCCCGATGCCAGGGCTGCCAAGATCATTATCACCCAGTTCGGTGGACCCGACGGCGAGCTTGCAGCATCCATGCGGTATCTTTCCCAGCGCTATGCCATGCCCTACCGCAACATTGCCGGTGTTTTGACCGACATCGGTACCGAAGAACTGGCCCACATGGAAATGGTCTGCGCCATGGTGCATCAGCTCACCCGGGATCTTACCATCGAGCAGATCAAGGCCCAGGGCTTTGCGGATTATTTCGTGGATCATACCGTGGGAGTCTATCCCGTTGCCGCCGCCGGAACGCCCTTCCGTGCCGAGTATTTCCAATCCAAGGGCGATGTGATCACCGATCTGCACGAAAACATGGCTGCCGAGCAAAAGGCCCGTACCACCTATGACAATATCATCCGTCTGGTGGATGACCCGGATATTCTGGAACCCATCCGCTTCCTCCGCGAACGGGAGATCGTCCACTATCAGCGGTTTGGCGAAGCTCTGCGCTATGCCCAGGATCAGCTTCACAGCCGCAATTTCTACGCCTGCAATCCCGGTTTTGACGACTGCTGCGGAAACTAAGCAAAAAGGACGGCCACTTGGCCGTCCTTTTCCTGTTTTATCCTTTTTTCAGCATTTCCTCGGCGCTTGCCAGGGTCTTTTCAGTGATCACGGCACCGCCGATGATACGGGCAATTTCTCGCTTGCGGCCCTCCCGGTCCAGAGGGGTCACCTGTGTGTAGGTGCGGCCCTCACGCTCGGTTTTGGCGATGAGCAGATGCTGATCGGCCACCGCCGCGATCTGGGGCAGATGGGTGATGCACAGCACCTGCCGCGTGTTGGAAAGCGCCTGCAGCTTTTCGGCCACCCGCTGAGCGGCCCGGCCGCTGACACCGGCATCCACTTCGTCAAACACGGCGGACATGCCCTGTTCCCCAGCAGACAGCACGGTTTTCATGGCCAGCATGATCCGGGACAGTTCGCCGCCGGAGGCCACCTTTGCCAGAGGTTTCAGGTCTTCGCCTGCGTTGGCCGAAAGCAAGAACCGCACGGTGTCGGTTCCCTTTTTGGTGAAGCGGGTCTGGGATTCGGTGCGCAAATCTGCCACTTCGGCACAAAACCGGGCATTTTTCAGATCCAGGTCGTGCAACTCCCCTTCAATTTCCCGGGCCATCAGCTCGGCCGCCGTCTGGCGCAGGGCATGGAGCCGGCCGGCCTCCTCATAAAGGTCCGCACGCATGGCGGCGTACTCCCCTTTCAGCTGATCCAGGCTGTCGTCCAGATTGTCCAGGGTGTCCAATTCCTCTTCCAGCGCCGCCAGATGCTCTTCCAGTTGATCGGCAGGCACACTGTATTTGATGCACAGCCTGGAGATCTGATCCAGACGATGCTCGGTTTGCTCCAGTTTTTTGGGAGAATAGTTGAGCCGGGTCAACTCATCAGCCAGATCACCGGACAGATCGGCCGCCAGAAGCGACAGCTCCCGCATACGCTTTTCCAAGCCTTCGGCTGCGGCGCTGTACCGGGCACCCCGGCTCAGCGCCTTCACCGCTTGGGCCAGGCGGTCGGCAAGGCTCTCCTGTTCCTGTCCGCCATCCAAAAGATTGGCGGCGTCCGCCAGGCCTTCGGCGATCTTTTCACCGTTTTGCAGTTCCTGGCGCAGGGAAAGCAGCTCTTCCTGCTCACCGGGAAGGACTTTTGCCTGTTTCAGCTCCTCAATCCGGGCCGGCAGCAGCGCCCGGCGGCGCTCTTTTTCAGCGGTGCTCATGGACAGCGCCTTCATCCGGCGATTGAGCTGCAGCAGGGCTTCGTAATTCTTCAGATAGTCTTCCAGTGGCTTTTCCAGACCGCCAAAGGCGTCCAGATAATCCATGTGCAGTTGCTCGTTCATGAGATGCTGACCGTCGTGCTGGCCGTAAATGCTCACCAGTTTTTCGCCCAGCGTCTTCAGATTGGACAGGGCCGCCGGTTTTCCGTTGATACGGCACTGGTTGCGTCCGTCAGCATACAATTCCCGGCGCAAAAGCAACTGGCCTTCCTCCGGCTCAAAGCCCAGCTCGCTCAAAAGCGCCAGCACTTCATCGGACAGTTGGGAAAAAGAAGCGGCCACACAGGCCTTGTTTTGGCCGGTTCGGATCAGCTCCCGGCTGGTCCTGCCGCCCAGAATGGCGCTGAGGGCATCGATAATGATGGATTTACCGGCGCCGGTCTCACCGGACAGCACAGTCAGGCCGCCCGAAAAATCGATGTCGGCCTGTTGGATAACAGCAATATTCTCAATATAAAGATTGCACAGCATAGGTTACAGCAGCATACCTGCGACCATTTCGCAGAACTTCTCTGCGTCCTCGTTGGTGCGCAGGATCACCAGAATGTTGTCATCACCGGCAAGGGTGCCCACGATATCCCGGATCTTCATGGCGTCAATAGCAGCGGCGGCAGCGTTGGCCATGCCCACCAGGGTTTTGAGCACCACCAGGTTCTGTGCCCGGTCCACCTTGACAACGCACTCCCGGAAGATGTTTTTCAGCCGGGACATATGGGTGGCCGTGCTGCTCTGCTCGGGAGTGGAATACTGGTATCCGCCCGAATGAGAAGCCACTTTGATGAGGCGCAGCTCCTTCATGTCCCGGGAAATGGTAGCCTGGGTTGCGTTATAGCCCCGTTCACGGAGATGCGCGGACAGTTCTTCCTGGGTTTTGATCTCATTGGAGGTAATGATATCCAAAATTGCAGCCTGTCGTTTAAACTTCATTTTCCGGTCCTCTCATTCGCAAGTTTTTGTCTGATGATCTCGTAAAAACCTTGACCTTTGATTCGCAGCAGCGAGAAAACACGCTGAGACTTCTGGATCACCACTGTATCACCGTTCTGCAGTTCGTAGGTGTCGCCGTCGGGGGAAAGGAATACCTGGTGGCCCTTGTACTCGGGCATCACCGTGACGATGCTGGCCGCCGAAATCACAAAGGACTTGATGGTCAGCGAGTGGGGACAGATGGGTGTCACCGCCAGACAGTCGCTGGACGGTGCCATGATGGGGCCACCCGCAGCCAGGGAGTAGGCCGTGGAGCCGGTGGGCGTGGTAACGATCACGCCGTCACCGCTGAACTTAAACACTTCCTGGCTGTCCACGATCACCGAGAGCGGGATCACGCGGTTAAAGAAGCCCTTGGTGACCACCGCTTCGTTGAGTGCTGTGACGGTATATACCCTTTCGCCCTTGTCGTTGATTACGGAAATGTCCAGCATAATGCGGTCATCAAGTGTAAAGTTCCCCTCCTTCACACTCCTCACCATTTCGATTTCTTCCGGCTCAAGCTCACTCATAAAGCCCACGGTGCCGCAGTTGACGCCCAGGACGGGCTTCCGATAAAGGGAGGCCTGTCCGGCGATACGCAGGATGGTACCGTCACCGCCCACCACCATGATAAAATCACAGGCGGGATAGATCTCGGGATCCTCCATAAAGCGAACACGGGCAAAATCCTCCTGAGGCAGTACCCGGTTCAGCACCTCACGGAACTCTTCCAGAGCCAGCACCTCAAACGCTTCACCCAACAGCAGGGCAATCAGTTCGCGGCTGACATTCAGCGCCTCCTCCTTTGTGGGGTTGGGCTGTACCATCACTCGATTCATGAATCAACACTTCCTTTATATTTGCGAAGATGCGCTTCTCTTACCAATAATTCCAGATTGGGGATATGCTCTTGCCCTGCCCGCTTCAGCCAAGCAAGAAACTCCAAATTGCCGTCACCGCCGGTGATGGGCGAAACGGTCATTCCGCAGATCACAAAACCGTTTGCGTGAAAGGTCTCGGTCATTTCCTGCAAAACACGCAGGTGCACCTTGGCATCCTTCACCAAGCCGCCCCGTCCAACGGCGCTGCGGCCGGCTTCAAACTGGGGTTTGATAAGCACGACAGCCTCGCCCATAGGCGAAAGCAGCTTGGCAATGGCTGGCAACACCAGCCGCAAAGAGATAAAACTCACATCGCAGGCGGCAAAATCGGGTATTGCCGACAGCTGTTCCGGTGCAAGCAGACGGATATCGGTTTTTTCCAGATTACGCACTCGGCTGTCGGCTCTCAGCTGGGGCGCCAGCTGACCGGAGCCCACATCCACAGCGTAAACGCGGGCTGCGCCCTTTTCCAGGGCGCACTGGGTGAACCCGCCAGTGGAGGCACCCACGTCCAGCACCACACGGCCGGACAGGTCGATGCCAAAGGACTGCAAGGCGCCCTCCAGCTTGTGGGCGGCGCGGCTGACGAAATGCGCCGCGTCGTTCAGGATCTCCAGCGGAACATCCTGTTCATATTTTTCCGATGCCTTGGCGGCCTTTTTCCCGTTTGCCAGAACCTGCCCCTGGGAAATCAGCTCTTTTGCCCGGTCACGGCCACTTACAAAGCCGCGGGCCACCAACAGCATATCCAAACGCATCTGTTCAGCCATGGACAAGCTCCTTTGCCGCCTCAAAAACCGACTGTACATCGATATTGCAAGCGCTGTAAAGCTGTTCAACTGTACCCTGCTGTACAAAGTGATTTCCCAGATTGCACAGCTTGAGCTTTGCGGGGATTTCGTTTTTCAGCAGCTTTGCGGCAAGGTGCTGTCCCAGACAGCCCGCTTCCACGCAGTCCTCCAACACCAGCAGACGACCGGTGCTGCGAACGCTCTGCATCAACAGATCCATTCCGCCGTCGGTCAGCTCGTTGATCTTGATCACCGATGCGGAAATACCGGCTTCGGAAAGCTTGTCCGCAGCCTTCAACGCCACCTGCGCCATACAGCCGTAGGCACACAGCGTGATCTGATCGCCCGCACGCACCTGGGCAACAGGCTGCGCAAACGTATCCTGCTGAAAACCGCCCTCTCCCCCCCGGGGATAGCGCACAGCCACCGGGCCGTTCTCCATCAAGATCGCCTGTCTGAGGGCGGTCTGCAGTTCGGCAAAATTAGAAGGGGCAAAAAGCTTCATGCCGGGCACCGTGCGTAGATAGGGCACGTCAAAGGCGCCCTGGTGGGTCTCGCCGTCGGCACCTACCAGACCGGCACGGTCCACCGCAAACACTACATGATTGCCCTGGATGGCCACATCATGCAGGATCTGGTCATAGGATCGCTGCAGGAAGGTGGAATAAATGGCGCACACCGGGATCATTCCCCGGGCAGCCAAACCGGCAGCCATGGCCACCGCATGTTCCTCGGCAATGCCCACATCAAAGAAGCGCTTGGGATAGGTTTCGGCAAACCCCGTCAGGCCGGTACCTCCGGTCATAGCGGCGGTCACGGCACAAATTTTCTCATTTTGCGCGGCCAAAGAGCAAAGCTCCCGGCCGAAAACGGCGGAAAAATCCACCTTGCCCTTGGAATAGGGCTGTCCGGTGACGGCGTCAAAAGCAGAAACACCGTGGAAGTCGCTGGGCGACTGCTGGGAAGGCAGATAGCCCACACCCTTGACGGTTTTCAAGTGCACCACCACCGGCTTGTCCAGCTTTTTGGCCTGTTCCAGCAGATCGCACACCGCATCCATATCGTTTCCGTCGGCGGGGCCCAGATATTCAAAGCCCATCAGCTCAAAGATGGTTTCCTTCAGCAGCGCAGAGCGCAGCTTGCGCTTGATGGCCGAAATGCCCCGGATCAGCCCGCCGCCGCAGGGGATCTTGCTCAGCGTCTCCTTGGTGCGCTCTTTCAGATGGAAATACCGGGGCTTGATACGAATGGCCGACAGCCGTTTGGATAACGCGCCCACGTTGGGGCTGATAGACATATCGTTGTCATTCAGTACCACGATCAGCGGCAAGCCCGACTGACCGGCATCGTTCATGGCTTCATAGGCCATACCGCCGGTAAGGGCGCCGTCACCGATGACACAGACGGTACAGCTGTCCTTCCCTGCCAGTTTCTTGGCCCGGGCCATGCCCAGCGCCACCGACACCGAAGAGGATGCATGACCCGAAACGGCGCTGTCATATGCACTTTCCGAAGGGCGCAGAAAACCGCTGATGCCACCGAACTGGCGCAGGGTATCAAACCGATCCTTTCGTCCGGTGAGCATCTTGTGCACATAGCACTGGTGGCCCACGTCAAACAGAATATCATCCTTGGGCGCGTCAAAAACCCGGTGGATACCCACAGTCAGCTCCACCGCGCCCAGATTGGAAGCCAGATGGCCGCCGGTTTTGGACACGGCTTCCACCAGAAAATGCCGGATCTCACTGCACAGCTCGTCCAGTTTTTCTTCCGGCAGACGCTTCAGGTCGGCAGGACAGTCGATCTGATCCAACCATTGGTATTTTCGCATGTCCGCTTCCCCTCCTCCGTTTAAAACTCAGTTCTTTCGCTGGGCCAGATATTCGGCCAGCTCCTTTAGAAATTCGCTGTCATCAAAGACATCGGCAGCCGCTTGGGCCTCCAGCGTCAAATCTCGCACCATGCCCCGGCAGGCCTCCAGGCCGTACACCGAGACAAAGGTGGTTTTTTCGTTGGCCGCATCGCTGCCAATGGCCTTGCCCAAAAGATTTTGATCGCCCACCACATCCAGAATATCGTCCTGGATCTGAAAGGCCAGGCCAACGGCAGCGGCATAATCCTCGGCGGCTTTGCGCCTGATCTCATCACCGCCGGCCAGCAGCACACCTGCTTCGCAGGCCGCCCGGATCAAAGCGCCAGTTTTAAGGCTCACCATCTCCCGAAGTTCTACCAGCGTGGCCGGCCGGCCTTCCATGGAAAGATCCTGTACCTGGCCGCCGATCATACCGTAAACACCGCTGCAGCGGGAAATACAGGCCGCGGCTTTCATGGCACAGGCGGTAGGAACAGTCTCCTGCTCCAGCATGACCTCAAAGGCCCGGTTCAGCAGGGCGTCACCCGCAAGGGTTGCCATGGTTTCGCCATAGACCTTGTGGTTGGAGGGCTTGCCCCGCCGGAAATCATCGTTGTCCATACAGGGCAGATCGTCATGCACCAACGAATAGGTGTGAATCATCTCCAGACCGCAGGCAAAGGACAGAGCATCCTCGACCTTGCCGCCGCACAGGCGGTAAAACTCCAGAAGCAGAGCCGCCCGGATGTGTTTGCCGCCGGCCAAAAGACTGTAACGGCAGGCCTCAAAAATGCGGCTGTGCCGGCAATCCTCCTGGGGGAACAGGCGATCCAGACCGCCCTCCACCAGTGCGCTGTATTCTTTCAAACGCTGCTGCAGCATAACTACGCCTCTTCCCCGTCAAAATCCACCGTTTCCGGTCCGTTTTCGCCCTGTACCAGCAGCTTCAGCTGCTGCTGTGCCTGATCCAGGGCTTTGCTGCAGGTGCCAATGAGCTTGCTGCCCTCCTGGAACAGTGCCAGACTGTCCTCTAGAGGGGCGTCGCCCTTTTCCAAGGCAACCACGATCTCTTCCAAACGGCTCATGGCCTGTTCAAACGTCTGCTTTTTTGCCACGTTGTTTCCTCCTTTGAAGGGTCTCTACCCGGCATTGTGCCGTGCCGTCAGAAAAGCTGACTGCAATGGTTTCACCAGGACTCAGCTGCTCCACCGAACGGACCACCTGCTCATCAAGCGTCGCCATGGCATAGCCGCGGCCCAGCACTTTCAGAGGGCTGAGCGCGTCCAGCTTGGCGGCAGCCTGTCGGAACCGCTGGGTGTTATTTTGCAGGGTAACCTGTCCGGCGTGCTCCAACCGCTGGCGGAGCATTTCCAGATGCAGTTCCTGCTGCTGCAGATAGGCCTCCGGCCGGGTCATCACCCGGCTTTTCGCAAGCCTTTCCAACCGTTGCCGCAGATGATTAATCCGCTGGCTTTCGGCCTGTTCCATGCGCAGCTTCAGCTGCCGCAAAAAGCCCTGCAGGGCATCTCCGTCGGGCACCGCCAGTTCGGCGGCATTGGACGGCGTGGCCGCCCGCAGATCGGCCACAAAATCTGATATGGTCACATCGGGCTCGTGTCCCACCGCTGAGATCACCGGGGTTTGACACTGCCAGATGGCTCTTGCAACACATTCTTCGTTAAAGGCCCAAAGGTCTTCCAGCGATCCGCCGCCCCGGCCGGTGATGATCACATCGGCCAACTGATATTTGTCCACATAGGAGAGCATTGTGGCGATCTCTTGGGCGGCCCCTTCTCCCTGTACCCGCACGGGACAGACCAGCACTTCCGCCATAGGCCAGCGGCGGCCCAGGATGCGGATCATATCCCGGACGGCAGCACCGGTGGGCGATGTGACCAGAGCGATGCGCCGTGGATAGGACGGCAGGGGCTTTTTGTGAGCGGCGTCAAAGAGGCCTTCCTCGTGCAGACGGGTCTTCAGCTGCTCAAATGCCACCGCCAAAGCGCCCACGCCGTCGGGCTGCATGGCCGTCACATAGATCTGATACTGACCGCTCTTTGGAAACAGGCTCACCCGGCCGTAGAGGATGACCTTCATGCCGCTTTCCGGCCGAAAACGCATTCGCATGGCATCCGAGCGGAACATGACGCAGGAGATCACCGCTCCCTCATCCTTCAGGGTGAAATACTGATGGCCGGAAGAGTGGGCTTTGTAATTGGAAAGCTCACCACGGACACAGACCTGAGACAAAATCTCATCCCGGTCCAGCAGCAGCTTGATATATTGGGTCAACTGGGTGACCGAAACCGGCTGTAATGCCATACGTTACCTCATGGATGCCAGGATCGCAGTGCCCACGGCGTTGTCGCCGCCCAGGCCCTTCTGCGCGAACCACACATCCTTTTCTTTTGCGAAAACTTCCTGTACCAGGGAACACACCGAAACGCCGCCCGAGATCAGCACCGGCAGGTTTCGCTCCTTTCGGGCGTTGCGGGTGGCTTTCAAAATAGCCTGGGCCACCGTCAGCAGCACAAAGCGGCAGACATCCTCCCGGGCCTCCCCGGCTTCCAGCCGGGCCCGGTACTGGTTCTGAACGCCAGACAGGGAAAAACTGCAGTCCTGGACTTTGACACGGAAAAAGTCATCCTTGTCTGACAGCAGCGCCGCCTGCTCCACATAGGGACCGGCGGGAAACTGCATGTTCAGATCCACACCCACCCGGTCGATGACCTGACCGGCGGAAATGTCGGTGGTGCCGCCCAGAATATCCGCATGGATGATGCGTTCCGCCGAAGGCTCCACCAAAAGCAGCTCGGTAGTGCCGCCGGAAAGATGCCAGGCCAGGAAGGGCCCCTCCATCAGCTCCGGTTTGCTAACCGAAAAAGCTGCGGCAGCCAGGTGTCCCTGCTGATGGGAAAAATCATAAACCGGCACATCCATGGCCGCACCCAGGCACTGGGCCACACACTGCCCCGCCAGAAAACAAGGCATGTAGGAATCCTCCAGATCCCGGGGACGGGCAGAAAAGCCGATGGCCCGGATCTCTCCCTCCAGGTCACGGCAGGCGGCTTTCACCTGCTCCGGCAGCTGCTTCACATGCTGAAACAGCGCGTCGCTCTGCCGCAGGCCCAGGGTGCCAAGGGGCACCTCCAGCAGCTTGCCGCAGGCGCGGAAGGAACCGTCCTCCGGACAGTACACACCTGCGGAGGTCTTGTAATTGCTGGTGTCCAGGCCCAGATAAAGGGCTCTCATGCCTGTACTTCTTTTTCCACAAAGGCGCCCATGATGCCGTTGATGAAACCGGCGGCCTCTTCGGAATCATACTGCTTTGCCAGCTCCAGAGCCTCGTTCACCGAAGCGCCCACAGGGATACCCATATACAGCACCTCGTACATGCTCAGGCGCAGGATGCACTTGGAAATACGGGAAATACGGGCAATGTTCCAGCCCTTGGCATACTTCTCAATGTAATCATCCAGCTCATACAGATGCTCCATCACACCGATAACGGCACGGCGGATGTACTCCTTCTGGCTTTCGGAGGGCAGTTTTTTGTACAGCTCGTACTCTGCCTCCAGAGACAGGAAATTCTCTTCGTTGATGTCCTCCAGCAGCTCTGCGCCGCGGTTTCCGGTATATTCGCCGGCAAAAATCAGGTGCAGGACCAACTCTCTTGCTTCTCGTCTGTTCATGAATGAACCTCCCACTTTTATCTTAAAGCGTGCATTATTATCTAACTTTATATTATACACCATATTCTGCAAAAAGAAAGGACTTTTCGGGCTTTTTTGTGAAATTTCTTCCGCTTCTCTGCATAAAAAGAGTCCCCCGCCGACTTTGGCGGAGGACTTGCTTTCTATTTTGTTTATCGGACAGCCACTCCGGCCACAAAAACGTTCACCGAAGCCACTTCAATGCCCACAGTTCCGTCCACAGCAGACTTGACGGCGTTCTGCACATCCTTGGCCACCTGAGAGATGACAAAACCGGAATGCACCAGCACATGCACGTCGATGGAGCAGATGCCGATCTCGCTCAGATTGACGGTAACGCCCTTCACCACAGCCTGGGCCACGGTGGCCAGGGACGAAACACCGGGCACGGCCAATGCGGCCTGGGCGGCGATCTCGCCTACCGCGATAAATGAAACGCGGATGACACCTTCCTCTTCCTGGATGTCCAGATATTCCTTCTGTTCGGCCATTGGACTCAGCCCCTTTCCTTCTATGGGCCTATTTTACCCTATTTTGAGGCATTTGGCAAGGGAATAATCTGTGAGCGATCAGTCGGCCTCGTTTTCCATGATCTTGATGGCATCGGCGTTGACGCTGGCTTCGCTGATGACGATATCCCGGATCTTTGCCACATCGGTATCGGTGAGGCCATTTTCGGTCTTGGAAACGATCACGTTCACCCCGTTGTCATTGACAAAGGCTACACAATCCACATAGCCCTTGGCGATCACCAGGTTTTCGATACGGGACTCCACCACCGCGTTGTCGGCCATCACCTGGATGCCGGTGCTGGCGGCGGTGCGGGCCTCTTCGGTGGAGGTCTCGCTTTCGGCCGTCCGGGTAAGGATGCTCACCGCCTCGTCACGAGCCTGCTGCCGGGAGAGCCGTGCCTGGGAAAAATACTCGGTATCCGTCTGAGCCGCAAGACCGGCCTCTCCGTCTTGTTCCATGTTGTTGACCAGAACCGACTCGCCCAGAACTTTTCCGTCGGCCTGGTAGTCGGTGGCATTGCCGTAATCCTCGTCGGTTTTGGTATAATACCAGTTCAAATAAACGGCCAGACACAGCATCAGTGCCACCACAGAATAAATCGCGCCTCGTTTTTTCACAGTACAGCCTCCTATTGTTTCATTTTGGATATCACGATCCGATCGGCCGAAATGCCGGTCAGAGATTGCACCACCTGGGTCACCGCCAACCGAACGGCGGCCCGGTCTCCCCCTTCGCACACCACCACAGCGCCCCGGTATTGGGGAGCGTTGCTTCGCAAGAGCACCGGTGTCTGTCCGCCGCTTTCCGAAAGGGTCACCAGCTCCTGCTGCCGGCTCTGGCTTCCGCCGCCCTCCGAAACGGTCTGGCTTTCCGTTCGGTCATAGGCATATTCGGTTTCGCCCTCATGCTCTACCGTCAAAAGCACCGTGGCCTTCCCCACCCCGTCCATAGCCTCCAGGATGGCCTGCAGCCGCAATTCCAGATCGTCGGTCCGGGATTGGGTCGGTGCTGCAGGCAATTGGATCTCGGTTTCCGGCTGGGGCCATAAAAGGAGCAGCAGCCCGATCACCCCGATCAGCAGGACGTACTTATACTTATCGAACAGGCTCTGCAAATATGCCGCAATTGTGTTGTTTTTCATGATGTTTCCTCCCGAATGAGGATTTGCCCGTCGGTCACCGACAGTTGGGTTCGAATCATTTCACGAAGGGATACCAGGTTTTCCCGTGGTCCGCCGCGATAGATCCCCTCCACCCACCGCACCGTGACATTGCCGTTTGTATCAGCGTCACAGGTGACTGTAAAGCTGCAATTCAGCTGCAGGCCAGCGGCCTGCTGCGCCAGCCAAAGTTCCAGTTGGGCCTGAGTCTGCTCCAGCAGTATGGTTCGGTTTTTTGCCTGGGCGTCCTCCACCTGCTGCCGCACCGCGCCCTCGTATCGGCTTAAATCGGGCATCGGCAGCGGCGTGTTCTGTACGATGGACAGCAGCAACACCACCATGGCGCAGGCGCAGCCAAGCCGCAGGATTTCCTTTTGTCCGCCGCACAGCGCCAGCAGCGCCCCGCACACAAGACCCATTGCGGTGATTTTATACAGCGCCCCCAGCAGTACGCTCATGCTCCGGTCACCAGCATGCTCACCACGATGGTGATGAACTGTACCGCACAGCAGGCGGTCAGGATCCCAATGAGCATGGAGTAGGCACCCGACAGTCCGTCCAGCATGGTTTTACAACCTCCCTCGGTAAAAGACGCCGCAAAAATCGAAAGAATCCGGAACACCAGCAAGTGGCAAAGCCCCTGTACAAGGGGCGTCAGACAGATGGCCACCGCTCCCAGAAATCCCACAAGGCCTACGCTGCCCCGCAAAAGTGAAGCGCCTGAAAGGATGGTTTCCGAAGCGCCTGCGATAACGCTTCCAACCAACGGAACCGTACTGCTGAGGCTCTGGGCGGTTTTTACCGCCGCCTTGTCCGCTGCGCCGGTAACCAGTCCAGTAAAGGAAAGATAGGCAAAATACACCGACAGAAACACCCGGAAAAAAGTAGTCACTGCCCACTTTCCCACCCCTGCCGCCTGTCGCAGGGTACCGTTATCACAGATCACGCCGCCGTAAATCAGCAGCAGATACAAAGTGATCCCCGGCAGAAACACCTTCAGAGTGAGCTGAAACAGCAAATCGGAAAAGAGCATGGCTGCGCCCGCCGTGGCAACTGCGCTGGCCGGCTTTCCCGCGGCTGCCGATGCGGCCGCAAACACGCCGCAGAGCACCTTGGTAAATCGATCCAGGTTGGAAACGGTCTCCCGACACAGCTCCAGCAGCGCGCCGTTTTGCTGTAGGGCCAGGGTCAGAATGGCAGTGGCGCCCGCCAGTTCACCGGCTCTCGCCGGGAGGCTCACCCCTGCGCTTTTGGCAAAGCCATGCAGCAGCGACACCAGCATACACACCGCCGTCATCAGAAAGGCCGAGCGGACCGATGCCTTGAGGCCCTGCCGCATTCGCTCTACAGCCCCTTGCAGCAGCGCCGAAAAGCCGGCCTGCGGATGGGCGTTGGCTGGGTCCAGTTCCTGTAAAATCCCGGCAGCGTCATCAGGCAGCGCATATTTCAGGCTGTCGGTGTCTACGGCGGCGCAGGGCACCGCAAGCGTCAATGCCAACGCCAGGGCCAGCAGCCCTTTCATGATCCAAGAGCGCCGACGAGTTTCAGCGCCTGTTCTGCCAGTGGCAGGATACACAGCAGCGACGCGGTGGCGCCGCACAGCTCCAATTTGGCCGCAAGCCCCCGTTCTCCCGCATCCCGGCAAAGTTCTGCCGTGATGTGCGTGATCTGGGTGATTGCCAGCACCTTTGCCACCGGCAGCAGCAGCGCCGTGTCCAGCCCGCTGCCTGTCAGCAATCCGGAAAACTGTTGATACGCCGCCTGCAAATGTGGCAAAAGCAGTCCCAATAGCACCAGAACAGCTGCCAGACTGATCAGAAGCGCCAATGCGGGGCTCTTCCCCTTCAACAGCTGGCCGCAAGTCAGGGCTGCCAACACCGTCAGCAAAATCCGCAGCATGACCGACCCGTTCATAGGCCAAAGGTGCGCTTGATCAGCTGGAACATACCGCTGATCTCCTGGATCAGGATCATCATCACCACGATCAGTCCTGCCAGGGTGGTCATCATCGCCTGCTCTTCCCTACCCGATCGGATAAGCAGCTGATTGAGCACCGCCACCAGAATCCCAATGGCAGCCACTTTGAAAATCAAATCTACGTCCATGGTGATACCCTCATTATATCGCAATCAGCAGTACCATACCGCCCAATGCAACGGGGACGGTACGGTACAGTCTCTGTTTTTCCGCAAGTTCCTGTTCCAGTTGATTTTTACAGGCTTCCAGACGGAAGCAGGCCCGTTTGCACGCCTCGGCCTGTGTCGTGCAGTCATAGCGCCCCAGGTTCCAGGCCAGTTCTGCGACTGCCGTCACCGTTTCGCCGTTGCCGAAAAGGTGCTCCAGTCTTTTAACCAGCGGCTCTGCCGCCTGGGAAAACAGCTTTCCTGTCCGCAATTCCTTGGCCAGCGACGCAAAGCCTTCCTGCTCCATGATCTCAGCCAGGGGTTTGTTTTGCTGCCGCAGATCGGTCTCCATCCGCCGAATGACGCCGCATAGATTTTCCAACAAGGTGATTCTTTTGCGCATGGTGCCTGTCCATCCAAAACCGAACAAAAAACAGGCGCCCAACAGCATTGCCGCTCCGGCGATCTTCACAGCCGCACCTCCGGACTGTGCAGCGAATAGCGGCGCTCGCCTCCCGTTTGTTCGATCAGAATGATCTGCTCAAACACGCGGTGCTCCAGCAACTGCCGATAAGCAGGCCGCCGCAGGAGATCTTCCGGACAACTTCCGTGGGCTGTTGCCAGAAGTCCACAGCCACATCCTGTGCAATCCAACAGCATCCGGCAGTCCTCTTCCCGGGTGATCTCGTCCACCGCCAGGATCTGGGGCGACATGGCCCGCAGCAGCATAGGGACGGTTTCCCCCTTGTGCCCGCCCGACAGTACATCACAGCTGCCAATGGAAAAACGGGGCTGTCCGTCGGCACAAGCGGCGATCTCATATCGCTCGTCTGCGATGGCCACACGGAAATCCCGGGAAAGTCTGCGGCACAGCTCCCGGAGCAAGGTGGTCTTTCCGCTGCCCGGCGGGGCCAGGATCAAGGTGCTCCGGAAGCCCCTTGCATCACAAATGGGCAAGTCCGCTCCCAGGCCATGCACCTGCCGTGCAATGCGGATATTCACCGAGGAAAGCCCCCGAAGCAGCCGTGCGTCTCCCGTGGCAGCTTCGCTGCAGATACCCAGCCGATGTCCGTGCCGTGTGGTAAGAAAGCCCTGCCAAAGTTGCTCCAGATAGGTATGTACCGAACACTCGGTGGCCCGGGCAAGCAATTGATCCAACTCTTCTTTGGAAGGCAGCACGGCACCCTCCCCCAGAAGGACGGTTTTCCCGGCAACTGTGACGGCCAAAGGCCGCCCAAGGCGAACCCGTAGTTCCTCGCATTGCTGCCGCTGCAGCTCGTCCAGGGAATAGGCGGCTTTCCAAAGCCGCTCTGGCAGAAGTTGGGCCGCCGTATGAAAGCTCTTCAAAAAATCCATATCCTGCATGTTCCTCATCCTCCTGCTGAAAAGGTATGAGCGGCCTGTCCGTTTCAGAACATAAAAAAAGACAGGCCTTTCAAAAGACCTGTCTTGGGGCGTTCAGCCCTCCATCTGTTCATTTTGCAGTTGACGCCTGCGCTCCTGCTGCAGCAGTTCGGAAAGCACCACCAGGAACTCGCTGTTGGTAGGACGCTTCCGAAACAGCTCCCGCTGGCGGAGATAGCCTTCTTTCTGCCATGCGGACAAAATGGCCGAGCGTATGGCCCGTTCCACATTGACGGCCGAGGTATGAAAGACGCCGGCTACCGCAGGATAAATGGTTTTGGTCACGCAAAGATTGCTTAGCGGCCCGTCGGGCATCTGCCGTAACGCTTCCCGGGCATAGGAAAAGCCATTGCATCTCATGCTCAGGCCCATTTCCCGCAGCAGTCGGGTAATGGCTTCGGTATCATCGGCATCGTGCCGCGTCTGCTGAAAGACCAGCTGGCTGCAGCAACGCATGATCCGCTCACTGAGCATCCCCAGATCACAGGGAACTGCCGTATAATAAGCCGGACGCATCCGGCAGAGATCAGCACGGATCTGCTGGTTAAAATAACCGCTGAGCACGATAAACTCCGGCTGGGCTGGCAGCGCCATGGCGCGGACGGTCTGCATAACAGCCAGGCCGTCCCGACCGGGCAGAAGCACGTTCAAAACGATCAAACCGGGAGCTTCCGCTTCTACCCGTCGCAGCAGCTCCAGCCCGTCGAAAACCACTTCGGTTTGAGCGGCAGGCATGCGGCGGGAGATTTCAGCGCACAGCATTTCACAAAAATCCGGGTCACAGTCGGCAATCAGTATCCGCATAACGTGTTCCCCCGTTTCCTTCATTCTCTGGGTTTACGATACCACAGGAATCTACGGGATTCAACCCATTTCGAGCCCGTTTTCCAAAGAATCGTTCGGCAAAAATCGCGCGTTTCCGGCATTTTTGCCATAGAAACGCGCGATCATTTATTGAACATAACCGATATTACTGCCCAAGCAATGCGTCAAAGGCATCCTCGTCCAAAATGGGGATCCCCAGACTCTCGGCCTTGGTCAGCTTGGAACCTGCGTCCTCTCCGGCCAGAACATAGGAGGTCTTTTTGGAAACCGAACCGGAAACTTTTCCGCCGTTGCGGACGATGCGCTCGGAAGCCTCGCTTCGGGTGTAACGGCTCAGCGTGCCGGTAAGCACAAAGGTGAGGCCTTCCAGCTTGCGGCTTTCCTGCTCGTCAGGCTGGGTCATGTTGACACCGGCCTCCCGCAGGCGGCGGATCAGATGGGTGCTCTGCTCGCTGTGCAGCCAGCGGTGCAGGTTTTCAGCGGTGATTTCGCCAATATCAAAGACTTCTTTCAACTGCTCGGGCTGGGCTTCCAGCAATTTGTCCATGGAACCAAACTGCTTGGCAAGGGTCTGGGCAGCCTTCTGTCCCACCTGACGGATGCCAAAGGCGAACAGCAAACGGGAAAGGGGCTTCTCCTTGCTCTTTTCAATGGCAGACAGCAGATTCTGTGCCGATTTTTCGCCCATGCGCTCCAGCATGGCCACATCGGGCAGGCGCAGGTCGTACAGATCGGCAGGCGACGCCACCAGGCCCTCTTCCACCAGGGACTGCACCAAGGCCGGGCCAAGGCCCTCGATATCCATGGCGTCACGGCTGGCAAAATGGGTGATACTGCGCAGAAGCTGTGCCGGGCATTCGGCACCGGTACAGCGGAAGGCAGCCTCTCCCTCTTCCTGCACCACCGGCGCGCCGCACACAGGACAGGATTCCGGCATGGTAAACACCTGGGCATCTTCCTGGCGCAGGCTGTGGTCCACACCCAGCACTTCGGGAATGATATCGCCTGCCTTACGCACCATAATGGTATCGCCGATGCGGATATCCCGCTGGCGGATAAAGTCCAGATTGTGCAGGGTGGCACGGCTCACGGAAGTGCCGGCCAGGCGTACCGGCTCGAACACCGCGTTGGGGGTCAGCACGCCGGTACGTCCAACCTGGATGATGATGTCCAACAGCTTGGCAGGTTTTTCCTCGGGAGGATATTTGTAAGCCACCGCCCAACGGGGTACTTTGGAGGTAGAACCCAGTTCTTCCCGTTGAGCCAGGTCATTGACCTTGATGACAATGCCGTCGATGCCGCAGGGCAAGGTATCGCGCTTGTCACCCATCTCCCGGATAAATGCCAAAACGGCTTCCACATCGTCGATGACGACATAAGGCTCAACCACTTTACAGCCAAGTTTTTTCAGATATTCAAGAGAATCGGAATGGGTCTTAAAGCCCAGTTCCCGTGCATTCTGCACATTGAAGCAGAACATGCTCAGCTTCCGTTGGGCGCAGATGCTGCTGTCCAGCTGCCGCAGGGAGCCTGCGGCTGCGTTTCTGGGGTTGGCGAACAGCTGCTCGCCGGAGGCTTCCCGTTGCGCGTTGATGCGGTCAAACACCTTATTAGGCATATAGACCTCGCCTCGGATCCAAAGATGTTCATGGGCCGTATCCACCGCCATGGGAACGTCAAAAATGGTCTTGATATTCTCCGTGACATCTTCACCCACCCTGCCGTCGCCTCGGGTAGCCCCCAGAACCAGGCGGCCGTTTTCATATTCCAGACACACCGAAAGACCGTCGATCTTCAGCTCCACGGTATACTCCACCCGGTGGAACCGTTCTTTCATCCGGCGATCAAAAGCCCGGATCTCGTCAAAGGAAAATACATCCTGGAGGCTTTCCATGGGGTAAGGATGGCGCACTTCTTCAAAGCCTTCCAGCACGGCACCGATCACCCGCTGGGTGGGAGAATCGGGCCGGGCATACTGGGGATACTGAGCTTCCAGCTCCCGCAGGCGGCACTGCAGTTTATCGTATTCAAAGTCGGAAATTTCTGGCGCATCCTCGTTGTAATACCGCCGTGCGTGATAAAGCAGCTGTTCGGTAAGCTGCTGCATCTCCTGTTGGATTTCCTTCATGATTTACACGCTCCTGTTGCTTACAGATGGTGATAGTATACCATGATTTTTGCCCGGTCGCAACCGTTTTACCCGCCGTAAACCAGCGGCACTTCCCCGCTCAGAATCACCTCTTCGATCGGGATCCGCTGATCGCATTGGATCCGTTTTGTGCGGCCCGGAAGCAGAATGGTCATCTCGGTCTGCACCTGCAGCATCACCCGATACAGTACCTGGTTGATGCCCGCCGACTGCAGGTCAGAGGTCACCGACACCTGTACACTGCCTACCGGAACAAATCGAAAGGCGATCTCCGGCCCCCGATCCATCAACAAAAAATTGGAAAATACGGTGCCAAGCCTCACCCGGTGGCTTTGTTCCCCCAGGCTTTCCAGCTTCTGCGTCAGCAATACGGATACATTGGTTTGAAAATCTCGGATTGCCGCGCTATTTAGCTGGAAAGTATTTCTTTTATCAATTTCTGTAAAGTATAATAACTTTTCACCGGTTTCCGCCTGTGAAACGGCTTCCATGGTACTTGTCACCACCAGATTTCGGCATTGATTTTCCCCATAAACAGCCACAAGATCGTTCATGCTCTCACAGCCCCGGATCGCAC
>JAFXDF010000065.1 GCA_017521295.1 Clostridia bacterium | reverse complement strand
TTGGGGCACTTGACCAGGCCGGGCAAAGCCAGCTTCCAGTGAGAGCTCCGTCTCTTGTTACGACGCTGCTTGGAAATTCGCGCGCGGGGTACTGCCATTTGGACACCTCCTCAATCTATGGAAACCATATATTTCTTACAATGTTTTTCTTATTTCTTGCTGTTCAGGAACTTCTGCAGAACGGCCAGCCGGGGGTCGATCTCCTTTGTCACGCAGCCGCACTGTCCCTGGTTCAGGTCCTGACCGCACTTGGGGCACAGGCCCTTGCAGTCCTCGTCGCAGAGCACCGACATCTCCATATCCAGGATCAGCTCCGGGATGAGGATGTCGTCCAACTCCACCGCGTCGGACTCCACCAGATACAGATCGTCCCGATCCTCGTCATCATTTTCCAGCTCTTTTACCAAAAGGAACTCCACGTCGGTCTCTTTGTCGTACTCCACCGGTTTGCCGCAGCGGGCACAGCGGGTGGTGACATGAGCATAGATCGTGGCGCTCAGGGTGATGGCACCGGCGTCGTCAGAAACTTCGCCCTCCAGCCGCACAGGCTGCTGGAAAGGAAATTCGAAACCCACTTCCTCTTGGGAAAGATCTATGGTATAATCGAATTGGGCACGATAGCCAGGCTTCGTTGCCAGTTCCTGAAGTCGAATCTGCATGAGAAACTCCTTTTCACAATAACGCAGAATTTATTATAGAAAGCAAACGGGAAAAAGTCAAGGATTTTTTACGAAATGTGAGCCGGAAAATGAAAAAAGTTTCTTCCGGCCAAAACGAGAGGAAAAATACATGAAAGAATTGGTCATCAACCGCAACGATGCCGGCCAGCGGCTGGACAAATACCTCACAAAAGCCATCCCGGCCCTGCCCCCCGCCCTGCTGCACAAGTATATCCGGCTCAAGCGCATCAAGCTGGGCGGCAAGCGTGTGGAGAAGGATTACCGCCTCCAGGAGGGGGATGTTCTTCAATTATACATCAACGATGAGTTTTTTGCTACCCCTTCTCCCGAAGAACAGTGGAAAAAAGTCACGCCCAAGCTGGACATCGTCTATGAGGACGACCACATCCTGCTGGTGAACAAACCGGTGGGCCTGGTGGTCCACGAGGACGAGAGCCAGACCCCCAACACCCTCATCAACCAGATCAAAGCTTACTTATATAATAAAGGGGACTGGGATCCGCAAAAGGAGGCCAGCTTTACCCCCTCCCTGTGCAACCGCATTGACCGCAACACCGGCGGCATGGTCATCGCCGCAAAGACCGCCGCTGCCCTCCGGGTGATGAACGACAAAATCAAGGACCGGGAGATCTCCAAATACTATCTCTGCCTGGTCCACGGCAAGCCCCGGCCCGCCGCCGGCGAGCTCACCAACTATCTCCGCCGGGACATGGACAAAAAGCAGGTCTTTGTGGAAAAGCGCAAGACGGCAGACAGCCTCACCGCCAAGCTGCGGTATGTGACCCTGGAGAGCCGCTGCGACCTGTCGCTGGTGGAGTGCGAGCTGCTCACCGGCCGTACCCACCAGATCCGCGTCCAGATGAGCGAGGCCGGCCACCCCCTGGTGGGCGACACCAAATACGGCACGCTGAAGCAGAACAAGGGCCTGCCCTACAAGCACCAGGCACTTTGGAGCTACCGCCTGCGGTTCGACTTCCCCACCGACGCCGGCGAGCTGGAATATCTCCGGGGAAAGGAGTTTCAGGTGAAGGCCGTCCCCTTCCTGGAATTCTTCTACGGACTTCCCAAAAAATAAAATTGAGTATTTCAAAGAAAAACAGAGGAAATCGGAGCAATTCAGAGCATTGTTTGAGTTGAGCCGGTTTCCTCTTGATTTTTGCGGAAAAAGTTCGGAAAAATCATTGACTTTCCCTGTGTATATGCTATATTTAAGTTGAATTCATCCGTAAAAAATCGGTTATTCCATTCTGACTTTTCTCTGGGAGGTGTGTGGATTGGCTGAGCGTTTGATCCAGCTGCAGAATATTCACAAGCAATACGGGGACAAGACGGTTTTAGAGAACCTGAACCTGTATGTGAAAGATAAAGAGTTCGTCACTCTGCTGGGCCCTTCGGGCTGCGGCAAAACGACCACCCTGCGCATCATCGGCGGCTTTGAGAGCCCCGATTCGGGCACCGTCCTGTTCGAGGGCAACGACATCACCGACGTGCCGCCCCACCAGCGGCAGGTGAACACCGTTTTCCAGCGGTACGCCCTGTTCCCCCATCTCAACGTCTATGACAACATCGCCTTCGGCCTGCGCATCGCCAAGATGCCCGAGGAGGAGATCCGCGAGCGTGTCACCGAGATGCTGCAGATGATCAACCTGACGGGTTATGAGAAATCTCCCATCACCAAGCTTTCGGGCGGTGAGCAGCAGCGTGTGGCCATCGCCCGCGCCCTGGTCAACCATCCCCGGGTGCTGCTGCTGGACGAGCCCCTGTCGGCTCTGGACCTGAAGCTGCGCAAGGAGATGCAGCGCGAACTGAAGGCCATCCAGCAGCGGGTGGGCATCACCTTCGTGTTCGTTACCCACGACCAGGAAGAGGCCCTCACCATGTCGGACACCGTGGTGGTGCTCAACAAGGGCCGCATCCAGCAGATCGGCTCCCCCACCGACATTTACAACGAGCCCAAGAACGCCTTTGTGGCCGACTTCATCGGCGAATCCAACATTCTGGACGGCATCATGCTGGAGGACAAAAAAGTCCGCTTCTCCGGCCACACCTTTGACTGCGTGGACGGCGGCTTCGGCCGCAAGGAGCCGGTGGACGTGGTGGTCCGCCCCGAGGACGTGGACATCGTCCCCCGTGAAAAGGGTATGCTCAAGGGCACCATCACCTCGGTGACCTTTATGGGCGTCCATTACGAGATCATCGTGGACATCAACGGCTTCAAGTGGATGATCCAGACCACCGACTTCGCCCCCGAGGGCGCCGAGATCGGCCTGTACATCGAGCCCGATGCCATCCACATCATGAAGAAATCCGAGTACTCCGGTCTGTACGGCGACTATTCGCTGGACATTGACCCCGAAGCCCTGGACTTTGACGAGGAAGAGGATCAGGATGGGGCGGAAAGCGAGCAGGCAGAATGACCGGCCGTGATTCTGGCCGCAAGGCCCCCGCGCTGGAGCGCCTGCTGCTGGCGCCTTACACGGCCTGGGCCTCCCTGTTCATTCTGGTGCCCCTGGCCTTTATCGCCTATTACGCCTTTACCGACAACAACTTCAACTTCACCCTGGACAACGTGTTGAAGTTCTTCACCGCCACCTCTCAGGTGACCAATGAGGCCGGCCAGACCCAGGAGGTCTTTACCTACCTGCTGATCTTCTGGCGTTCGCTGAAACTGGCCATCATCTCCACCATCATCTGTCTGCTTATCGGCTATCCCATGGCCTATATCATGGCCCGTGCCTCTTCCCGTGTGCAGAAGACCATGGTGACCCTCATTATGATCCCCATGTGGATGAACTTCCTCATCCGCACCTATGCCTGGATGACCATTCTCCAGGACACCGGTATTTTCAACGGCCTGCTGGATATGATCGGCCTGGGCCCGGTGCACATCATCGGCACCGAAGCTGCCGTCGTCATCGGTATGGTTTACGACTATCTGCCCCATATGGTCATCCCCATCTATTCGGTGATGGCCAAGATGGACAACCGTCTGCTGGAGGCCGCCCAGGATCTGGGCTGCAACAACGCCCAGGTGCTCCGCCGGGTGGTGTGGCCCCTGAGCCTGCCCGGCGTGTTTTCGGGCATCAACATGGTGCTCATCCCCTCTATCAGCACCTTCTATATCTCTCAGAAGCTGGGCAACGGCAAGTTCTTCCTCATCGGTGACGCCATCGAGGGTCAGTACATTGCCAACAACCTGCACTTTGCCGCCGCCATCGCCTTCATCATGATGATCATCCTGCTGGTGGGCATGGCGTTCATGCGCAAGCTGGCCGGACGCCACGTCCAGGGAGGTGTCTGATATGAAACGAGCTTCCAAGATCTACACCGCGCTGGTGATGGTCTTTCTGTTTGCCCCCATCGCCATTCTGCTGCTGTTCTCCTTTAACGAGAGCAAGAGCCTTTCGGTGTTTGCCGGCTTCTCGCTGAAGTGGTACCAGGAGCTGTTCCGTGACGGCGACACCCTGGAATCGGTGAAAAACACCCTGATCCTGGCCTGTTCGGCTTCGGCCATCGCCACCGTCATGGGTACCGCCGCCTCGGTGGGCATCAACAAGCTGCGCAACAAATACGTCCGCGCCTCTTACGACACGGTGACCAACATCCCCATGACCAACCCGGACATCATCACCGGTATCTCGCTGATGCTGATGTTTGTGTTCATCGGCACCCGTCTGGGCCGTTCCAGCAGCCTCAGCTTCTGGACCCTGCTGATCTCCCACGTGACCTTCTGTCTCCCCTATGTGATCCTGCAGGTCCTGCCCAAGCTGCGGCAGATGGATCCCTCCCTGCCCGAGGCTGCCATGGACCTGGGCTGCACCCCCATGCAGGCCTTTTTCAAGGCCGTCCTGCCCGAGATCATGCCCGGTATCGTCACCGGTATGATCATGGCCTTTACCATGTCGCTGGATGACTTCGTCATTTCCTACTTCACCCAGGGCAGCGGCTTCCAGACCCTTCCCATCCGCATCTACGGCATGACCAAAAAGACGGTCACCCCCAAGATGTACGCCCTGTCCACCATCATCTTCTTCGTGATCCTCACCCTGCTGCTGATCTCCAACCTCACCGACGAGGACGGCGGCAAGGGCTCCCGCCGCAAGGCCGCCGATGCCGAGCGTGCCCGCAGGGCCCGCCGGATCTTGGTGCCCGCCGCCGCGACCGTCATCATCGGTCTGATGGTGGTACTCATCGTCACCGGCTCGGGCCGCACCCTCACCCTCAACGTTTACAACTGGGGCGAGTATATCTCCGACGGCTCGGAGGGCAGCCTGGACACCATTGCCGAGTTTGAGAAATGGTACGAAGAAACCTACGGCGTGCCGGTAAAGGTCAACTACGATACCTTTGCCTCCAACGAGGATATGTTTGCCAAGCTGTCGGGCGGCGCCGTAGCCTATGACGTGGTCATTCCTTCGGACTACACCATCGCCCGTATGCTGGAAAACGACATGCTGCTGCCCCTGAACTACAGCAACATCCCCAACTTCCAGTACATTGGCGAGGATTTCCGCAATCTGTACTATGACCCCGAGAATCAGTACACCGTGCCCTATACCTACGGCATCGTGGGCGTTATTTACAACGCTAACGTGGTGGATGAGGCCGATGTTGGCGGCTGGGATCTGATGTGGAACGAAAAGTACGCCGGCAGCATTCTGACCTTCAACAACAGCCGCGACGCCTTTGGTACCGCCATGTACAAGTTGGGCCTGGATGTGAACACCACCGACCGGGCCGTCTGGGACCGGGCCGCCCAGGAGCTGCTGGCTCAGAAGCCCATCCTCTACGGTCAGGTCATGGACGAGATCTACAACACCATGGCCGCCGGTGAGGCCGCCGTGGCCACCTATTACGCCGGCGACTACTTCACCATGGTGGACAGCCAAGCCGACCACGTGGATCTGCAGTTCTACTACCCCGAGCGCACCAACTATTTCGTGGACGCCATGTGCATCCCCACCTGCTGCCAGAACCAGGAGCTGGCCGAGATCTTCATCAACTTCATGCTCAGCCGTGAAGTGGCCATCGCCAACGCCGAGTATATCTACTACGCCTGCCCCAACTCCCTTGTGGTGGAGGATGAAGAATATATCGAGGACATGGGCGAGGAAGCCATGGAGATCCTCTATCCCGAGATGGAGTCCTTCCGGGAGGCCTACAACACCTATGCCTACCGCAATCTGGATCCCGACACCCTGGGCTATATCAGCTCTCTCTGGGAAGAAATCAAGATCAACTGAATCAATCCCGAAAAGCCGCCGTGAACGTCACGGCGGCTTTTTTATTCGGCCAGGGCCGCTTTCAGCAGCAGCCGGGCCTTTTTCTCCAGGCGGCTCACCTGCACCTGGGAAAGGCCCATCACCTGGCCGATCTTCTGCTGGGTCAGATCCCGCATATACCGCAGCAGGATCACCTGCCGCAGCTGGGGCTCCAGCCGGGAAAGGGCCTCCCCCAGGGCCAGGCTGTCCAAAAGGCGGTGCTCCCCCGCCGCTGCCGGCAGCACTTCCCCCAGGGTCCGCTCCTGCCCCGGCAAGGGGGCGTCCAGGGAATCGGTGTCCCGGGGCGCGTTGAGGGCCTCCATGGCCTCCTCCGGCGAAAGGCCGGTCTCCCGGCACAGGTCGGACAGCCGGGGGCTTTGACCCTCCCGGGCCTCCAGGCGGCTCTGCGCCTGCCGCAAGAGGGCCGCCCGCTCCTTCAGCACACGGCTGACCTTTACCGGGCCGTCATCCCGGAGAAACCGTCGCATCTCCCCGGCGATGCGGGGCACGGCGTATGTAGAAAGCTCCACTCCCAGGGACAGATCAAAATCCCGGATGGCCTTCAGCAGGCCGATGCAGCCCAGCTGGAACAGATCCTCCGGCTCGCAGCCCCGGCCGAAAAATCGCCGGGCCACGCTCCACACCAAGGGGGTGTTGTCCCGCAGCAGCGCATCCAGCGCCTGCCGGTCGCCCTTCTGTGCGGCGGCAATGCGGGTTTTCAGCCCATCATTCATACCTCCCGCCGGGCCTGCAGGGCCTTTTGCAGGATGACGGTGGTGCCCTTTCCCGGCCTGGAGCGGACGGCGAGGCCGTCCATGAAGCTCTCCATGATGGTAAAGCCCATGCCTGAACGTTCAGCGCCGCCGGTGGTGAACATGGGCTCCCGGGCCTGGGAAATATTCTCGATGCCGCAGCCCTTGTCGGCAATGATGATCTCTACCGTGGCAGGGGCGTACAGCCGCACCGTCAGGGTGATGGTGCCCAGGGTATCCCGGTAGCCGTGGACGATGGCGTTGGTCACCGCCTCGGAAACGGCGGTCTTGATGTCATACACCTGCTCCACCGTGGGGTCCAGTTGGGCGATAAAGGCAGCCGCCGCAGATCTGGCAAAGCCCTCATTGGCGCTGCGGCTGGGAAAGCGCAGGGTCATCTGGTTGATGCGGTCTTTTTTCAGCAATTTCATATCGGTCTCCTCCTATCGGATGTCCACCAGCCGGTGGATGCCGGCGCAGGTCAGCACCTTTTGGGCCTGGGGCGGCGTGCCGGCCACCGTCAGCGTGCCGCCGCAGCTTTGGCATTTGCGGGCGGTCTGCACCACCACGGCGATGCCCGAGCTGTCCATAAACTCCAGTCCCGACAGATCCAGCACCATCCGGGCGGGCAGGTGGTCCTCCACCAATGCCGACAGCCGCGCCATCAGCGAAATGGCCTCGTGATGGCCCAGTTCTCCCGACAAAAACACCCGGAGACACCCCTCCCGGTTTTCATATTGTACATTCACAGGCGCAACGCCTCCTTGCAAACAAAAATAGGACTGTGTACCACGGTACACAGTCCTATTCTACTTAGTTTATGCGGTTTTTTCTGTCGTTATTCGGCGGTAAAACCAATTTTGGCGCCGCTCAGCAGATACATGGAGCCGGTTGCCACCAGAACGTCCTCTTCGGCGGCCAGCCGCACGGCCAGACGGGCGCCTTCCTCAGGGGAAGCGCACACCCGCACATCGGCACAGTGCTCCCGGGCGATTTCGGCGATCACTTCCGGCTGCACGATCTGGGGCAGATCGTCGGCAGCGGGAACGGCGATAAAGACCCGGCAGCGTTTGGCCAGCTGCGGCACCGAGGAACGGTAGTCCTTGCGGTTCATCATGCCCATAACGCCGATGAGCGGACGGCCGGGATAGAGATTGTCCAGGGCGGCGCACAGGGCGCCGATCTTTCCGGGGTTGTGGGCGCCGTCGATGACGCATTTGGGGCGCTGCCGCACCACCTGCAGGCGGCCGATGACCATAGCGTCGGCCAGCCCCTCTGCCACCACCGCTTCGGGCAGGTCCATGCCGCCCTTTCGCAGCTGGTCAACCACAGACAGTACGGTGAGAGCGTTCATCACCTGGTGCTCGCCGGGCAGGGCGATGCGGTATTCCCTGCCCTCATAGACGAACCGGGAGCCGGTGTCGTCGCTCTCCAGAACCTGCAGCTTGTCCTTATCGGCCACCGTCAACGGCACGTCCAGATCCCGGCAGGTCTCCCGCAGCACATGCTCGGCCTCGGGCACCAGATCGCAGTATCCTGCGGCCCGGCAGCCCCGCTTGATGATGCCGCACTTCTGGGCGGCGATCTCCGGGATGGTGGTGCCCAGCATATCGGTGTGCTCCAGAGAAATGGAGCCCACGGCGGCGCACAGGGGCGGGGGGATGATGTTGGTGCTGTCCAGCAGACCACCGATGCCCACCTCGAACACCACCACTTCCACGCCGCAGCGCGCAAAGAGCATCAGGGCCAGGGCGGTGACCGTTTCGAACTCGGTGCATTCCTTGTCCTCGGCCTTCATTTCGGCCAGGGCGGGCAGCATGCTTTCCAGCACATCGGCCATCAGCTGCTTGTCCACCAGCTGTCCGTCCACCTGCATCCGCTCCCGGAAGTCAAAGACAAAGGGCGACAGGAACAGACCGGTCTTGTATCCGGCATGGCGCAGCACGCTTTCACACATGGTGGCCGTGCTGCCCTTGCCGTTGGATCCGGCGATATGGACGAACTTCATCCGTTTTTCGGGATTTCCCAGCTTTTCCATCAGCCCTTCCATGCGGAACAGTCCCTTGCGGGTGCCCAGATGGATCCGGCTGTGGATAAAGTCCAGCGCTTGCTCGTAGGTCATCTTACTTGCCCAGAGCCTTCAGGTTCTCTTCCAGCTTGGCAGCAACCTCGCGGTACTTCTGCAGCTTTTCCTTTTCGGCGTTGACCACGGCCTCGGGAGCACGGGCAACGAAGCTCTCGTTGCTCAGCTTGCCCTCGGTGCGCTTGACCATGTTCAGAGCGTTGTCCAGCTCCTTCTGCAGGCGCTCACGCTCCTTATCCAGATCCACCAGCTCGGACAGCGGCATATAGATCTGGGCGGCCTGGGTGACGCAGGTGACCATACCGGCCACGTCGGCGGGAGCGGCTTCCTGGACGGTGACCTGGCTGGCCCATGCCAACTTCTTCATAAAGGGCTCGGCCTGGGCAAACAGGGCGGGCTTCTGGGTGGCGATGATCAGAGCGGCCTTCTTGGAGGGGGGCACGTTCATCTCGCTCCGGCGGTTACGCACGGCACGGATGGCGGCCATGATCTCTTCCATCTCCTGCTCCTCGGCGGGGAAGTTCAGGCTGGGATCAGCCTTGGGCCACTGGGACACCATGATGGAAGGGCCTTCGTGGGGCAGGGCCTGCCAGATCTCCTCGGTGATGAAGGGCATGAAGGGATGCAGCAGCTGCATGGTGCCCGACAGGATGTGACCCAGCACCTTCTGGGCGCGGACGGAGGCTTCCTTGTCCTCACCGGTGAGGCGGGTCTTGCACAGCTCGATATACCAGTCGCAGAAGTAGTCCCAGATGAAGGAATACAGCTTGTCGGCGGCGATACCCAGCTCGTACTTGTCGATGTTTTCGGTGACCTCGGCCACCAGAGCGTTGTACTTGCTGAGGATCCACTTGTCCTCCAGATCCAGCTGGGTGGGCAGAGTGAAGTCCTCCACCTCCAGATTCATCATCAGGAAGCGGGAAGCGTTCCAGATCTTGTTGCAGAAGTTGCGGTTGGCCTCCACGCGCTCGGTGTAGAAACGGGCGTCGTTGCCGGGGCCGATGCCGGTGACCAGGGTGAAGCGCAGGGCGTCGGCGCCGTACTGCTCGATGATCTGCAGGGGATCGATGCCGTTGCCCAAGGACTTGGACATCTTGCGGCCCAGGTTGTCACGGATGATGCCGTGGATGAACACGTCGGAGAAGGGCTTTTCACCCATGCTCTCCATACCGGAGAAGATCATGCGGGCAACCCAGAAGAAGATGATGTCATAGCCGGTGACCAGCACATTGGTGGGATAGAA
>JAFXDF010000064.1 GCA_017521295.1 Clostridia bacterium | reverse complement strand
GGACTTTTTCCTGTCCGGCCCCCAGGCGCTGCGCGCCATTTCCCTGTCCCAGCTGGCCGAACAGCTGGCGGTCAACGTTTCCACCGTCAGCCGGGCGGTGGCGGGAAAGTATGTGGAGTTTGCCGGCCGTGTGTTTCCCCTGCGGGATCTGTTCCACAGCGGCGGCACCGGCGACCTGTCCCAGACGGCCATCGTTCAGCGCATTCGCGCCCTGTTAGCGGAGGATCCCACCCTCAGCGACAGCCGCATCGCGACGCTGCTGGCAGAACAGGGAATCCAGATCTCCCGCCGGACGGTAAACAAATACCGGCACCTGGACAAATAAACAGCAAGAGAAAAGCGGTATGCCCGAAGGCATACCGCTTTTGTTCGTTTTGGGGATTACTGACGGTCCAGCCAGTATTCCTTCTTGTTGACCTCGTCCACGATGGCGCGGATGGGCAGGTCTTCCTCCTGGCAGATCATCTCCATGACCTTCTCCTGGCCGGCAGAGGTCAGGATGGGGCCGGTGATGCGGCGGAACTTGTCCTGCAGCCAATCCACCTGGATGTTCTCGTGGGCTTCGCCTCTGGGCTCGCACTCGTCGGACAGGAACTTGCGGCCGTCCTTGGTGACCAGCTCGGCGCGGCAGATACGGCGTGCAGGGAACTGCTTGTCCAGCTCCTCGTCCACCACAAAAGACAGGCGCTTCATCATATCCACAACCTTGGGATCGCCCAGGTTCTCCTCGCGGACCTGTGCCAGACCGAAGTCACCGTAAACCAGAGCAGCGGCAACGGGATAGGCGATGTTGTACTGAGCCTCGTCAGCGGTCTTGGGCACGATCTTGGACAGTAGGGTGGCGCGGTGGAAGGTACGGATGGCGGCAGACTCGATGTCGTCGGCGGTGATGCCGTGCTCACGCATCAGACCCACGCAGGCGTCGATGGCGGGATGGCCCCAACGGCAGCAGGTGTAGGGCTTGAAGTACAGATCCATGACCTGCCACTTCTGGCCCAGATCGTCCAGATAGTGCTTGTATTCGTCGGCCTCCAGCAGGTTCTTGTTGCCCTCGAAGCCGGACTGGTGGGCACGGATAGCCAGGATACCGGTCATAACGCCGAAGGGAACGCCGTCCTTGTTCATGGAAGGATACTCAACAGAGCGGATGCCGGGCACCAAGGGAGCGTTGAACTCGGCCACAGACAGCACGTTGTTGATCTCTTCCTTGGTGAAGCCCAGGATACGGCCAACACCGGCGGCAACGCCCACGGCGCCGAAGGTGCCGCTGGAGTGGGCGTACTGATAGTAGTCCATGATGGCGGCGCCCGAACGGATGGTGGTCTCATAGGCAACCAGCATAGCGGTCAGGAACTCGTCGCGGGTCAGGTTGTTCTCGTAGGCAGCGGCCAGAATGGCGCCCACGAAAGAGGTGCCGGGATGGGCACGGGTCATGTTGTGGCCGTCGTCGATGTCATAGGCGTTGGAAGAATGGCCCATGGCGGTGGAAGCACCCATGAAGTTGAACTTCTTGTCGTTGCCGATGACGGGGATGTCACCCTCGCCAAAGACCGTCTCGGCCAGCTTGAGGCCGGCGTTGAACTGACGGCTGCGGCTGCCGATGACCAGAGCGCCCATCAGGTCCACGAAGCAGCCCTTCATGCGGCTCTTGACCTCCTGGGGCACGTCCTTCCACTGGGTGTCCAGGATGAAGTTTTCCAGTTTGTAGGTAGTTTCAAAATGCATAGCGGTCACTCCTTATAGTTCAATGTAATGGTTCCGTCTTCATTCATCTGAACAGCATCCTTGTCGATCATCAGCTTATCCAGATCGGCTCTGTAATCTTCAAGATTGCTGTAAAGAGGCGTATGGTTTTCCACAATGGCTTTTGCCTCGGCCGCGCCGTTTTCCAGCAGCAGCTCGGTCAGCAGCACCTGGATCTTGGCGCTGTTGACGCAGGCCTTTTCCACGCTGGCGATTTCATAATCGTCGCTGTGAGCGGGACCGGCAGCGCCTTTACAGTAAGGATGCAGCACCGGCATAAAGGCCGAAACGTCACCCATATCGGTACAGGCGGTGCTCCATTCGGTGCCCGGCTCAATAGGATACTCGGGATCCAGCAGGCCGGCAGCCTTGCAATACAGCTCGTTCATACGGAAATTGTTGTGCAAAGGCGAATAACCGGCGCGGTCGGTGATCTTCAGTCCGGCGCCCATGGCAGCGGCAGCGCCGGCCATGGCCCGGTTGATCTTTTCGTTGGTGCCGATAACCGCACCGATGGTGGCGGCGCGCACCATGTTTTCCACCACCACTTTGGAGGGAATGGCGTTGGGCACGCTGCCGCCCTGGGTGATGATGGGGTGGGTGCGGACACAATCCTTTTCCCGGAAGGTCTCCCGCAGGGCGTTGATGGCGTTCAGGCCCAGGTTGGCGGCATACAGGGCGTTGATGCCCTTGTGAGGAGAGCCGCCGGCATGAGCTGCCTTTCCGATGAACTCGGCGTTCTTGAAGGCACAGCCGTTGTCGCCCTTGTTGGCCGACTCAAAGGAGCCTTCGCCGTAAGAGGTATGGACCACAAAGGCCAGGTCGCAGCCTTCCATATAGCCTCGGGACAAGAACTCCTGCTTGCCGCCGAAATAGCGGATGATGCCCTGCTTGCGCAGTTCATCCCGCATCTCGAACTCCACCACCTCTTCGGCGGGCACCGCCATCAGGCGGATGCTGCCGCAAAGGCCCTCCAGGGCGCCGGGCTCCTTCAGAGCCGCTGCCACGCCCAACAGGGCGGCCGACTGGCAATGGTGGCCGCAGGCGTGAACACAACCGGTGTCCTTGCGTGCCTTGGGGTGGGTGGGGATGATCAGGCTGTCCATCTCACCCATGATCAGCAGCTTGGGGCCGGGGCGGCCGGTGTCGATATCGGTATAAAAGCCAGGGATGTTGCCGGCCTTTACCAGAGTATAGCCCAGCTTTTCATAGGCCTTTTCCAGATAGCCGGAGGTCTCCCACTCCTTAAAGCCGCTTTCGGCGTGCTCCCAGATAAAATCGTGGGCGTCACAGATCAGCTGCCGATGCTTTTCTACGTTTTTGCAAAGCTGTTCCAGCCGTTCCATAGGCATCTCCTTTGCTCAGTCGTGGTAATACTCGATGGTGATGTGCTCGCCGGTGAAGGCGTACAGCATGTTGGAATAACGGACTTTGAAGCTCATGGTGTCGCCCGACTTCCAGGTCTTGGGAGAGTCGCTCACGTCCACGATGGTGTGATCCGAGCTGCCGCCGATGATCTCCACGCCCTCTTCCTCGGGGATCAGAGTCTTGGCGTCGGAAATATCCTGGCTGCCCACGGCCAGAATGGCACGCATACGGCGGCCCTTGTCCACCTGCTGGACCACCTGTCCGGCCCAGTTCTTGGTGGATTCGCCCTTGGGGGCGGAGGCCTTTTCGTGGATCTCCACGATCTCGGCGGTGAGGCGCACGCTGTCCTCACGCATACCGGGGAAGGTCAGGCCGCGGCCCAGACGGATGTTCATGGGGTTGGCAATGCTGCCGCCCAGGCGGAGATGGTTGATCTCGGGAGGCATCTTGCTGACGCCGTCCTTCAGCAGCAGCAGGTTGATGGAGCTGCCGCCGGAGATATAGTCCAGCTTGCGGCCGATGGCCTGCTCCACCGCCTTAGCGCCCTCCACCAGAAAGGAAAGGTTCTCCCAGGTGGGCAGCACGCCGTTGAGGCAGGCGTGGTTGGTGCCGATGCCCCGCAGGTTCAGATTGGGCAGACTTTCGGTGAGCTTTGCCAGCTCCACCAGCTCGTCAATGTTGTCCACGCCTTCCCGCAGATCGCCCACGTCCAGCATCAAAAGGATGCCGGGCTTGGTGCCCCACTTGGCTGCCTCGGCGTCCAGAGCCTTCAGCACGTCGGGGTCGGAGTGCAGGCTCAGGTCGGCATACCGGGCAGTGGCCTCCAGATCGCCCCGGGTGGGGCCGCGGGTCAGCAGGGTCTCCTTCTCGGGGAAGGCCTCCTTGATGGCCTGCAGATGGATGGCGCGGGAAACGGCCAGCTGGGCGCAGCCGCCCTCGGAATAGGCCTTTGCCACCTGCAGATCGCCGTCAGAGAACTTGATGACGCCGGCCACGGCAATGCCGTTTTTAGCGCACAGATCGCACAGGACCTTGGCGTTCTGCCGCATGGCGTCCAAATTCACTTCCAAAGCAGGAAAATGTCTTTCGCTCATATGCTATACCTTCTTTCTCAGTTACCGCAGATAATCGGTGAGTCTGCGGTCTGCTTTTTTCCAAAAACCGAATCGGGCCAGAGTGCGGCCCCACCACATTTCCATGGCGTGGGAAAAGCCGTGGAAGCCGATGTCGTCCCAGATCCACCGCAGGGCGCCGTACTTGGCCTTTTCCGGCTTGAGCCAGATGCCGGCCGTCCGGTCGGTGCGGGAAAAGTTCACCGTGCCCAGGGGCCACAGCAGCCGGTACTGCTGATCGTCGATGCCGGTAAAAATGGCCGGCGGCTGGCTTACGGCGATGCGGTTGTTTTCCCGGTCCACACGGGTGCCCAGGTGTTCCCAGGTGACGGCATCTTCGGTAAAACGCAGCTTTACCAGCACGCCGTATTCGGAATATTTCTGCTTGCGCTGATAATCGGTGTCAAAAACAAAGTTGCCCAGGGAGTAGAAGATCAGCTTGTCGCCCACCTGCTCCCAGTTCTGCACCACGTGGGGATGATGGCCCACGATCACGTCGGCTCCCATGTCCAGATAACGCAGGAACATCCGGCGGATAAAGGGCAGGGGCAGGTTGGAAAACTCCTCTCCACCGTGGATGATGAGCACGCACCAGCGGTTTTTCTCTTTGATCTTCCGGATATTTTCCCGGATGGTCTCCTCGTCGTCAACGGTGATGCAGCCGGGCTTGTTTTCCTCAGCCTTGAGGAAATCCCGGTAATAAGTGACGCTGAACATACCGATGCCGCCGCTGCCGGGCAGTTCCAGAACGCGGGCGGCTTCTTCCTTGTTGAAGCCGGCGCCAAAGGTGCGGATAGTATTTCGCCGGGCGATCTCCAGAGTGTCCTTGAGACCGGCCTCCTTGCAGTCCATCACGTGGTTGTTGGCCAGCGTCCAGATACGGGCGTTGATCTCCAGCAGTTTGTCCACCGCTTCGGGGGGATTCACATGATTGAGCTTGCGCTCGCTCTGGATGTCGCCCGCCGTGACGGGGGCCTCGATGTTGGCCACCACATGGTCGGCCGAGCAGAGAAAATCGGTGATCTCCCGGTCGAACAGATCGGGCTTTTCATGGCCTTTGGCAAAATATTTGGAAAAGGCAATGTCACCGGTAAAGGCAATGCTGGTCATTGGCCACCTCACAGTCCCAGGCTGGGCCGCAGCAGCAGGAAGCTGTGCTGGCCAAACAGGCTGTCGATGAATCGGTCGGCCTCTTCAGCGGTGAGGGTTTTGGTCTCGCCGCCGGTCTCAAAGCGGCCGGTGAGGGTCTCGCCGTCAAAGATGCTGCTGAAGGCACTCTTGCCGAAGCCATCACCCAGGCAGAGCAGCACGTCACCGGGCAGCAGATCGCTCCGGGTGATGTGGGTGGTGCGGATGCCGTCGGCAGAGCCCATTTCGGGAGTGATCACCGCCCGGCCGCCGAATGCGGCATAGACCGCCAGATCCTTGAAGGGCTTCTGGGGTCGGCGGGACAGCACGTCGCCCTTGGTGGAATCGTGGAAGAAAAAGTGGCTGTTGGCATAGTGCTGTTCCTGGGGATCCATGGCGATGCCCTGGGCGCCGTAAGCCTTGGAGGCGGCCTCCACGGCGGTGGCGCCTTCGGCCATGGCAGCCTTGGCGTCGGTCAGCACCTGGGTCATCTTCGCTTCGGGCAGCTTTCGGCCCAGCAGCACGGGATGGGCAAAGACCTCCAGGCCGTTCACCGTGACGGCAGGCCCCTCCAGCCAGGGGGCGGTGTTATCCTCATCTACCGTAACGGTAAAGGTCAGCCGTTCCTCTTTGCCGGCCGCCAGCTTCCATTCCACCTTGCCCTCGCCCTGCAGCTTGGTGCCGGCGGGCGGCGCAAAGGTGACGGTGATATCCTTGTCGGGCTGATACATATTCCGGACGATGACGGTATAGTCCACCGTGCCGCCGGGATAGGCCTCCCGACAGCCGGGAGCGCTGTTTTCCACGGCGCACCACAGGCCACGGGCCTCCTTCAGGCGCACCAGTGCCTGGGGCAGCGGATCGCCCACAACGTCCAGCGGACGGCTGACGGAAAACCGGGTGCAGCTGGAGTGGAACAGATTGCGCACCGGCGGCTGCCCTTCCACCTCTCGCTGGAAGGCCCGGTCCAGGCTGCGGATCCAAATGCCGCCGTGAACGTCGTAAATGTTGTTTTTGTTGTCAGTATAGTTGTAGCTGTTGGGGGTACCGGAGGGATTGGTGCAGTCGATATACAGGTTGTCGCCAATGTACATGACGATATGGCCGCTGCCCACCTGGCGCTGATAGGTGATCAGATCGCCGGGCTGCAGGAGCTCCCGCACTTCCTTCTCGATGGCGTCCAGCTGCTCGGGGGTCTCTTCATAGGTGCGCTCGTAATAATACACCCGGCGCTCCAGCAGATCCACCATATGCCAGGTCAGATCGGCAGGCAGGTCATAACCAAAGGCCTGCAGATAAACGGCGCTGGTAAAGCCCGAGCAGTCCAGAAACTGGATGTACTGGCTGTTGGCGCTCTCGGGAGGCAGGCGCTTGCGGCGGCGGGGGGTCAGCTCCAGCACGCGGTCCATGCTGCGCTGGTCGTACTGCACATACTGTTCCCGGTCATAGTAGGCTCTGGCCAGCGCCAGAACCACCTGCTGTTTCAAAGTCAACATATCAGCCCTCCTGGCAAACGCCAAACTTGGCGGAATCGTTCACCCGCTGGAGCATCTTTTCCAGATCGGGCTTCACGGGTGTGCCAGCCTCGGTGGCCAGGGTCAACATCCGCTTTTCATCCATGACCAGCTCCCGCTTGGTGATGGTGAAGGGATAGTTCAGATTGGCGGGGGTGATATCGTGAGAGTAGACCATGTTGGGAATGGCGGCCAGCTCGGTACAGATGGCCTTGCCCACGTCGCTCTCCATCATGCCGCCCACCCAGCAACCAATGCCGGCCTGGCGGCAGATCTCGTTGATGTCCAAAGAGTTCTGCAGGCCGCCCACACGGGCAGGCTTGATGTTGATGTACTTACAGGCCTTCATTTCGGCGGCCACTTCGGCCTGCCAGGGCTCGGTGATGGTCTCATCCAGGCAGATGGGGGTGTCCATCTGGGACTGCAGCTTACCGTGATAATAGATATCGCCCACCTGGAAGGGCTGCTCGATCATGGCCAGGTGGAAGCGGTCCAGCCGCTTCAGCAGGTCGGCGTGCTCGTTATAGCGGTAAGCCGAGTTGCCGTCCACGTGGATGGTCTGGTTGGGGAACACCGAACGGACGGCCTCCAGCATCTTTTCATCCCAGCCGGGAGCGATCTTCAGCTTGACGCGGGTATAGCCCTCGTCAAAGCTCTTGCCAATGTTGGCGATCAGCTCGTCGTAGCTGTCGCAGATGCCCCAGCCGTCGCCCACTTCCACCTTGTCGGTGGTGGCGCCCAGCAGCTGGCCCAGGGTCTTACCCTCCATGTCGGCCTTCAGGGTCCACCAGGCCATCTCGATGGCGGCCTTGGCGAAGGGATTGCCCTTCACATGGGAAATGGCGGCGTTCAACTCCCGGGCGGAGTCGAATTCCTTGCCCACCGTCAGCGGGGCGAGGAAGCGCTTGCACACCTGGAAGGCGCCCTTGCCGTATTCATAGCTGTAGTTGGGATCGGGCAGGGGGCTTGCTTCGCTCCAGCCCTCGTGGCTGCCCGAGACCATCCGGGCGATGACCACGCTGTTGCCCGGGTCGGAGCCGTAGGCCGTGCGCCAGGGCTTATGAAAGGCGTTTTCTACCAGATACAGTTCAATTCCGTCGATACGCATGGTTACAGCTCCTTTATTTCTGATAATATTCAGTGTAAATGTCGTAAATATCTCTGGACAGCTGGGCCAGCAGGGCATTGCCTACAGCGCCCCACTCGGTGCCTTCGTACTCTTCTTCCGAGGCCAGGTTGCCGTTGTAGAACAGCGTCAGCACATAGCTGCCGCAGGCGGTATACACGATACCGCAGTCGTTGGCCAGATGGTCAATGGAGCCCGTTTTGTGGGCCACCGTCACGCCGTGAGGCAGCTTGGCCGGGATGCGGCCGTTGGTCTGGCACTGCAGCATGATGTCCAGGATCTGTTTGTCGGATGCGGCGTCGATCAGCCTGCCTTCCTGCAGCCGCGAAAGCAGCTTCACCATATCCCGGGGCGAGCTCTGCTGGTTGCGCTCCTCATCACAGCGGAAGTAGGAGCCGTTGCGGGCATGGAACCGTCCGCCGCTGTTGATCACCGCCCGGTATTCCTCCACCGTGACCCCGTAGTAGGAGGTCAGCAGGGTACCGCAGTCGGCGTTGAATTTGGTATCCTTCAGCTCCAGCGGCGCGATAATATGCTTTTCCACATTTTCCGCCCCCGCCCGCTTATACAGGTAATCGGTGGCGGTGTTGTCCGAAATAGCCATCATGAGCATGGCGTAGTCCATCAGCGAGAATACGGCACCTTCGCCGATCATCTCCAGAATACCGCTGCCGATGCTCTTTTCCGACTCCAGCAGGGTGTGCCGGTCCGCAAAGGAAAAGGTGCCCTCCTTCTGCTGACGGAACAGCTCGCACAAAACAAAAATTTTGTATACGCTGGCCAGCGGAAACACCTTGTCGCCGTTGTAATACACTTCCTCGCCGGTATTCATATCCTTGAAGCCGATGCCCAAAAGGCCGGTGCCCTTTTTCGCCGTTTCTTCGAACAACTTCTGCAGTTTTTCTTTCATCGTTCGCTCCTTTAAGGGCCGGTTTCCCTCATTATAAAGGTCATTTTCCGGGTTTTCAACAATTCCCGGGCCCCTTAGTTATACAATATTCGGATATTATTTCTCGGTAAAATTCGATATTTCGATCCGTTACTTGCGGTCGGCGATCTTGCACAGCAGGCCGTAGACGAAATCCATGGTAGGCTCGATGGTGGACAGTTCCAGATACTCATCCTCCGAGTGGTCGAAATCACCGGTGGGTCCCAGACCGTCGATGGTGGTGCAGCCGCAAGCCGAGATATGATTGGCATCCGACAGGCCGCCCCGCTTTTTGGTGGCAAAGGTCTGGCCGATCTCGGCACACACTTCCTTGGCCAGCTCACACAGGGCATAGGTCTTTTCGGTGGGCTCCATGGGAGCGCTCTTGGAGCGCTTCTTGGTCACCAGTTTGACGCCGGCGGCCTCGGCATGGGCGGTCAGTTCCTCCAGACAGGCCTCCACCTTTTCCATTTCGGACAGCTTTTCATAGCGGATATCCAGCTCTACTTCGGCATGGTCGGGGATGATGTTCACCGCCTGGCCGCCCTTGGCAACGCCGGCGTTGATGCTGGTGCCGGTCTCGGCATTGTGGAACCGGGAGATCAGCTGGGTGATCCAGTATGCCATCTCATAAACGGCAGAAATGCCGCCGTTGTCAAAGGCATAACCGGCGTGGCCGGCCTTGCCCAAAAACTCCATGTGTACCCGCATCATGCCCTTGCGCTGGATGGTATGGGAGCCGTCGGTGGAAGCCGCCTCGAACACCATGCCGTACTCGGTGCGGCGGGCATAGCTGTCGGTAAGCTCTCTGGTATAAGGGCTGCCGATCTCCTCGTCGGGGTTGAACACCACCACGATGTTCAGCTTGTCCAGCACTTCCTTGGGCAGCGCGTTGAGGATCCAGACCATGGCCAGACAGCCCTGCTTCATGTCCAGAACACCCACGCCATAGGCCCGCTTTTCATCACGGGTAAAGGGGCGCTTGATGGCCTCGCCGGCGGGGAACACCGTATCGGTATGACCCACCATCAGCACATCGTAGCGCTCGGCTTCCCGGTTCTTCAGCACCATGCACTCGCCGCACTTGTCGGAGACCGTGTGGCGTTCCAGGATCCAGCCCCGGTCCACCAGGGGCTGTGCCAGCATCAGGCCGGTCTGGGTAGCGCCGTCGGGGTTGCCCAGACCGCTGTCGATATTCACCAGGGGTTCCAGCTGCTGCAGGAAGGTTTCCACGGAAAAATCACGCATATTTGGACCTCATTTCCAAAAGAGCGCTCTGCGCTCTGAATTTTCAGATTGATAAAATTGCGGTTTTTACAAAAACCGGAAGGTATAAAAAGAGGCCGGGAGCCGCAAAGCGGCTCCCGGCCGCATCATGCCAGGGTTACTGCAGCTTACTTGCAGCAGGTGATGAAGTTGGTGCTCTTGGTGGTAGTTGCAGGGGGAGCGGGATCCAGCTTGCGGTCGGCAATGCCCAGGATGTCCTCGGGGCGGATCCAGGGACGGCCCTGAATGCCGGAGGTCTCCTCGTGGGTCAGATAGCCCTTGTAGGCGGTCAGAGAGCGGCGGATGAAGCCGTCACGGACGCAGGCCTCTTCCAGACCGTTGTTCATGATGTTCAGCAGCATGGGCAGGGTCTCGCCGGCCAGAGCCACAGAGGTGGAGTGGGC
>JAFXDF010000063.1 GCA_017521295.1 Clostridia bacterium | reverse complement strand
TAAGAAGTACATCGAGAGCGGCACCCACGGCGGCAAGGGCAGCGACGCCCACAAGGCTGCCGTTACCGGCGACACCGTTGGTGACCCCTTCAAGGATACCTCCGGTCCCGCTCTGAACATTCTGATCAAGCTGATGAGCATCGTCGCTCTGGTCTTTGTTCCCCTGTTCCTGTAAAAGTTAAGGCGTAAAACGCTTTTCCTGTAATATTGTGGCATGGAGCGCTCTGCGAAAGCAGAGCGCTTCGTGTTTCAAAAGAGAAGGCCTCCCTTTGCGAAAGGAAGGTTTGCAAAGGAAACCATCAGGGTTTCCTTTGTCCTATGAAATCTGTATTGCCGGTGTTCCGGGCATCCGGTACATCGGCATGGAGCGCTCTGCGAAAGCAGAGCGCTTCGTGTTTTTGCTTTTCTCCCTGCTTTGTGCTATACTGGCAAAAAGGAGGTGCCGCTATGGTTTTCAAGCGAATATTGCCCCTGTTTTGTGTTCTGCTGCTGCTTTCCGGCTGCGGCATGACCCCCTCCGACTTTCATGAGGATATCTCCCAATCGGTGGTTTTGTCACCGGCTCCCGACGAGACCGATCCTTCCGACGGCCTGACAGCGGTGATCCACAATCTTTCTGACTGGGAATTTACCTACGGTCGGGCTTTTCTTCTGGAGATCCAAAAGGAGGACGGCTGGTATCGGCTGCCCTATACCGACGGAACCTTTCCCGAAGACGCGCTGATCGTTCTGGCCGGCCTGCAGGTCGAGCATCTTTTCCAGCTGGACAGACACTTCGCCCCATTGAAACCTGGCAACTACCGCATCCTGCTGGACGGCGTGCTGTATCATGAAGATGGCACCGCCGAAAAGCAGTATCTGCTGCTGGCCTTCACCGTCACAAAAGACGGGAAACTGCTGCCTTAAACAAGAAACGCACGGTCATGCGACCGTGCGTTTCTTCATTTGCTTGCTTACTTCTGCAGCAGATCCATCAGGAAGGTCATCTGCAGCTCAATGCCCAGAGGGATGCAGGCCTCGTCCACATCGAACTTCTGGTTGTGCAGGGCAGCGGTGATGCCCTTTTCGCTGTTGCCGCATCCCAGATGGTAGAAGGCGCCGCCCTTCTTGGAGCCGTCGATAAAGTAGGAGAAGTCCTCGCCGCCCAGAGAGGGGAACTGCTTCATCAGCACGTGATCGGCACCCAGCAGCTCTTCGGCGCGGGTCTTCATCACGTCCACCACCTCGTCGGTGTTGATCAGCGCGGCATAGCCCCACTCCACGTCCACATCGGCGGTGCAGCCGTAGCCCTCAGCGATGTTCTTGGCCAGAGCGATGATGCGGTCACGGGCAAAGACACGGGTCTCGGGGTCCAGGGTACGCAGAGTACCGGTCATGACCACCTCGTCGGCCACGATGTTGCTCTTGGTGCCGCCGTTGATGGTGCCGATGGTCAGCACGGCGTTGTTCAGGGGGCTGATGTTGCGGCTGACGAAGGTCTGCAGGCCGGAAACGATGCCGGCGGCAGCCACGATGGCGTCGATGCCCCGCTCGGGATAAGCGCCGTGGCCGGCCTTGCCGTTGACCTTGATGGTGACGGTATCGCAGGAGGCGTTCAGCTGACCGTAGCGCATCTCCACGGTGCCAACGTCCATATAGGGCTGGACGTGCAGGCCGATGGTGTAGTCCACCTCGGGATTCTGGCAGCAGCCTTCCTTCACCATGCGGTCACCGCCGCCAACGGTCTCCTCAGCGGGCTGGAAGAACAGCTTGACGGTGCCGGGCAGCTCCTGGCCCATCTCCTTGCACAGCTTGGCGATGCCCAGGAGAATGGTGGTGTGGACGTCGTGGCCGCAGGCGTGCATGACACCGTCGTTCTTGGAACAGTACTCCCGGTCACGGTCCTCCTGCAGGGGCAGAGCGTCGATGTCGGCGCGGATGCCCACCACGTTGCCGGGCTTGCCGCCGGGGATGATGCCCACGATGCCGGTGTCGGCGCAGGGCTTGTGCTCGATGCCCCACTTGGTCAGCAGGGCAGAGATCTTCTTCTGGGTCTCCACCTCAAAGGTGCCCAGCTCGGGGCACTGGTGCAGTTCCCGACGAATGGCGATCATTTCATCGGTGATAGCCTGGATTTTTTCTTTGAATTCCATAAAAGAACGCTCCTTTTTGGATAATATAATGAAAATATTACAATTCGTATTTACTTTCTGGCCACCAGAACATCCCGGAGGATGGCCTGATCCACCCGGTGCTCCAGGCCTTCCACCTGGGGCAGGACGGTGAAACCGGCGGCCTCCATGGCCTCGGCCAACTGGTGCCGGGGGGTGGTGAGGGAATTATAGGCCAGGGCCACACCGGCGCCGGGGCGCAGGGCGGCGTACCAGCCGGGAGCCACTTCCCGGACGATTTTGGCGGCGTTGCGCTGGAGACTGCCGCCTCCGGCGGCGCCGTGCTGTACGCCGTAGGGCAGGTCGCACACCAGCAGATCGGCGGCGTTCTTGCCCAAAAGCTGACCGCACAGGGCGCTGTCCGCCCGGTAGAACTGTACCTTGCGGGTGTTTTCGGCGTACCAGTCGTCCTTTTTGGCGGCATACTGCACCGAGATCACCTGGGCGACGCGCTTGCCGCCCTGGGTGCGCTTTTCCTCCGACCGCTTGTGCTTATAGCGGCCGGTCTCCAGAAACTTGACAAAATAGGTGGCGCCTTTGTGCAAAGGCTGTTCCTGGACCTCCACGCCGATGGCGTTCCAGCCCCGGATGGCGGCCTCGAAGAGGGTGGTTCCCTGTCCGCACATGGGATCCAGCAGGACGGGCACCTCCCGGGTGGTTTGGGCGGCGGCCAGAGCCAGGTTCACCATCATGCGGGTGAACTGCTCGTTGGTCTTGCCGGGATATTTGAGGATGGTGTTCAGACTGTCGGGCAGGTACTGCCAGCTTTCGGTGTCCACCGGCCGCAGCAGGTCGCCCTCCTTTTGGAACAGGGCGTAAAACAGCGACGACCGGGCGCAGGCAGAAAGGGCCTCCCCGTCCAGAGGCTGCTCATAGGTGAGCCGGAAGGCCGGCTGATTGCACAGGGTGGTGCTTTCGGCGTTGCAGCCGGGCAGCAGAGCGGAAAGCTCGGCGGCGGCAGCCCCCTGGGCGGAATCCAGATAGACCCGGTTGTGGCCCGGGTTCAGCAGCAGCAGGTATTCCATCATTTGGCCTTGTGGAAGGTGACGGGAACGCCGGACTTTTCGCTGATGAACTTACCGAAGCTGTTGGCGTCGCCCTGGGCGAAGTCCTTCTTGGGCAGGATGTGGGCCATGCGCACATCGGTGTAGACGAAGTAGTAATCCTGGGTCTCCACGATGCGGTCGACATCGCCGTAGGAATAGGACATGCTCTGGTCGGGATAGCTCACGTCAAAGGCATTCTCGCCGAAGCGGTAGTCAAAAGCGGTGGGGATATCCTGGGCGCTCTTTACCAGCCGTTTCTGCATACGCCACAGGCCCAGGGGTCTTCCGAACAGCACCAGCAGGCCCATGATGATGGAGGCGATATACAGCAGTCTGGGGCCCTGCTGCACAGCGGCCAGAGCGCCGCCGGCGGTGATCAGCAAACCGGCCACCAGCGAGACCGCCCGGTTCACCCCGGTCACCCGACCGTCCATATGGACCCGGACATAGACCCGATAGGCGTCGGCGTCCTGCTTGGTATTTACCACGTAAAGCATCTTCATAGGGAAACCTCCCGTAAAATTCGGATTTTATTCACACATAGTGGTTCAAAATACAGTATAACATAAAAGACAGGCTGCAACAAGGAGATTTTTCTCCCCGTTTTTCTTTCTTTTACCGCTTCTTTATGTTATACTGTATAAGTTAGGAATCTACCGAAAGGCAGGAAGATACATGGCAAGTAATTTTCTGAAAAAGCTCTTTGGCGACACGTCCTCCAAGGAGATCCGCAAGATCATGCCCCTCGTGGAAAAGATCGAATCCATGGAGGAGGAATACAAGGCGCTGTCCGACGCCGAGCTCCAGGCCAAGACCCCCTGGCTCAAGGGCCGTCTGGCCGCCGGCGAAACGCTGGATGACATCCTGCCAGACGCCTTTGCCGCCATGCGCGAGGCCGACCGCCGCGTTCTGGGCCAGTTCCCCTTCCGGGTACAGCTCATCGGCGGCATCATCCTGCACCAGGGCCGCATCGCCGAAATGAAAACCGGTGAGGGCAAGACCCTGACCTCTACCCTGCCCGCCTATCTGAACGCCCTGGCCGGCAAGGGCGTGCACATCGTCACCGTCAACGACTACCTGGCCAAGTACCAGGGCGAGATGATGGGCAACGTGTACCGGTTCATGGGCCTCAAGTGCGGCATCATCATCCACGATCTGGACAACGAACAGCGCCGGGAGGCCTATGCCGCCGACGTGACCTACGGTACCAACAACGAGATGGGCTTTGACTATCTCCGTGACAATATGGCCATCTACAAGCAGGAGATGGTCCAGCGGCCCTTCTACTTCGCCGTGGTGGACGAGGTGGACTCCATCCTCATCGACGAGGCCCGGACCCCTCTGATCATCTCCGGCCAGGGCGACAAGTCCACCGACCTGTACAAGCAGGCCGACCGGTTCGCCCGCACCCTCACCCCCCTGAAGATGGTAGAGGTGGACGCCAAGGAGAGCCAGGACGACATTGAGGCCGACTACCTCATCGACGAAAAGGGCAACACCGCCACCATCACCCCCCGGGGCGTGGAAAAGGCCGAAAGGTACTTCGGCTGCGGCAACCTGTCCGATCCCGAAAACGCCACCCTCCAGCACCACATCAACCAGGCCATCAAGGCCCACGGCTGCATGAAGCTGGACGTGGATTACGTGGTGAAGGACGGCGAAATCGTCATCGTTGACGAGTTCACCGGCCGTCTGATGTTCGGCCGCCGGTACTCCGAGGGCCTGCACCAGGCCATCGAAGCCAAGGAAGGGGTCACCGTCAACCGGGAGAGCAAGACCCTGGCCACCATCACCTTCCAGAATTATTTCCGTATGTACCCCAAGCTGTCGGGTATGACCGGTACCGCCCTCACCGAAGAGGACGAGTTCCGGGGCACCTACAACCTGGACGTCATCGAGATCCCCACCAACATGCCCATGATCCGCGACGACCGGGACGATATGGTGTTCCGCACCGAGCGGGGCAAGTACCTGGCCATCATCCGCAAGATCAAGGAATGCTATGACAAGCAGCAGCCGGTGCTGGTGGGTACCATCTCCATCGAAAAGAGCGAGCTGCTGTCCGCCCTGCTGAAGCGGGAGGGCATCAAGCACCAGGTGCTCAACGCCAAGCACCACGAAAAGGAAGCCCACATCGTGGCCCAGGCCGGCCGCCCCGGCTCCATCACCATCGCCACCAACATGGCGGGCCGCGGTACCGACATCATGCTGGGCGGTAACGCCGAGTATATGGCCAAGGAGGACCTGGCCAAAGCCGGCTATTCCGACGAGGTCATCGCCGAGGCCGCGGGCTATGCCCAGACCGACAACCAGGAAATTCTCGAGGCCCGTGCCCTCTTCCGGGAAAAGCTGGCCCAGTACAAGGATGCCGTGCGGCCTGCCGCCGAGCAGGTCCGTGCCGCCGGCGGCCTGTGCATCATCGGTACCGAGCGCCATGAGAGCCGCCGTATCGACAACCAGCTCCGCGGCCGTGCCGGCCGTCAGGGCGACCCCGGCGAGAGCACCTTCTACCTGTCCCTGGAGGACGATCTGATGCGCAAGTTTGGCGGCGACCGGGTCCAGGGCATGATGGCCTCCCTCCGCCTGTCCGAGGACGAGCCCATCAACGCCAAGATGCTGAGCAACGTCATCGAAAGCGCCCAGAGCCGGGTGGAAGGCATCCACTTCCAGTCCCGTAAGACCGTTCTGGAGTACGACAACGTGATGAACCACCAGCGCGAGATCATCTACGATCAGCGTATGCAGGTGCTCAACGGCATGGACGTGCAGGAGCAGCTGCGCAGCATGGTGGACTTTGAGATCGAGCATGCCGTGATGACCACCGCCGCCGGCCAGACCCATCTGGAAAAGCTGGCCTGCCAGCAGCTGGCCGCCCGGTACACCCGGATCTTTATCGCCCCCGAAGAGACCCAGGCCCTGGCCGTCCGTCTGGAGGGCATGACCCCCGACCAGGCCATCGAATGGCTGCAGACCCGTGCCAAAAAGGTCTATGACGCCAAGGAGCAGGCGGTCTCTCCCGAGATCATGCGGGAGCTGGAGCGCATCGTGCTGCTGAAGGTGGTGGACAAGAAGTGGATCGACCACATCGACGCCATGCACGAGATGCGCCGTGGCGTGGGCCTCAACGCCTATGCCCAGATCGACCCCCTGAAGGAGTACAAGAAGCAGGGCTTCGATATGTTCGAGGGCATGATCGACGACATCAAGATGGATGCCGCCCGGCTGATCTTCATCGCCCAGGTGAACATGAAGCGTGAAAAGGTGGCCAAGGAAAGCGGTACCTCCGGCGACGGCACGGTGGAGCGCCGCCCCGTGGTGAAGAAGAATAAAGTGGGCCGCAATGATCCCTGCCCCTGCGGCTCCGGCAAAAAGTACAAGCACTGCTGCGGCAAGTAAATAAGAAAAAACCCGGTCGAAAGACCGGGTTTTCTTGTTGTACGCAGTCATCCCGAGCCTGCCGAGGGATCTCAAGGCGTGCTTGCTCTGAGATCCTTCGACTTCGCTGCGCTGCGCTCAGGATGACAAATTGTAGTTTCCGTTTTTCTTCGCGGAACTTTTTTCAAAAAGATCAGTCAGAAACAACAAGACCGGAGAGCATCTTGCACAGCTCGCCCCGGGAGGCGTTGCCCAGAGGATTGAACTTGCCCTCGTTGCCCTGGACGATGCCGGCCTTCTGCAGCTTGTAGATGGCCTCGGCGGCGTAGGAGGCGATCTGCTCGTTGTCCAGGAAGGCAGGAGCCTCTGCCGTTTCGGGCAGCTGGGTCTTGACCACATTCTCCTGGTAACGCATGAGCATCACAGCCAGATCCTGGCGGGTGATGGGAGCGTCGGGGCTGAACTTTCCGTCAGCGCCCTGGGCGATGCCCATGGCGGCGCACCAGCGGACCCCTTCGGCATACCAGGCCTCCTGGCTGACGTCGGTGAAGGTCATGAGATAGTTGACGGGGATGCCGCCGCTCATCTCAAAGAGCATCTTGGCCACCTGGCCCCGGGTGACGGTGTCGGTGGGGCCGAACAGGCCGCCGGGCAGGCCGTTGACCACGCCAAGGTCGTACATCTTCAGCACATAGGGAGTGTACCACCGGCTCTCTTCCAGGTCGGCGAAGGGCATGGTCTTTTCCAGACCGGCCAGCTCCACCTTGTAGTCGGGGGCAAAGGGGATCAGACCGGGCAGACCCACGGCGTTCTTCTTTTCTGCCTGCACCGCAACGGTCTCCTTGGCGGACAGGGCTTCGGACAGCAGCACCTTACCCTCTGCATCGGTGGTCAGCACTTCGCCTTCCACGGTAACGCTGGCGCCGGCCACGGGCTGACGGGTGACGGTGGCGTTCCAGTTTTCGTCATAGGTGGTCACGTCGGCGGTGAGGGTGAGGGTCACCAGGCCCTTGTGGTCCCGGGCAGCCTCCAGAATGGGCACCAGCACGTCAAAGTCGGTATAGATGAGCACCACTTCTTCTCCGCCCTGCAGGGTGGAAAGGCTCATGCTGACGGCGGGGCTGACGCCGTCCACATAGTACAGCCAGCCCTCATAGCCGCCCAGAGCGCCCTCCTGCAGGCCGGCAGCCTGGGTGATGTAGCTGCCGCCGTAGGGGCTGACAGCCACCGTGTAGTCAATGCCGCCCTGGGCAAAGGCCGCCTCGGCCGCGTCCAGCACACTGGCACCCTCCGCGATGGTGACCGGGCCGCAGAAGAGGGTCTCTTCGGGGCCCTCCACCCGGACAGTGACAGTTTTGGCGGCGTTGGGATTGGGCGCGATGAGGATGATGTCCTCCGCAAAGACGGCGGTGGACAGCATCAGTGCCACCATCAGCAGCGCAACGAGTTTTTTCATGGTTTTTTCCTCCTGATAATCTTCGTCAGGGATAAAAAAAGAGCCCTTACAGGGGCTGTAAGGACCTATCCTGTGCTTTCCCCTGCCAAAAAGCACAAGTTCCGCCGGGCGGCCGGTCTCCTGACTCAGGCATCAACCGCGAAGCGCGCCTTCCGGGTCATCCCGTGGCATTTGCACCTGCGTCCGCCATTACAGTAGTGGCTGCTGTGGGGGATTCGCACCCCGCTTCCCGCAAAACGGTCACCTTTCCCGTTCTGCACCGCACAGCTTGGAATGGCTTTATTATAGTCCCCCGGCTACCGCTTGTCAAGAAGGACCAGATGCCGTTCCAGCACCGGGCACAGGGCCGACAGGGGCAGGCACAAAAGGCACCACAGGGCGGAAAACAGCGGGCAGATCTGCCCCCGGTAGTTGCCCGGCAGCCGGGAATAATCCCACACCTGCCGGTCCCGGTTGAATATCAAACCGCAGAGCAGCTCGCAGCCGGTGATAAGGGCCCCGCCCCGGAGACAAAGGGTCAGCCGGTCGGGCGCCCTGGGCGCCATTTTGCGGAAAAGGGCCACCGCCGTGCCGCCGCAAAGGGCCATGCTGGGGTGGGTGCGGCCCCGCCAGAGGGTCTCCAGGGCACAGTAGCCCACCCCTCCGGCCAGAAAAACCAAAAGTGTTTTTTTCATGGTTTCGATTTCCTTAATTTTTCTGAAAATTTGTAAAAATCTCTGCCGAAACAGATGAATTTATGGTATGCTATCTTTGACGAAAAATATTCGCTTACAAATACAGGAGGATAAGATATGGCAAAAGGAAAATACGCCCATCACAGCAGCGGCGTAAAGCTGCCCGTGATCCTGATCATGGTGGTGGTGGCCATCATCGCCCTGATCTTTGCGGTGAGTGCCCTGGTGCGGTCGCTGCACAACGAGGATCCCCTCCCCGATCTCAGCGACAAGCTGCCCGGCCAGAGCCAGGAGCAGCAAAACCAGCCCGGCCAGCCCAACGATACCCCCACCGCGCCGCCGGTGGACGACGCTGCCCTCCAGGCCAAGCGCCAGGAGCTGCTGGACCAGGCCGAACGGCTGATGCAGGGTTATTATTATGACGACGCCATCCAGCTGCTGTCCAATGCGGGCGAGCTCACCGACACCTCCACCGCCGCCCTGCTGCAGGATGTGAAAAAAGCCAAGGAAAGCCTGGTGAAGTACGAGGGCGGCCAGTATTACCACATCTTCTTCCACAGTCTGGTGGCCGACACTTCCAAGGCCTTTGACGGCGACCGGGAAGAGGCCGGTTACGACGACTTTATGACCACCGTGTCCGAGTTCAAGGCCATGCTGCCCTTGCTGCAGGAAGCCGGCTTCATCCTCTATGACATCACCGACATGGTGGAGATCGTGGACGGCAAGACGGTCCTCAAGGACATCTATCTGCCCGCCGGCAAAAAGCCCCTGGTGATCTCCATCGACGACGTGAACTACTACACCTATATGCTGGACGACGGCTTTGCCAGCCGTCTGGATGTGGATGAAGAGGGCAACGTGGTCACCATCATGGGCGGCAAGATCATCGACCACGGCGAGGGCGTTTCCACCGTGGAGGGGGGCGAGCCCACCTATGACGGCGACGTGATGCCCATTCTGGACGCCTATGTGAAGGAGCACCCCGAGTTCTCCTGGCAGGGTGCCAAGGGCATCGTGGCCATCACCGGCTATGCCGGCGCTTTCGGCTACCGTATCACCGACCTGCACCTGTTCGACGAGCAGACTCAGCAGTGGATGCTGGACAAGACCACCCAGGTGGCCCAGGCTCTGCGCAGCAACGGCTGGCAGATCGCCTGCCACAGCTATACCCACAACCAGTACTGGAACAAAAAGACCATCACCATGGAGCAGGAGCAGTACGATATCGGCCGCTGGCTGGGTGAGATCGCACCCTATGTGGGCGACACCAACATCTTCATCTCCCCCTTTGGCGTGTCCTTTGACGGCGACGATGCCCGATTCCGCTATCTGGTGGACCACGGTTTCTATATCTACTGCCCGGTGGACTCCTACCAGCCCTGCTATGTCAAGGATGATTATATGATCCAGGGCCGAATCAACCTGGACGGCCTTACCATGAAGAACTATCCCGAGCGGGTCATCCGCCACTATTTCGACCCCGCCCCCATCCTCGACCCGGCCAGACCGGAGTAAGCCTATGGGCATTGTGATCGTTCCCTGGGAGGACCGCTTCGCCGGGGATTTCAAGGACATTTCGGTGGCCTGGCTGGAGGAGTTCGACCTTTTGGAGCCCATCGACCTGGAAATGCTGGACAACCCCCACCGGGACATTCTGGAGCCCGGCGGTCAAATCTTTTTCGCCCTGGAGGGGGATGCCGTCCTGGGCACCTGCGGCATGCAGCCGGTGGAGCCCGGGGTCTATGAGGTCATCAAGCTGGGCGTCCGCCCGGAATACCGGGGCCGGGGCGCCGGAAAACTGCTGCTGGAGTCCTGTCTGGACTGGGCCGGAGCCCAAAAAGCCCGCAAGGTGGTGCTCTATTCCAACAGCCGCCTGCAGAGCGCCCTGCGGCTGTACCGGCGCTGCGGCTTCACCCCTATCCCCTACGTTCCCGGCCATTACGCCGTGTCCGACATACAGATGGAGCAAACGCTGTAACAGAGAAAGGAGCAGGCTCATGGAACAGTATCTAAATCCCGATTTTGGCGTCAACATCAAGCGCCGGGCGGTGCTCCGTGCGGTGACGGCGGCGGTACTCCTCTTCCTTCTGGTGAGCGCCATGTACGGTATGCTGGGCTGGACGCTGACGGTGGCCGTTCCGGAAAATGTCACCGCCGTACACATCCAACGCATCGGTGAAGTGGTGCGCGAAACGGACTTCACCCTCACCCAGCCGGAGGACGTGGCGGTTTTTACCCAGCATCTTTCCGGGATCGGGAAACTCCGGGATGCCCACCAAAGCAAGTATGTCTGGAGCAGCGGCGCACCCTATACGATCACCCTCCACACCGCCGACGGTTCTCAGATGGAATATCAGATCAAAGACGGTATGCTGCAGATGGAGGGCTCCCGCTGGTTCTGGTTCCCCGGCTATGAGGAACTGCAGGATCTGATCCTTGCCTATCGGCCTTCCAATCCCTGATTTTCCCCCTTGACAAGCGGTTTTTGTGGGAATATAATGCTTTTGTATTGAAAAATCCTGTGAACGGGACGGGTTTTTGCCCACCGGCACAAAAGAGAGCGGAGATCACCGGCTGAAAGTCTCCGCGGTGCCAGCAACTGCCCCACCACCCGGGAGGAGCGCGCTTGAGGGGAGATTTCCCGCCAGAGCACGACGGTTTGCCCCGTTACCGGCCAAAGAGCGGCGGTCTTTTGACCGCAAGCAGAGTGGAACCACGGATGTACTCATTCGCCTCTGCACCCCAACGGGTGCAGAGGCTTTTTTAATCGCAAAACGCACAAATTCCCTGTCATCCTGAGGAGCGACAGCGACGTGAGGATCCCAGCGTAAGCCCACCTTGAGATCCCTCGACAGGCTCGGGATGACAACGCTTAAGAAAAATCACATAAAAATATAGAAAGGATGTTTGAACCATGAACATCATCGTCAACGGCAAGGCCGTGGAACTGGAAGAAGGTTCCCGCGCCCTGGAGGCCGCCAAGGCCCATTCCCCCGAACTGTACAAGGCCGCTCTGGTGGCCCACATCAACGGTCAGCGCATGAGCCTGCCCACCGTCCTCAAGGAGGGCGATGTGGTGGAGATCCTGGGCTGGGAACATGAGGACGCCCGCTGGACCCTGCGCCACACCGGCTCTCACGTGCTGGCCCAGGCCGTCAAGCGTTTGTACCCCGAGACCAAGCTGGCCATCGGCCCCGCCATCGACAACGGCTTCTACTATGACTTCGACCGGGAAAAGCCCTTCCTGCAGGAGGATCTGGACAAGATCGAGGCCGAAATGAAGAAGATCGTCAAGGAAGGCCTGCGTCTGGAGCGCTTTGAGCTGCCCCGCGAGGAGGCCATCGCCTTCATGCAGGAAAAGGATGAGCCCTATAAGGTGGAGCTGATCCAGGACCTGCCCGAGGATGCCGTCATCTCCTTCTACAAGCAGGGCGACTTCGTGGACCTGTGCGCCGGTCCCCACCTGCCCTCCACCTCCGGTCTGAAGGCCTTCAAGCTGACCTCCTGCACCGGCGCTTACTGGCGCGGCGACTCCAGCCGCAAGATGCTGCAGCGCATCTATGCCACCGCCTTCCAGAAGAAGGACGACCTGGAGGCCTATCTGAAGCAGCGGGAAGAGGCCCTCAAGCGCGATCACAACAAGCTGGGCCGCGAGCTGGAGTACTTCACCACCGTGGACGTCATCGGCCAGGGCCTGCCCATCCTGCTGCCCAAGGGTGCCCGCGTTATCCAGGTGCTGCAGCGCTGGATCGAGGACGAGGAGCAGAAGCGGGGCTATCAGCTGACCAAGACTCCTTTGATGGCCAAGCGCGAGCTGTACAAG
>JAFXDF010000011.1 GCA_017521295.1 Clostridia bacterium | reverse complement strand
TGCGGAGAGATCTGCCGGATGGCCCAAAAAGCGGCCAAGCCTTCCCTTCGGCCGGTGATCAACGCCACCGGCATTACCCTGCACACCAATCTGGGCCGGGCCTGCCTGTCGGAAAAGGCTGTGGCCGCCGCTGCCGCTGCCGCCCGGAGCTATTCCACTCTGGAGTACGATCTGGAGACCGGTGAGCGGGGCTCCCGTTATGTCCATGTGGAGCAGCTGCTTTGCCGCATCACCGGCGCCGAGGCCGCCATGGTGGTCAATAACAATGCCGCCGCCGTGCTTCTGATCCTCAGCGCCCTGGGCAAGGGCGGCCAGGTCATCACCTCCCGTGGTGAGCTGGTGGAGATCGGCGGTTCCTTCCGCATCCCCGAGATCATGGAGCAGTGCGGCTGCGCTCTGCGGGAGGTGGGCGCCACCAACAAGACCCATCTCCGGGACTATGAGCAGGCCATCTGCGAGGATACCCGCGCCCTGTTGAAGGTGCACACCTCCAACTTCCGCATCCTGGGCTTTACCGAAAGCGTTTCCCTCCGGGAACTGGTGGAGCTTGGCCGGGAAAAGGGTCTGCCGGTGATCGAGGATCTGGGTTCGGGCTGCTTCTTCGACCTGGAAAAGCTGGGCATCCACGACGAGCCCACCGTTATGAACAGCGTCAGAGCCGGTGTGGACATCATCAGCTTTTCGGGCGATAAGCTGCTGGGCGGCCCCCAGGCCGGCATCATCCTTTGCAAAAAAGAATGGATCGGCAAGCTGAAAAAGCATCCCCTCACCCGGGCCATGCGTGTGGACAAGATGACCCTGGCGGCCCTGGAGGCCACCCTGAATACCTATCTGGAGCCCGAAAAGGCCCAGCAGGAGATCCCCACCATCCGGATGCTGGCCGCCGACCCCGCGCATCTCAAGCTGCGGGCCGAAAAGCTTTGCGCCCTGCTGAAAGACCGGGGCGTGGTCTGTGAAGTCATCCCCGAGCAGGACCAGGTGGGCGGCGGAAGCGTCCCCACCCAGCTGCTGCCCACCTTTGCGGTGGCGGTGGATCCCCAAAAGGTGACGGTGGACGGGCTGGAGGAGCGGCTGCGAAAATATGCCGAGATCCCCATTATCGGCCGCATCGTAAAGGACCGCTATCTGCTGGATCTCCGCACCCTGTGGGATGAGGACTTCGTATATATCGCCAACGCAGTAAAGGAGGCCGACCAGTGAAGCACGTTATCATCGGTACCGCCGGTCACGTGGACCACGGCAAGACCCTTTTGGTCAAAGCCCTGACGGGCATCGATACCGACCGACTGCAGGAAGAAAAGAAGCGGGGCATCACCATCGAGCTGGGCTTTGCCCATCTGGACTGGGAGGACGGTACCCAGGCCGGCATCGTGGACGTGCCCGGACATGAAAAATTCATTAAAAATATGCTGGCCGGCGCCGGCGGCATCGACCTTGCCATGCTGGTGGTGGCTGCCGACGAGGGCTTCATGCCCCAGACGGTGGAGCACCTGGGCATCCTTTCCCTGCTGGGCATCAAGGAGGGCCTGGTGGTCATCACCAAGACCGACACGGTGGACCCTGAGTGGGTGGAAATGATCCGGGAGGATGTAAAGGAACAGGTCAAAGGCACCTTTTTGGAAAACAAGCCCATTATGGCCGTTTCGGCCTACACCGGCGAGGGCATCGCCGAACTGCGGGCTCACCTGAAAGAACTGGTGCAGCAGACCGGTGAAAAGAGCCTGCGCACCCCCTTCCGCCTGCCGGTAGACCGGGTGTTTTCGGTGGAAGGCTTCGGCACGGTGGTCACCGGCACCCTCATAGAGGGCAGTATGTCGGAGGACGAGATGGCCGAGCTGGTGCCCTCCGGCCTCACCGCCAAGATCCGCAACCTCCAGGTCCACGGAAAGGACGTGACCACGGCCTACGCCGGACAGCGTGTGGCCGTCAACCTGGCCGGTTTGAAAAAGAGCGACATCCAGCGTGGTGACGCGGTGGCCAAGCCGGGCACCGTCCATGTGGGTCAGATGCTGGATGTGCGCCTGCAGAACCTGAAGGGTTCCCAGCGGGTCATTCTCAACAATTCTCAGGTACATTTTTATCTGGGCGCTGCCGTGCTGCTGGCAAAAGTGGTGCTGCTGGACCGGGATAAGCTGGAGCCGGGCGACAGCTGCTACGCCCAGGTGCGCTTTACCGATCCCATCGCCGCAAAGGCCGGCGACCGGTTCGTCATCCGGTTCTACTCGCCTCTTGAGACCATCGGCGGCGGCGTGGTGCTGGAGGATGCTCCGCTCCGCCACAAGCGGGGAGACAAGGCCGTTCTGGAGGCCCTGAAGATCAAGGAGACCGGCTCGGGCGACCAGAAGGTGATCCAGGCGGTGGCCGAAGAGGGCATCACCCTGCCCGACTGCAAAAAGCTGGCCGCCCGTCTGGCCATGGCCGAGGAAGAGCTGCGGCATGAGCTGGAGCAGCTGGTGTCCCGGGGCAAGGCCCTGGAGATCCTGCCCGGCCGGTATCTGGCCTCTGTCGTGCTGGACAAACAGTGGGACAGCTGCCAGAAGCTTTTGAGTGAGTATCACGCTAAAAATCCCCTCCACGCCGGCATGCGTCTGGCCGAGCTGCGGCAAAAGCTGTTCCCCAAGACCGACCTGTCCATTGCCGACGGTATCCTCCGGGAACTGCAGGCCGAGGGCAAGATCAAGCGTGTCGCCGACCGGTACGCCCTGCAGGCCTTTGAGGTCAAGCTCACCAAGCGGCAGAATGCCATCAAGGACAAGATGCTGAAGGTTTACCGGGACGCCGGTCTGGAATCTCCCTCCACTGACGAGCTGTGGCCCATGTTCCAGCCCAAGGAAAAGGACGAGGCCAAGCAGGTGCTGGAGAGTCTGGTCTCCGGCGGACAGCTGGTGATGCTGTCCCCCCAGATTGTGGTGTACAAGGATGTTTACGCCGCTCTGCTGGGTGCGCTGAAGGAATGGTTCGAAACGCACGAGACCATCACCCTGGCCGAGTACCGGGATAAGATGAACACCTCCCGAAAGTACTCTCTGGCGGCACTGGAATACTTTGATCGCAATCACATGACCAAAAAGGACGGCGACTTCCGCAAGCCGGGCGCCGAACTGTAAACCCTTCAATAAAAAATAATCCGCGGTGCGAAAAAAGTACGGCAAGGCGGTTTTTCCTTGACTTTTGGGGAAAACTGTGTTAAGTTTTGCTGTACATGGGAGCAGATGGGTGCTGGTGTGCCCCCCGGTCTTCAAAACCGGTGAGGGTGGTGAAGAGCTGCCTAGGTGGGTTCGATTCCCACATGTTCCCGCCAAAAAGGAAAGCGCCGCGTGAAAACGCGGCGCTTTTTTGTATACATCATTCCTTGTTGGCTCCCTTGTGTAAAGGGAGCTGTCGAGGGAAACGAGACTGAGGGATTGTGAGCCTTATTCAAAAATGATGCTCACGTCCTGCTGCTCGATGACCCGGCCCACGATACAGGACCAGGGGGCAAAGGGCTTGAGCTCCGCCACCAGTTTTTCGGCATCTTCCGGAGGCAGAGCCACCAGCAGACCGCCCGAGGTCTGGGGGTCGGCGGCCAGGTCCACCAGGGCCTGGACGGCCGTTTCGGTCTGGCGCATACGGTCGCCCACATAATCCATGTTGCGGTAGGCGCCGCCGGGCACGATGCCCATGCTTGCCAGCTCCCGAGCACCCGTCATGAGGGGGAGCTTTTCGCCTTCCAGCACGATGGTCACGCCCGAGCCCGAGGCCATCTCAAAGCTGTGGCCCAGCAGGCCGAAGCCGGTAACGTCGGTACAGGCGTGGACGTTGTTGGCCTGGATGACCTGTTCGCCGGCTTTGGCGTTCAGGGTGGCCATGTGCATGTACACTTCGTCTATCTGGTCCTGGGTGCACAGGCCGCCCTTGATGGCGGTGGTCAGCACACCCGAACCGATGGGCTTGGTCATCACCAGCACATCGCCGGGCCGGGCGCCTACATTTTTGAGGATGCGGTCAGGATGGACAAATCCGGTGACGCACAGGCCGTACTTGGGCTCTTCGTCCTGGACGGTATGTCCGCCGGCAATGACGCAGCCGGCCTCCACCGCCTTGTCGTGGCCGCCCTCTAGGATCTTGCGGACGGTCTGCAGCGACAGGCAGTTGGGCACGCACAGAAGGTTCATGGCCAGCTTGGGCACGCCGCCCATGGCGTACACATCGCTGAGGGCGTTGGCCGCGGCGATCTGGCCAAAGAGATAAGGGTCGTCCACGATGGGAGTGAAAAAGTCTACCGTCTGGATGACGGCGGTATCGTCGCTGACCTTGTAGACGCAGGCATCGTCACTGCTGTCATAGCCCACCAGCAGATTTTCGCTGTGCACGTTGGGCAGACCGGTCAGAATGGTCGTCAGGGCACCCGGCCCCAGCTTGGCGCTTCAGCCCGGGGCGTTGGTCATTTGGGTCAATGGCCGCTCTTTTGCCATGGCAATCACCTCAAAATCGAATTTTTATCACTCTGATTATATCATCTTCCGCCGAAATTACAAGGGAGGAGACCTTTTTATGGATATCAAACAGCTGGAGGCATTCGTTTATGTGGTAGAGACCTGCAGCTTCTCCAAAGCCGGTGAGCTGCTCCATCTGACCCAGCCCACCATCAGCTCCCACATCGCGTCTCTGGAGCGGGAGCTCAAGATCAAGCTCATCGTCCGCACCACCAAGGAGACCTATCCTTCCGACGCGGGCAAGTTGCTGTACAACTATGCCAAGGAAATCCTGTCCATGCGGGAAAACGCCATCCAGGCCATCCAGGTATTTTCCCGGGAAATGAAGGGCACCATTACGGTGGCGGCCTCCACCATCCCCGGACAGTACTACCTGCCCAAGCTGCTGCAGTGCTTCCGGGAAAAGTATCCCGACATCAAGTTCAATATCCAGATGACCGATTCGGCCGACGTGGTGGACGAGGTCACCGCCCGCACCGCCGAGGTAGGCTTTACCGGCACCGAACTGGAGGCGCCCAAGTGCGTCTACCGGGAGTTTGCCGACGACAAGCTGGTGGTCATCACCCCCAACGAGGAGCGCTTCCGCCAGTATATCGGCAAGGGCTTCCCCATCCGGAAGATCCTGGAGGAGACCTTCATCAGCCGGGAAAAGGGCAGCGGCACCCGCAAGGAGACCGAGGCCTTCCTCAAGGAGCTGGGCATCGACCCCGATGAGCTCCAGACGGCGGTGGAGGTGCGGAGCACCGAAAGCATCAAAAAGATGGTCTCTGAGGGCATGGGCGTAGCCGTCCTGTCCAAGAGCGCCTGCGAGGACTACCAGCAGTTCGGCAAGGTGCTGGCCTTTGATTTTGACAACATCACCCTGCGGCGCAAGCTGTATCTCATCAAGCACAAAAACAGCATTTTGTCTCCCATCGCCCAGGTGTTTTACGATTACGCCAAAAACTTTTACAAGAAATGAGGGTGCGGAACATGAAAAAAGACGTCAATGCCTGCCTGATCTGCGGCGCTCCTCTGGTGTATCTGCCCGAGGCAAGACCCATGGAATGCGCCGGCTGC
>JAFXDF010000062.1 GCA_017521295.1 Clostridia bacterium | reverse complement strand
TTTCTGTAAAGTATAATAACTTTTCACCGGTTTCCGCCTGTGAAACGGCTTCCATGGTACTTGTCACCACCAGATTTCGGCATTGATTTTCCCCATAAACAGCCACAAGATCGTTCATGCTCTCACAGCCCCGGATCGCACCGCCCAAAAGCAGTACCGCGATCAACCATTTCCACAGTTGCTCCAATCGGATCCGCAAAGGCCGCCGTTTTCGATACTTCATCCCGCTCACCTCGGTGTATTCTATGTAAATTCCTTCAAAAGAGTAACTGAATCAGGACTTGCAACAGACAAACCCTCGTCTGCATACACTGCCCCACGTGACAAAGGAGGTACGTTATGCTGTCATTTTCTTCCTTACTGTTTAGTGAAGGTCTGTTCTGGATGCTCCGTGTGGCGCCCGTTTCGGGCTCCTTTCCGCCGCCGTTGACAGCCCTTCAGGAAAAAGAGGCTTTGGAGGCTATGGCCGCCGGTGACCAGGCGGCAAAGGACCGACTGATCGAGCACAATCTTCGCCTTGTGGCCCATGTGGTAAAAAAGTATTATGCCGCCAGAGAAGACCAGGACGATCTGGTGTCCATCGGGACCATCGGACTGATCAAAGCGGTATCCACCTTTAAGCCGGACAAAAAGATCAAATTGGCCACCTATGCCTGTCGATGTATTGAAAACGAGATCCTTATGTATTTTCGCAGCCAGCGGAAACTGAGCCAGGAGGTTTCTCTTTCCGAGCCAATCGACGGCGAAGGCGATGGAGACAGCCTCTCCCTTTTGGATGTTCTCAGCTGCGATGATGACTTACTGGAACAGGTAGAATTATCTGACCGCCAACAGCTGCTCCGCCGCTATATGCAGCAGGTACTGGACCAAAGAGAGCGTGAAATTCTCAGTCTGCGCTACGGGCTTTGCGGCCGGCCGCCAATGGCTCAACGTGAGGTTGCGGATCACTGTGGGATCTCTCGCTCCTATGTATCGCGCATTGAAAAGAAAGCATTGTTAAAATTGGCAGATTGTTTTCAAAGCGATCATTCATGAATTTCATAAAACGCGGAAACACTATCGGCGATACCTGAATCAGGAGGAATGTAAAATGAATCGAAAATGGCTCGCGCTGGTGCTTTCCGGTGTCCTGCTGTTGTCTCTGGCGGTGGCCTGCGGAAGAAAAGATGACGCCGGTGATACCCAGAACAACAACAATATGGACAATGAAATGAACACCCCCACCGACAACAACAGCAACGGAAACGCCAACACCAATACCCCCGGCAGCATGACCCCCGGCAACGAAATGGGCAACTATCCCGATACCCCCTCTGAGCCCAATCATCAGGAGCCCGTTTTCCCCGAATCCCTGGCAACCACCGATGCCGATGTTGCGGTGGATGATCTGTTTGCCACCCTGGGGCTTACCCGAAACGACCTGGATACCGCCATGCGTGACATGGATATGGTAGGCGACAGCACTTCCGACGCACCCACCTACCGACACAAGCTTCTTGGGCAGAATGCCGATGTTTCCTATGGCTTTGACGATCAGCACACCATCAACAAGGTCACGGTAAAGGCCCAGCCCGACACTGCCGACGAATGGCGACAGGAGCTGTCCGGCGTTCTGGGCGCTACCGAAGTGGAAGGTGAAATGAACAGCTGGACTTACAATGACAGCCAGATCAAGGTCTCCGAGATGGGTGACCATGTGGTCATCACCATTGAAAAGAAGGCCTAAGAAAAAAGCACCCCAATGGGGTGCTTTTTTGTGTTCTGTTATTCGCCGGGACTCATAGGGATGACCTTGCCCATGTTCCAGGTGCTGGCGGCGCGCTTCATGGCGACAATTCGCTCTTCGGCGTTTTTATAGGGGACTTCGGCGGTATGGCATCCACAGTCCAGGCAAGTTACATAGACGCACCAGCCTTCTTCCTCTTCCAGCAACGCGGGTCCCTGACACAGCGGGCAGTCCAGCAGGTCCAAGTTTTCAATCATGTCCATGGTTTTATCTCCTTCTGTTCGAAAGCTAAGGGTTGCACCAAACAGCATCGTATTATCGACGCTCCCGGTGACCTCTGTCTGTTTATGTTTTCTTATAGTATACCACAGGAAGCGCCAATGGACAAGGTGAATCTGCATTTACAAAAATCAGCACTTTTTCACGGTAAATTCCGGTTAAGATTTGGTAAATTTACAGTTTAGTAACCGTTTTTTAACACTTTTCCATATATACAGAACCGACAAACAGTGATAGAATTTAACTACAAAACATCCATTTTTGGAAGTTTTTCTTCTTTTTCAGGAGGCATTTTCATGCAGACTTATCGCGCAGGTATTGACATCGGCTCCACCACCGTCAAACTGGTGCTGCTGGATGAACAAGACCATATTCTTTTTGGAAAATATGTCCGGCACGGCGCTCGTACCCAGGAAGCGCTTGCCGGGCTTTTGAACGATGCCCGGTTGAAATTGGGCGAGTGCGCCCTCATCCCCCGGATCACCGGCTCGGGTTCTATCAACCTGGGAAAGGCTCTGGAAATTCCTTTTGTGCAGGAAGTTGTGGCCGTTGCTTCCGCCCTGCAGCATGTGGCGCCTCAGACCGATGTGGCCATTGAGCTGGGCGGCGAAGACGCTAAAATCATCTATTTCAAGGGCGGTCTGGAAGAGCGTATGAACGGTGTCTGCGCCGGCGGCACCGGTGCCTTTATCGACCAGATGGCCTCTTTGCTCCAGACCGATGCCGCCGGCCTGAACAACGAGGCGGTCAATTATAAGGAGATCTATCCCATCGCCGCACGCTGCGGTGTTTTTGCAAAGACTGATATTCAGCCTCTCATCAACGAAGGCGCCACAAAAGCCGACCTGGCCGCCTCCATCTTCCAGGCAGTGGTGCAGCAGACCATCTCCGGTCTGGCCTGCGGCAAGCCCATCCGAGGCTGTGTGGCCTTTTTGGGCGGTCCGCTGCACTTTTTGCCCGAGTTGAAAAAAGCCTTCATTCGCACGCTGAAACTCACCCCCGAAACCACGGTGGATCCCGAAAACTCCCATCTGTTTGCCGCCATGGGCGCCGCTTTGGCCGCCGATGATCAGCGTTCCGTACCGCTGACCGAGCTGCAGCAGCGGTTGGAAAAAGGCGTTGAAATGGCCTTTGAACTCAAGCGTCTGGATCCGCTTTTTGCCAGCCGATCCGATTACGACACATTCCGTGCGCGACACGACAGCGCCGTGGTGGCAAAGGCCGACCTGGAAACCTATCAGGGTGACTGTTTCCTGGGCATCGACGCCGGCTCCACCACCACAAAAATGGCCCTCATTGGCAGCGAGGGTCAGCTGCTGCATTCCTTCTATGCCAACAATCAGGGCAATCCCATCAAAACGGCCATGAACGCCATGGCGCAGCTGCAGGCACGTATGCCCGAAGGGGCACGGATCGTTCGCTCCTGTTCCACCGGTTACGGCGAAGCCCTGCTGAAGTCGGCCTTTTGCCTGGATGAAGGCGAAGTGGAGACCGTAGCCCACTGCACGGCTGCCGCCTTTTTTGATCCCCAGGTTGATTGCGTGCTGGACATCGGCGGTCAGGACATGAAATGCATCAAGCTGAAAAACGGCGTGGTGGAAAACGTGCTGCTCAACGAGGCCTGTTCCTCCGGCTGCGGTTCCTTTATTGAAAACTTCGCCAACTCACTTGGCTTCACCGCAGAGGCCTTTGCCAAAGAGGCGCTGTTTGCCAAACATCCCGTTGATCTTGGCACCCGCTGTACGGTATTCATGAACTCCAACGTGAAGCAGGCACAGAAGGAAGGCGCCACCGTTTCCGATATTTCGGCCGGTCTGGCCTATTCGGTCATCAAGAATGCTCTGTTCAAGGTCATCAAGCTGGCCGATGCCCGGGAACTGGGCTCCCACGTTGTGGTCCAGGGCGGTACCTTCTATAATCAGGCGGTACTGCGCGCCTTTGAAAGCATTGCCGGCGTTGAAGCCACCTGTCCGGATATTTCCGGCATCATGGGCGCCTTCGGTGCGGCACTGCTGGCCCGGCAGCGCTATCACGGACAGCAGACTTCCATGCTTTCTCTGGAGGAGATCGCCGCCCTTACATATACCACCGCTACTGCCCGCTGCGGCGGATGCTCCAACAACTGTATGCTCACCGTCAACACCTTCCCCGGCAACCGCCGCCATGTCACCGGCAACCGCTGTGAAAAGGGTCTTGGCGGCCGCGGCACCGCAAAGGATGTACCCAATCTCTTTGCCTACAAGCGCCGGCGGCTGTTTGACTATGTACCCCTGTCAGAAACCGAAGCCCACCGCGGCACCGTCGGTATCCCCCGGGTGCTCAATCTGTATGAAAACTATCCCTTCTGGGCAACCTTTTTCAAGGAACTGGGTTTCCGTGTGATCCTCTCCCCCTTCTCTGACCGCAATCTGTACGCGCTGGGTATGGAATCCATCCCCTCTGAGTCGGAGTGCTATCCTGCCAAGCTGGCCCACGGCCATGTGCAGTGGCTGGTGGAACAGGGGGTAAAGACCATCTTCCACCCCTGTGTCTTCTATGAGAAGAAAGAAACCGCCTCGGCGCAGAACCATTTTAACTGCCCCATCGTGGTTTCCTATCCCGAAAACCTGAAAAACAATGTGGAGGCCGTCACCGACGGACAGGTCCATTATATCCGGCCCTTTATTGCCTTCACCTCCGAAAAAATCGCCGCCGACAAGCTGGTGAGCGAGTGCAAAAAAGAATGGAACATCGCCGAGGCTGAGGTTCGGGCTGCCGTCAGCGCCGCCTGGGCCGAGCAGCAGCGCGCCAAGGAAGATATCCGTAAAGCCGGTCAGCAGGCCCTGGACTGGATGGATGAAAACGGCAAGCGAGGTATCGTGCTGGCCGGACGACCCTATCATGTGGATCCGGAGATCAATCACGGCATCCCCGAGCTCATCGCCTCCTATGACCTGGCGGTGCTCACCGAGGACAGCCTGCCCATCGACTTTGATCCCCAGCGGCCCATCCGCGTGGTGGATCAGTGGGTCTACCATTCCCGGCTGTACTCGGCGGCTGAGTTTGTGGCCCACCGGGAAAACCTGGAGCTCATCCAGCTGAACTCCTTTGGCTGCGGTCTGGATGCCGTCACCACCGACCAGGTCAACGAGATCCTGGAAGGCTGCGGCAAGCTCTATACCGTTCTCAAGATCGACGAGGTCAATAATCTGGGCGCTGCCCGTATTCGTATCCGCAGCCTGCTGGCTGCCATGAACATGCGTCTGGAGGGCGGTATAACTGCCCAGGCCAAGCCTGCGGCTTATCAGCGAAAAGAGTTTACCCGGGAAATGTTCCAGGCCGGCTATACCATTCTCTGTCCCCAGATGAGCCCCATTCATTTTGAACTTCTTGAGCCGGTGTTTGCCAAGCACGGCTTCAGGATCGAGGTGCTGGACAACGACAACCGCACCGCCATCGATGTGGGTCTGAAATACGTCAACAATGACGCCTGTTTCCCCTCCATCACCGTGGTGGGGCAGATCATGGAAGCCGTCCTGTCCGGCCGATATGACACCGACAAGCTGGCCATCATCATGTCCCAGACCGGCGGCTGCTGCCGTGCCAGCAACTATGTGGCCTTCATCCGCCGGGCTTTGGACAAGGTGAATCTGTCCCACATCCCCGTGATCTCCCTCAATGCCAACGGCATGGAGAAGAATGAAGGCTTCAAGCTCTCCCCCGCCCTGCTGCTGGACGCCGCCCACGGCATTGTCTACGGAGACCTGTTTATGCGCTGTCTCTACCGGGTGCGGCCCTATGAAAAAGTTCCCGGCTCGGCCAACGCCCTTCATGAAAAATGGAAAGCCATCTGCATCGATCAGATGGTGAACAAAAAGGGCCGCTATGCCGATGTTTGCCGCGGTATCGTGGAGGCCTTTGATACCTTCCCCATTGATGAAACACTGAAAAAGCCCCGTGTCGGTATCGTCGGCGAAATTCTGGTGAAATACATGCCCCTGGCCAACAACCACCTGGTGGATCTGTTGGAAAAAGAGGGCGCCGAAGCCGTCGTGCCCGATCTGATGGACTTCCTCAATTACTGTGTCTACGGCGAGGAATATATGTATCAAAACCTGGGTCATCGCTGGACCTCCGCCCTTTTTGCAAAGGTCTCCGTCGCCGCCATTCGGGCCCTGCGTATGCCCGCGCTGAAAGCCCTGGAAAAGAGCAAGCGCTTTGAAGCCCCCATGCACATTGCCCATGTGGCACAGCTGGCAAAGCCCTTCCTGTCCCTCGGCAACCAATACGGCGAAGGCTGGTTCCTCACCGGCGAAATGGCGGAACTGCTTACAACGGACACGCCCAATATCGTTTGTATCCAGCCCTTCGCCTGTCTGCCCAATCATGTGGTTGGAAAAGGTGTCATCAAACAGTTGAAAAAAGCCTATCCTCATGCTAACATTGTTGCAGTGGACTATGACCCCGGCGCATCGGAGGTCAACCAGCTGAACCGCATCAAGCTCATGCTGTCCACGGCAAAGAAAAATCTGGAGGAATGACCCTTGAAACTGGATTGGAAAACCTGTTTTCGTATTTGCATCAGTGTATTCTGCCTGTATCTGTTCATGTATTATTGGGAAGGCGTTTCCAATCTGTTGGGCACCTTTATCAGCGCGCTTTCGCCGTTGCTGCTGGGGCTTGTGATCGCCTATGTGCTCAACATCCTCATGAGCCGCTACGAGGCACTCTACTTCCCCAAGCGCCGGGACGGCTGGGTGCTCAAAAGCCGACGGATCGTGTGTTTGCTGGCAGCCGTTGTCACCCTGGTAGCCATTGTGGCACTGGTGATCGGCCTGGTAGTGCCCGAACTGCTTTCCTGTGTAAAGCTGCTGATGGAAGAGGTGGAGCCTGCCCTGGAAAAGCTGCTGCACAGCCAGGTGGCAGCCCAGATCGTGCCCGCTGACCTTCTCCAGAAGCTGGACGCCGTCAACTGGGGCGATGCCATCGACAAGGCCATTAAAATGATCGCATCCGGTCTCGGGACCGCAGCCGGCGCCCTGTTCAGCACGGTTTCCTCGGTGATCTCCAGTGTGGTGAACTGCTTCCTCAGCATTATCTTTGCCATTTACCTGCTGCTGGACCGGGATCATTTGCAGCAGCAGGGCCGACGCCTCATGAATGGCTACCTGCCCAAAACCTTCAACCAGAAGCTGACCCATTGCCTGCAGGTGCTCAATGACTGTATGCATAAGTTTATCGTGGGCCAGTGCGCCGAAGCGGTCATCCTGGGTGTTCTGTGCATCATCGGAATGACCATCTTCCGGTTCCCCTATGCCATGATGATTGGAACGCTGATCGGCTTTACCGCACTGATCCCCATCGCGGGTGCCTATATCGGCGCCGGCGTGGGCGCCGTTATGATCCTTACCCAGTCCCCCGTCAAAGCCCTGTTGTTCCTGGTGTTTATCGTGGTGCTCCAGCAGCTGGAGGGCAATCTGATCTACCCCAAGGTGGTGGGCAATTCCATCGGCCTGCCTGCTTTGTGGGTGCTGGCCGCCATCACGGTGGGCGGCAGCCTCATGGGCATCTCCGGCATGCTGCTGGGTGTTCCCATTGCCGCGGCGCTGTACCGGCTGCTGCGGGAAGATCTCCAAAAAAGAGAAGCCAAACAATAACGAAAAAAGCTCGCGGATACAAATCCGCGAGCTTTTCTGTTTATTCTGTGATAATTACTTGATGGGGAAATCAAAATAAGTATCAGGATAGGGTTCGGGCGTGACCGAGAAGTGCCACCACTCACACTCATAGGGCTCAAAACCGGAGGCCAGCATGGCATCCCGGAGAATGTAGCGATTCTTCTTCTGTTCGGGGGTCACCAGATCGCTGTCGGGCCAACTGCGGGGATCCATGAAGTCAAAGATGGAGCCCATATCCAGTTCCTGATGGGTCTTCATATCCACCAGGGTCAGGTCAACGGCCTTACCGCGGGTATGACCGGAACGGCGGGCAATATAGCCCTCGTCAAACATCTTCAGCTTTTCCACATTGGGATAGTGGACAGGCTTGCGGCGCTGGTCGGCAGAATCCTCACCCCAACGGCAGAAATCATCCACGGCGCGCTGCGGGCGATAGGCATCGAAAAACTTCATCACGTAGCCCTGTTTGCGCAGGATCTCGGCAGCCTTGACACAGCCCTCAGCGGCCTCCTTGGTCATGACAACCAGCGGCTGCTCATAGCCGTCGGCAGGACGACCCATAAAGTTGTCGGTGCCGGCATACTTTGCATCAATGATGCAATCCTCGATCAGTTCATCAATATAAACAAAGCCTTCGGGCAGTTCACGCGCTTTGTTGACACAAACCGTACTCTGATTCATTTGATTCATCCTTTCTTTTGGGTTCTGAATATATTATACTGCAAACCCAGCAAATGTCAAAGACCTTTTACAGAATAATGGGTTGTGCCTGGCGGCCTTCCAGTGCCGCCTCCATGGTCTGCTCGCAAAGACCGAATCTGGCCGCCATGGACCGGGGCTTTTTTTCGTGATCGTCCTGACTGAACGGTACGAAATAAAGATTTCGCCGGTTGAGCAGGCCGCCGATATTCACCGCTGCCGTGCCCAGAGCATCGTTTGTGGACAGGGCCAGCACCACCGGCCGGTCGTTGCGCACCTGCGCCTTGATTGCCATCAGCACCGCGGTGTCGGTGATGCCATGGTTGAGCTTTGCCAGGGTGTTCCCGGTGCAGGGCGCCACCAAAAGCACATCAAACAGCCGCTGAGGGCCCACCTGTTCGGCTTCGGCAATGGTGGTCATGGGCTTTCTTCCGGTGATGCGCTGTACCTCCCGGCGAAAATCCTCTGCCCGATAAAAGCGGGTGTCGGTCTGAGCTGCCGACGGGGACAAAATGGCTGTCACCTCATTCTCCCGGGCCAGCCGCTCCAGCACGGGAAGGATCTGGGAAAAGCTGCAAAAGGAGCCGGTAATGGCAACGCCGATCTTTTTATTCTGCATAGTGTTCCTCCTTGCACAATTGATAAATTGCATTTCGAATGGCCAGCGCGCCCGACATGGGGGTCAGCTGTCCGGGCAGCGCCAGGGCGTGCACCGCTTTGAGGTTCAGCGCCTTAGCCTGCTCCCAATCCACACCGCCGGGTTTGGAGGCAAGGTCCACGATGAGCGCGCCGGGGCGCAGCTGCTCCAGCACCGGGCCGTCAAGCAGCAGTTCGGGCGCCGTGTTGAAGATCACATCATACTCCCCCGCCTGGTCCTCCAGATCACGGGACAGCAGCGGGCGGTAGCCCTCCCCTTTCAGGATCCACAGCTGTTCCTCCCGGCGGACAGCAACGGTCACCGAAGCCGCGCCTATGGCCTTTAAAAGAGCTGCCAGGGGCCGCCCGATACCGCCGTAGCCGATCACCAGCATGTCGCTGTCCTTTAATGTGCGCAGCCGGTGGCGCATAGCCACCTGCAGCGCCCCTTCTGCCGTAATGGCGCCGTTTTCTTCCTTGAAACCTGGCAGACTGCCGTACTCCAGCAGACGGAACCCCTGTTCCAGCGCCGCCTGGCGCAGCCTGCCGGTGGCTTTGGCCGTCACCAAAAAGGCCCCCGGCGGAAACAGATTCTCCCGGTTCCATTTCTCCGGCTCGGGCAGCAGCTGGGCCCGGTGCCCGTCAGCGATCAGCAAATCACATAGCAGATTCTGCCGTCGGTCGCCCCGCATTACCGCAAAATCCATGCTTTCACACATTTTCGCATCACCTCTTTCGCTTCAGTCTATGTTTTCTCCCCTTTACGGGTGCAAAAAAGACTATGCAAAACAGGAAAAGTGTGGTAAACTATATGAGTTAAATTGGGATGGTATTGTCCATTTCTATAGTTGAATGATTTCATCTGTTTTTATGATAGAATCCACTTGAACGAGGAAGGTCTTTGCATGAATGATCTGAATTTTAATGAGATCCTGCGTTCCGACGCCCCCATCCATCTGATCGGTGTGGGCGGCGTTTCCATGCGTGCGCTGGCACGGATGCTGAAAGATATGGGCGCTCATGTCCGCGGCAGCGACCGTGACAGCTCCATCTATACCCTGCAGCTGGATGAGCAGGGCATCCCCGTGGCCATCGGCCACCGCCCCGACAATGTGCGGGATGCCGGTTTGGTCATCCGCACGGCTGCCATCAAGGATGACAACCCCGAAGTGGTAGCCGCCCGAGCCCAGAAGATCCCTGTGATCTCCCGCGCCGAAGCCTGGGGCTTTATCATGGAGCATTATTCCAAGGTGGTCTGCGTGGCAGGTACCCACGGAAAGACCTCTACCACCGCCATGATCGCCACCTTTGCCGAATCGGCCAGCCTGGATCCCACCGTTATGGTGGGCGGCGATCTGCCCTCCATTGGCGGCACCCTGCGCATCGGTCACGGAGAACTGTTTGTGGCTGAGGCCTGCGAGTATCAGAACTCCTTCCTGTCCTTCCACCCCACCCTGGCGGTCATTCTGAACATCGACCGGGATCATCTGGACTTTTTCAAGGATACCGACGATATCATTGCTTCTTTCCGCACCTTTGCACAGTTGACGCCTGCCGACGGCGCCGTCATCCTCAACGGCGATGACGAAAACTGCCGGAAAATGGCCCGGGATCTGGACCGTGAAGTGATCACCTTCGGCTTTGGCGAAGGCTGCGATGTCCGCGCCGTCAACCAGGCTTTCCGCAACGGTCTCAACTGCTGCGATGTGCTGTACAAGGGTGACCTGTACTGCCGCATGGCGCTGAAGGTGCCCGGCGACCACAATCTGATGAACGCCCTGTCTGCTGCCGCCGTGGCCATTCGCCTGGGTGTGCCCTCCGAGGACTTTGCCAATGGCATCGGCGCTTACAACGGCGTGGGACGCCGCTTTGAATTCAAGCGCGCCTGGCGCGACGCCAAGGTCTATGACGATTATTCCCACCACCCCACCGAGATCGAAGCCGCCCTCAAGGCCGCCAGGTCTCTGGAGCCCAATCGGGTGGTTTGCGTGTTCCAGCCCCACACCTATTCCCGCACCGTGTCCCTGCTGGATGAGTTTGCCCAGGCGCTCTCCCATGCCGACAAGGTGATCCTCTGCCCCATTTTTGCCGCCCGTGAGGTCAACACCTACGGCGTTTCCTCCGAAGATCTTGCCAAGCGTATCCCCGGCGCAGAGGTTGCCGCCGATCTCCGTCAGGCAGCTCAAATGCTGGGCGAACAGGTGCAGCCCGGCGATCTGATCTTCACCATGGGCGCCGGCGATGTGTGCAAGCTGGTACAGTATCTGAACTGATCTCATTATGGCAAGTTTACTGACCTATACCCTCAACACCCGCCTTTTGCGGGAGGGTTCCTACCGTTATATCCGCAGCGATGTGCCCGACCGGCTTTCGGAAGCCGACATCGACTGGCTGCTGGAGCACGATGTGCGCACGGTGGTGGATCTTCGCGCCCTCAATGAGGCGGAGAAACGGCCCTGCCCTCTGGAAAACCATCCGGCCTTTACCTATCACCACATGCCGGTGAGTACCGGCGACATCGTTCCTCTGTGCGTAGAAGACGTACCCCGGTCCTATATGGCTATGGCCGACGAAAAGATGGAAGAGATCATCGCCCTGGTGGAAAACGCCCCCACCAATGTGCTGTACTTCTGCAATGCCGGCAAGGACCGCACCGGTGTGTTGTCTGCCCTGCTGCTGCGCCGCATGGGTGCCTCCCGGCAGGAGATCGTGGACAACTATCTGATCACCGCAGAAAACCTCAAAGAAATGCTGGCGGAGTTTGTTTCCAAGCGCCCCGAGCTGAGCCTCCACGTGGTCACTCCCCGGGCCTGGTATATGGAGACCTTTTTGGACAGATACGAAGCCCGGGAGGCCGCCCGCTGAAAGGAGTTTTCCCTTTGGACAACGGCACTGTAAAGCTATACACCCGTCAGAACGACAAGACCCTGGCCCAGTTGGAGCGGGATGGCCGCATCATCAATCAACGGGCCTATGTACGGCTGCACTTCGGTGATATGGCCGAACACTACCTGGAAAGCTACGACTGGTTTACACAGGAGGCCGCCAAACGGGTCCCCAAGCCGGAGGATGTGAGCGCTTCCATCTGGTGCTCCATCAGCGCCAACAACTGCCTCAAGCCCATTCCAGGCACGGTGGTTTATGTGTTGGAAGTGCCAAAGGCGCAAGTCATTTATTTCGACGAGGGCAAATGGGATTATGTGCTCAACCGCATCTATATTCCTGCCAACGAAGCCGACCGGGAGGCATATAAGAAACATCTGAAAGCTCTGGGCGTGCAGAACGGCTTCGAGTTTTTTCAGGGCCGCTACAAAGGGATGTACCCCCAGGAGATGGAGCGCATCCGGGAAAGCTGGAAGCGGGTTTTCCAGATCGACAACTGGACCATCTTCAATGTCTGCGGCAACATTTGGGAGATCCGCAAGGAGTGGATCCGACAGATCGTCCGCCCTGGCGAAAGCCTGGAGGGGCTCCCCTACTAAAAAGAAAAGTCAGCTCGATCGAGCTGACTTTTTTGTCATTTCAGAACGCTTAGGGGATCCACTGCAACGCCCTCTTCGGTCATCTCCAGATGCAGGTGACATTCCTGGGCGCTTTCGGCCAGAACATCGTCACCTACCCGGCCAATGGTCTGCCCGGCGGCTACCTTTGTTCCCACCTTGATCCCATCCTGGGGCAGAACACCGCAGTAGAGGCTCTCCAGCTGTGCCCCGTGGTCAATGCGCAGGCACTGGCCCATCATGGCATCCGCATAGATTTCTGCCACCACGCCGTCCAGAACGGCCAGCACTTCATCGCCCTCGTCACAGGCAAAGTCGGTACCGCCGTGTGTGCGCCAGTCACCCATGGTAGGGTCAAACACCAGCGCTTCACCGGAGTATTCCCGCTGGACCTGGCTCTCCTTGACGGGATAGGTGAAGACCGGGGTTTTCACCTTGGTATTGCCGCTGACCTGTACGGCGTTGGAAGGCGGTTCGGTTTTAACCACCGGCTTGGGCTCTGTCACCGGTGTCTGAGCCGGCGGCACATCGCTTACCGAATGTTCCGGCTCGGTAGGCTTCTCCGGGGCCGCAGGCTGCGTGGGTTGTTCCTGCGGCACTTTGACATCGGGAACAGGATTGACTGCGCTGACCTTTGGCTCGGTGGCCGGCTGATTGATCAGCTCCCCTTCAACAGGCTTTTCCTGGGGCGCGGTAAAAAACAAAACATAAGTCGAAACGCCGATTGCCACCACGCAGAGTCCCAGGATCATGTAAAACCCCTTGCTTTCGGCAAACTGCAGCGCGCGCTGAATAAAGTTTCCTTTCTGCATATCGTGCACCTCCGGCCTTAGTATCGCCGAAGGTCAGCGGGTTTATGCACTCAGCCCTCCAGACGCAGCTGGGTTCCGGGATAATAATGGGCCAGAATCTGATCGTAGGTTTGTCCGTCCATGGCCAGATACCGGGCGCCGTACTGGCTCAGTCCCACGCCGTGGCCATAGCCCAAGGTGGTGAACACCAGGTTCTCCCCGTCCACCTTGACCTTGAAATTGGCCGAGTTCAGGCCCGCCGCCTGCCGCACCTGGCTGCCGGTAAGACGCACCTCCCCCACCAGAACGTCGATAACGCTGCCGGCGGCCGACCGATGGGAATCCCGGAACCAGGTACCCGGCGCGCCCGAAAAGTCAGCCTCGGGAGCCATAGCGAGGATGGCGTCCCGGAAATCACTTTGTTTTATGGTGACGGTACCCTCGTAACGGCTGCAGTCGCTGCCGCCGGGGCTGTCCACACTTTGCAGATAGGGCAGATCGCTGCCCCAGATATCGGCGGCACTTTCGGTTTTTTCGGTGGATGCGGCGCAAAATACCGCCGCAATGGGTTGTTCCTCATACACCAGGATCATCCCGTCGGTATCCTCCACCGCGGTTTCCAGCCGCTGATGGTAAATATCCGCGCTATCTCCCCACAGGGCTCCGGCCTGTGCTGTCAGATCCACAAAAGCCTCGCAATGGCCCGGATCATCGCACAGATCGGCCCCTTGGTGCTCCGCGGGCAGCTCCGCTTGTCCGCTGTACAGAGCCATTTTATACAGGGTATAAGTGCGTGCGGCCACCGCCTGAGCCTTCAGCGCCTCTTCGGGAAAACCGGCCGGCATTTCCGCGGCCAGAACACCCACCAGATAATCTTTCAGCGGCAGCTCCCGGACCGAGCCTTCGGCACAAAGCCGTACCAAAGTGGTTTCATCGTAAGAAGTCCGCTCCGGCAGGGTCAGTCCAATTTCCGAAACCGCAGTATTGGGTTCCGGCAGCTCCACCGGAGCTTCGGCAGAAAAACCCACCGTCAAAAGCGGTGACAACACCGCGCAAATATTCAGCAGCAGCACAATTTTCAACAGTTTCTTCATGATTTATCATTCCCTTTTTTTGCGGTTTATGTTATGATAATATAATCTATGGACTTGCTTCGTTCCATCATACGAAGAAAAACTGTCATTTATGTTAGGATGCGATAAAAATGAAAACCAATCATAAAATCTCGGCTCTGCAGATCCTGCTTGCCGGTTTGTGCGGTCTGGTACTGGCCATCCACCGCCAAAAGTCCACTTCCGGCACCGAGATGTTCCTCGTGGCTCTGGCGGCCGCCGTTGTGCTTGTTCTGGCAGCGCTGGGCACCGAAAAGACCCGTAAAAAGCTGCAGCTCAAGGCTGCCGAGCCCGATAAAATTTCCTTTGCCCTGATCGCCGCTGCCGGATTTCTGTTTTTACTGTCGGCCGTCTGTTTCCTGCTGCAGCAGGACCTCTCCATGTCTCTGCGGATGATCACAGCCGCTTTCTGCGCTTTTTCCGGCGTTGCTGCCCTGCTGCGCCTACCCCTGCGGGACAGCGGAAAGACCGCTGCTGTATATTCCCTTATCCCAATTTTTGCATTGAGCTTTTATCTGCTGCTCTTCTATCGCAGCAACGGCGACAATCCTTATCTTTCCACCTTCGGCTATGAAATGGCCGTGCTGCTGGTGACCCTGCTGAGCCTCTACGCCGCGGTGGCCGGCCGGTTTGAAAAGCCTCATCCCCGTTTCCGTGTGGCAATGTGCAGTATTGGTCTATGCCTTCTGGTACAGGAGGGCTGCTCTGCCCTGCTGATGCCTCAGCAGATCTTTAACATCCCCGGCTTTTCTCTGGCAACCATTGTCCTGCTGATGGCCTCCGGTCTGCTGCTTTGTTACGGTATCGCCTATCCTTCGATGCAGGAAATCTTTGAAGAAGAACCTAATGAAGAGCCAACCGAAAAAGATTAAAAGAACAAAGCCCGTGTCAAATGACACGGGCTTTTCTCATCCTTCTTTGACGATGAACACTGGGATAGGCGGATCGTTGATCCGGTTGGCAAAGTCCACCACCATCACGGTATAGCGGCGATGGTCCAACCCACGGACATACGCCAAGATGGCGTCCCGTTCCTCATAGCCGTTGTTGCGGCCGTAATAGACGCACAGGCTCATGATGCCGCCGGGTTTGAGACAGGCAAGGCCCTGCTCAATGGCCTCCAGACTGCTTTCCTTCCGAGTGAAGATGTTGTGGTCGCCGCCGGGCAGCCATCCGAAGTTGAACACCACGCAGTCGGCGCTCTCCGGTTGGGCATACTGTCCCATCCGTGCATGGCTGTCCTGCACCACCTGGGCAACCGATGCCCAGCCGGTTTCCGTCAGCAGCTTTTGGGTGTTTTCCACCGCCTGCTGCTGGATATCCATGGCCAAAACCCGACCCTCTTGGCCCACCGTTTCGCACAGCATCAGGGTGTCTCCCCCGTTGCCGGCGGTGGCGTCGATGGCAAAGCCGCCCTTGGGCAGGTGCTGCTTGATAAATCGGTGGGAAACGCCCAGCGCGTTCCATTGTCTGCTCATACAAATCAACTCCTGCAGTCCATTGTAGAGCAAAACGGCCGGTTTCGCAAGAGGTTCAGCGCATACAGCGCTTGATCTTGTCCAGAACGCCCTTTTCCAGCCGGGAGACCTGGGCCTGGCTGATGCCCACCTCGCCGGAGACCTCCACCTGGGTCTTGCCGTCGTAAAACCGCAGGGCCAGAATGCGCTTTTCCCGGGGCGTCAGCGCCTCCATGGCCTGCTTCATGGCGATCTGGTCCAGCCAGCTGTCATCGGTGCTGCGCTCGTCCCGGACCTGGTCCATGACACAGACCGAGTCGGTACCGTCCTGGAACACCGGCTCGTACAAAGACACCGGGTCGGCAATGGCGTCCAGAGCAAAGATCACCTCTTCCCGGGGCAGGCCCACCTCTTTGGCGATCTCCTCCATGGTGGGCTCCCGCTGGTTGAGGGCGGTGAGCCGCTCCTTGGCGGTCAGCGCCCGGTAGGCGTTGTCCCGGATGCTGCGGCTGATCTTTACCCGGCTGCCGTCCCGGAGGTAGCGGCGGATCTCCCCGATGATCATGGGCACCCCATAGGTGGAAAACTTCACCGGCTGATTGGTGTCAAAATTGTCGATGGCCTTCAAAAGGCCGATGACCCCCACCTGAAACAGGTCGTCCATGGGCTCACCCCGGCTGGAAAACCGCTGTACCACCGACAGCACCAGCCGCAGATTGCCCATCACCGCCTCGTCCTTGGCCCGGCGCTCTCCCGCCTGAGCCCGGCGGATGAGAGCCATGGTCTCCTCATTGCGCAAAACCTTCAGTTTGGATGTATTGATGCCGCAGATCTCAACCTTTGTTTGCATGAACATGCCTCGCTTTTCCTCGTTTGACAACAGTATTGCCAGGAGGAAAAAGCTTCATGCGGCAGCAAGTCGGGCTTCGTTCGCCAAATGCTGACCAAAAGCGGCTACAGCGCCCGGAGCATCTCCTTTTTCATCCGCTGGATGATGCGCTTTTCCAGCCGGGAAATATAGGACTGGGAGATCCCCAGCAGGTCGGCCACCTCTTTTTGGGTCATCTCCTCCCTGCCGGCCAGACCGAACCGCAGGGAAATGATGGTTTTTTCCCGTTCCGGGAGATTTGTCAGCACCCGGAAGAGGATCTGTTTTTCCACATCGTCCTCCACCGGCCGCATGACGCAGTCGGGCTCGGTGCCCAGAACATCGGACAGCAGTAGTTCGTTGCCGTCCCAGTCGGTATTCAGCGGCTCGTCGATGGACACCTCGGTGCGCTGGTTGACGCTTTTTCGCAGGTACATCAGGATCTCGTTTTCGATGCACCGGGAAGCATAGGTGGCCAGTTTGGTGTTTTTGTCGCTGCGGTAGGTGTTCACCGCCTTGATGAGCCCGATGGTGCCGATGGAGATCAGATCCTCCAGCCCGATGCCGGTGTTGTCAAACTTCCGGGCGATGTAAACCACCAGCCGCAGATTGTGCTCGATGAGGATCTGCCGCACCGCAAGCTGGGTGCCATCATAGTTCTGCAGGATGCGCTGCTCCTCGTCGGGAGCCAGGGGCGGCGGAAGGGTGTCGGCTCCGTTTATGTAGTGAATATTATTAGTGTAAAGTATATTTGCTTTCCGTAAAATTTTACGCAAAATCTGCTGCAGTTTCCAAATCATCCCTCTTACACTCCTATCAAAGCCTGGCAATCGCCGCCGATCTCCAGCGTCGATGGCGACAGTCCAAGCAAGTATTCATCGGTGAGCTTTCCCTCGATCCACATCTTTTCCGGGCGAAAGACGATCATCATGCTTTCCCGGTTGACGGTGTGCACCGGCAGCAGCCAAAAGGCTGTCTTGCAGCACCGGCGCAGTTGGGGAAGCAGCTCTTCCGGTGGCTGCTCCCCCAGATTTTGCAGCAGCGCCGCTCCCGGGCCCTCAAACAACCGGGCTGCGGTGTCGCTCTGCACCAGCAGTACCCGTTGGCCGCTGATGGGGTCCCGCAGCAGGTTTCCGCTGTCGCACAGCGCCCGGAACTGCACCCGGCGGGAGGCCATTTCCACCAGGATATCCTTCCGGCTCTGCCCCGTCTGGGCCTTTCCCTTGCCCATGACCAGTCCGGAAAGCAGGTACATCGCCGTAAAGCCAATCAGCATTACAGCGCCTGATATATCAAGATATAACACGCCGTTTTGCAGCAATTCCCCTGTCCTGCCTACCGTGATAGCAAAAACCGCCCCGGCCAGCAGCAGGGTCAGCAGCACAAAGGTGCCGCACACATGAAGAAACCGGTGGCGGGGCTGTTTCCCAAAGGCTGCAAACACCGTCAGCACACAGGTGCCGCCCCGCAGCAGCAGCCCGGGCAAAACCGGCATGGGCGGGAAATACAGCGCCACCGCAAGCAGCGCTCCCACTGCGGCTCCAAGGGCAAGGCGCCTGCGGCTGCGGTAAACCCCGGACAGCCTGGCCGTCAGCAAAAGCAGCAGATAATCCACCGCCAGATTGAAAAAAAACAGCGTATCCACATAAACCACCCGCACGGAATCACCCCTCACCTACCATAGCACATCGCCCCTGCGAACCATGTCTGAAAGCGGAAGATACCGCCCATCCCGCCTGCACACCAGACCGTAGGGCCTGCCCTCAAGCTCCAACTGCGTGGCAATACACAGCAGCTGGGGCGCGCAGCATTGCCCGCCCGGAGCCAGCGGAAACAACAGATAACAGGTGTCCATCCAGTCGCCCCGCAGCAGTTGGCCCTTTACCGTGCAGTCCAGGGCGGCCTCCTCTTCTTCATCCCAGGAAAACGCGGAAAAAGCCAGAGGCAGCCCCGGCAGATGCGCCTCCCCTGGCATTGTTCGGTCAACATGGGCACGCTGCGGCAGCATACCTGCCGGGAGTTCCCGGCGCAACGTAAAGCGCTGATCCTCGGGCAGCATCACCCCAAGGCGATGCACGCCCCTGTCCGTCTGCAGTACCACACGATAGATCATCCCGGCTTCAAAGGGGCAGCTGCACACCGCCGTAAGGCGGCCGTTCTGCCCATGCCATGCAAGCTCTCCTACTTCACGCCGGCCGAGATACAGGCCGCAAGTTCCCATTGTCTCACCCCGTTTCCGTCATGGATATCCTATGCATGGAAATAAAAAAACAGTACACGGGAAATCCCGTGTACTGCCAAAAAGATTCGGTTTTACTGAACGGTATAGCCGCCGGAGATCAGCACCGTGCAGCCCTGGGCGGTGAAAAAGCCCTCGCCGGAGGCGTCGGTGACATACATGTGGTTGAGCGCCAGCGCCTTGCCCGCGGTAAGATCCTCGCCGTTGCTCAGATCTACCAACACAGCGGTGCTGCTGGCCTGTCCGCTGCGAAGGACCGCCTGAACGCCCGGCTCACAAACCACGGTGGCGCCGGCCGGCACGGTGATCACGGCCCAGGGGGCGTTGCTCACCGAAGAGGGCTCGCCCTCCTCCAGGATCAGGGCGGCGATCTCCTCCACCAGGGCTTCATCCACGTCGCCGGAGGCAAAGGAGCGCAGCTTTTTGTCGATATACTTCTGAATATCCTTGTTCTTGGCGTTCAGCAGGTCCTCAAAGTCCTCCATGGAGTCCTCCACCTGCTGATCCACATCCTTTTTGGCCTGGGGCAGCAGGACTTGCTCTATGTAGCTCAGAGTGACCAGGGGATCACTCTGACTGCCGTATTCGGCGGCAATGACGCCCAGACCGGCCACCATCAAAACGGCGACCAGAGCGCAGGTCAGCCAAATCGTCCATTTCTTGTTGTTCAACGTTATCCCTCCATTGTGGTGTCCCGGTCGGCCCGGAGGCCGAGGCTGATGGCGATGGCGCCATCCACCCGCTGCATGGCCTTTTCGTCCAAACAGCCCATTCTTTCTCTCAATCGGCGTTTATCCAGCGTTCGCATCTGCTCCAGCAGCACTACCGAGTTTTTGGACAGGCCGTATGTTCGTGCTTCGATCTCGATATGGGTGGGCAGGCGTGCTTTGTTTTGCTGGGAAGTGATGGCGGCGGCGATCACCGTGGGGCTGTAGCGGTTTCCCACATCGTTCTGGACGATGAGTACCGGCCGCATACCACCCTGTTCGCTGCCCACCACCGGGCTGAGATCTGCGTAATAGATCTCTCCCCGTCTGACGATACTGTTATCCAATGCAATCACGCTCCGCAGGAATCAAGTCGGACAAGTCCGCAACCATATCATTCCACGCGGGGACCGATTTTAAACACAGACTGCGATCCGCCCCGTGAAACAGGCGGCGTGTCACATCTCATTCTATGCGGAAACGGCAGGTATCGTGTCAATATAGTATACCACAGCCCGGGCGCCGTTGCAAGGTTTATGCAGACCATTCCAGCTGTGTGATCTCCAGCGACAGGATCAGGCTGTCATCCAGATAGCACTCGACGCATTTCACATCCAGGGTCTGGGGATCCAGGGTGATCACCTTCACCGCCTGCTGTCCGCCGGGCACCGTTTTGCGGTATTCCACCGTCAAAAGGCCGTTTTCCCTGCCGTATTGCGCCGGTTCTCCCTGCCGGAGATCCTCCAGCACCCCGTGGAGCACATCCATGGGGGCAAACCCCGCCACCTCGGGCAAAAGAGCGTCCAGAGAGATCTCCCCGTACTGCAGACGGGCGTTGCCCTCCTGCATCACCGCCTGAATACCGGCCACCGACTGGGGCTCCCGGACGGTCACCGTGGAGATGCCGTCGGCGCAGTCACAGGACAGCTGATAAACGGTGTAAAAGCCCGCGTGGGTGGTGACGGTGTATTGGGCAGAAAAGGCCGGGCCGGTATAGCGCTCCCGCAGCTGCGCCGGGTCAAACCGATCCTTTCCGCAGGCCGCAAACAGCAGCAGCGGTAGTAGACAAACCAGCAGCAGCATCCATCGTTTTTTCATTCTATCATCTCCTCGGGAGATGGTATGCCGGGGGCTTTGGGCTTATTCCTCCAGCGCCACACAGGTGGCAAAGGCGGTATCCTTGGTATGAGAGATGGACACCGCCAGCTGCAGATGCCCATACTGCCGGGCGGCGCTGCCGGTGAGGGCCGCCTGAGGAGCCCCCTTTTCATCCCACACAAGGCCCAGCTCCTGGGGCTGCAGCCCGAACAGGCCCCGGCCCAGGGCTTTGGAAATGGCCTCTTTAGCGCAGTAGATACCGGCGGCAGTGGCTTCCCGATGGCCGCTGGCACTGATGTGCTCCCACTCGGCCTCGGTAAAAATGCGCTTGCAGAAGTGCTCCTTCTGCAGCAGTTCTTCGAACCGGGCCACCGATTCCACGTCACATCCGGTATAGATCTTCATCGGGCGGCCTCCTTTGCGGCACGCATGCCGCTGCACCAGGCCCAATGCAGGTTAAAACCGCCGCAGTCGCCGACCACATCCAGCACCTCGCCCGTCAAATACAGCCCGGGCACCAGGGCGGATTCCATAGTGGACGGGTTGACCTCCTTCAGCGGGATGCCGCCGCCGGCCACCTGTGCAAACTCCCAGCCCTGGGTACCGGTCACCGGGAAGGGCCAGGCCTTCAGCATGTCGGCCAGCCGATGCAGTTCGGCTGCCGTAAGGGTGCCGCAGGGCCGGGACAGGGGCTGCAGGCCGGCGCTTTTCAGCACGGCATAGGCCAGGCGCTTGTGCACCGTGCCCAGCAGCAGGGTCTCCAGGGTGCCCCTGGGATCGGCCTTCTGCCGGGTTTTCAGATAACGGAAGAGGGCGTCGCTCTGCCACTGGGGGAAGAGATCCACCAGAGCGGTGCACTTCTCCCCTTTCCGCAGCCGGGAAAGCCGCCCGGACACCTGCATGGCCGGAATGCCCGACAGGCCGTATTCGGTGAACTGCACCTCGCCCACGTCCTGGGCCAGGGTATGGTCGCCGGCCATCAAAGTCAGCCCGGCCTGAGCACGGATGCCCTTCAGGCCGCCAAGGCCGTTCATGTCGCATTTCAGCGCCACCAGAGCCGGATACACCGGCACACAGCGGTGGCCAAGCTGCTGGGCCAGCACATAGCCGCTGCCGTCGGAGCCCAGCTTGGGGGCCGCCTTGCCGCCGGTGGTCAAAATCACCCGGTCAGCGGAAAAGCTCCTGCCGTCGGCGGTTTTCACGGTAAATTTGCCCTTATTTCGGCCAATGGAGGTAACGGTGCATCCGCACTGCACGTCGATCTTGGCCCGCTCCAGGGCCAGCAAAAGCACGTCCAGCACCATGGAGGCCTGCTTGCAGTAAGGATAGACCCGGCCTTCCTCCTCTTCCTGGCACAAAAGGCCCAGCTCGCCGAAAAAGTCCAGCACCTGCCGGGGAGGCATATTCTCCAGCGCCTGCCGCAAAAGGCCCTTGTCATTGCTGTAAAAATGGCCCGGCCCGGCGTTCATGTTGGTGAGATTGCACCGGCCGTTGCCGGTGGCCAGGATCTTTTTGCCCACCCGGTCCAGCCGCTCCAGCAGGGTGATCTGCTCGCCGGGGAGGGTTTTTGCGGCAGTCAGCGCCGCCGCGAGACCGGCCGCACCGCCACCGATGATGAGGATCTTTGCCATAATTGCCCCATCCACCTTTCCGCAAGATTGTTCATTGGGCTGATTATACCTTGAATTGGCAGGACTGTCAATTTTCCTCTTGCTTTTTCTCCTCCGGTGTGCTATTATAATGAAGCATTCGCAGCCATGGCGGAATTGGCATACGCGCTAGCTTGAGGTGCTAGTTCTGGAAACGGAGTGGGGGTTCAAGTCCCCCTGGCTGCACCAAAATGATCCTTGTCCTTTTGACAAGGATTTTTTTGCATTCAGGAGGGATTACAATGGAAAACAGACCTTATGTTTCCTGGGAGACCATGAACGCCTTCATGATCGACGTGTTCAAAGCCTACGGCGTTCCCGCTGAGGACGCCGCCATCTGCGCCGACGTGCTGCTGGAGTCTGATCGCCGGGGCATCGAAAGCCACGGCTGCAACCGCTTCAAGCCTATTTACATCGACCGCATCGTCAAGGGTACCCTTTTGCCCGAAACCAAGCTGGAGATTCTCAAGGAGACCCCCACCACCCTGGTGATGGACGCCCACGACGGCATCGGTATGGTGGCCAGCTACCACATGATGGAAAAGCTCATTGAAAAGGCCAAGACCTACGGTATGGCCGGCGGCGCCATCTGCAACTCCACCCATTACGGCATCGCCGGCTACTGGGCCACCATGGCCAGCAAGGCCGGTATGGTGGGTATCACCGGCACCAACGCCCGGCCCTCCATCGCCCCCACCTTCGGCGTGGAGAACATGATGGGCACCAATCCCCTGACCTTTGCCCTGCCCACCGACGAGGCGTTCCCCTTCTGCCTGGACTGTGCCACCTCCATCGTCCAGCGGGGTAAGATCGAATATTATGCAAGAAGCGGCAAGGAGACCCCTGCCGGCATGGTGGTCACCCAGGACGGCGGCACCATGACCGACAGCGACGCGATCCTCAAGGCACTGGTGGACGGAACCGCCGCTCTGGCTCCTCTGGGCGGTATCGGCGACGAAATGTGCGGCTACAAGGGCTACGGCTATTCCGCCGTGGTGGAGATCCTGTCGGCCGCCTTTACCGGCAGTCAGTTTATGAAGGCCCTCACCGGCGTCAGCCCCGAGGGCAAGCCCCAGATGTATCACCTGGGCCACTTCTTCTTTGTGGTGGATCCCGACGCCTTTATGGGTCAGGAGACCTTCCGCAAGACCGCCGGTGATATCTGCCGGGCTCTCCGGGCCTCCAAAAAGGCTCCCGGCCAGGAGCGCATCTACACCGCCGGTGAAAAGGAATATCTGGTGTGGCTGGAGCGCAAGGATAAGGGCGTGCCCGTCAACGCCTCGGTCCAGCAGGAGATGATCGAACTGCGGGACAAGCTGGGTCTGGATTATCACTTCTCTTTTGAAAAATGATGCCTGGCTCTTGCCTTTTACAAATTTTAACAACTTTTAAAAAGTGCTTGACTTTTTGTTAGAGTTGCGATATTATAATAAGGCAGTCGCGGATGTGGCGGAATTGGCAGACGCGCATGGTTCAGGTCCATGTGAAAGCAATTTCATGGGGGTTCAAGTCCCTTCATCCGCACCAAAAAACCAGTACTCCATTTGGGGTGCTGGTTTTTTCTTTGTCGATCTGGGACTTAAAGGGCGCGTGTTAGAAAACAGTCCGGTGGACTGTTTTCCCGCGCCACCGCTCCGGCCGAAGCCGGGCAAGTCCCTTCATCCGCATCAGAATCTCGTCGAAAGACGAGCTTTTTCTTTTCAAAAACCAAGGGCACCTGCAAAGGCAGGTGCCCTTTTCTTATTCTTCTGTGGGAAGCTCGATCTGGAAGTAAAACTCCATATCGTAGGCCGTGTTCCTGTGACTTCGGAAGTGGCCTTTGATGCGGTAATTGGCTGAATAAGACGCCAATTCCATGGTGTTTTCCGGCAAGTCCTCTCCCTGTACCGTATAAGGCTCTTCGCCGTTTTGGCCGATCACTTCCACCGTGTACCAGGTCGGAGCATAGTTGAACTCAAACCGCACGGTGGCGCCTTCCGGCAGCGCATATCCATGAATACCGCCGGCGTGATCCCAGTTGGTCAGCGGTTCATCCACCGGCAGAACGGGCTCTCCAAAGCTTGTTCTTTTCAGCAGTCGGTCTTCCGCCATCATGGGTTCCTCCGAATACTCGCGGGGAGAGACGTAATAATGCAGTCTGGGCCGCACCGGACTGGGATCGGGATCAGGTGCATCAAAGTCCAACGCCGCAAAAATGGCTTCCCAGTCAACAGGACTATCCACCCGGTAAACACCGCGCAGCTCCTGCATATCATGGCTGTTATGGATCCATAACCACTCGTCAGAAAGGTCCATCCACAATCCGTAAAAGCCAAAATAGATCCGTGACCCATCGGAAAAATCAGGTTCCGCGGTACTATCCATCACCTTGGTCACCTGCACTTTACCCAACGCAGCTTTTAACGCCGCTTCATCCCAGGCAAAGACCTCCTCTTCCTTGCCATAGCTGTAATCACTGCCATCTTCCGTGGAGTAAACCGTTCCAAGCTCCAGCGTCTCAAATCGGGAAAGCACCACCTCGTCCACCGTGCCGTAGGTTCGGCTGACTACCACCATGCCGCAGCACAGCAGCAGGGCGGCCAGAGAAAGGCCTACCAGAAGGCTGCCCGTCAGCCGTCGGCGCTCCTTCACCACGTTTTTCAGCCGGTAGCGCAGGGTCTTTGCCGAAGCCGACAGACAGGTGGTAAAGCCCCGATCATCCCCGGCGCTGTCCAGCAGCAGCTCGGCATACTGCCGCCGCTCCCCCTCGTTTTTGCCGTACAGCACCATCTCGTCACAGGACAGCTCCAGGTCGGCGGCCGCCTTGTCCATGGCGATCCAGACCAGCGGATTGAACCAGCACATGGCCTGGCAAAAGGCGTAAAACATCTTGGTATCCACATCCAGCCGCTGCACATGCCGCAGCTCGTGCCGGAAGATCAGCTGCAGCTCGTTCGTGGTAAAGCTGCGCTGAGGAAGCAGCGTGCGGATGGCCTTATCGTTCTTGCCGATGGTCATGGGGGAAACGATTTTTTCGCTGTACAGCAGCGAAATGGGCTTTTTTCGCTCGATGAGCCGCATTTCCCGCTCCCAAAGCGCCAAGATCTCCGGATCGGTCACCGGGTAGGCGTCGGCCAGCACTTCCCTTCTGAACAGCAGATGAACGGCGATCTTCCAGACAAGCACCGCCACAAAGCCCACAAGCCAGACCGCCGCCAGGATCATTGCCAGATGGGGCGACAATTTGAGCACCAGACGGGGCTGGATGGGATAATTGCGCCACATATGGGGCAGCCAGTACAAAAAGGCCGGCAGGATCCACAACGTGGCACAGGCCCGGGCGCTGAACACCCGCCGCAGCAGAGGCAGACAGCACAGCAGGATCACATAATAGACGCTGAGCAGCAAAAACACTTCCAGCATCAGGCCCAGGAGGTAGTCCAGACCCTGCCGCAGGCCCATAGCCAGCGGAGCGGCCACCGCAAGCACCAGCAGCATACCAGGCATGATCAGAGGAGAATGATAGACCGAAGTGATCCGCCCGGGCCGCTTTTCCAAAATCACGCCCAGCCGGTTGGCCGTGCGTTCATATTCCATCTGGGTGGAAAAGGACCAGGCGATCAGCGCCGGAAAAAAGATGGCCCAAAAAATACGGGGAAAGCTCATTGCCACACCTCCTTCTTATTCTTCGGCAGGCCCCAGCATGGTGTTTAACCAGGTCCAATCAATGCCGCCGGGGACCTTGTAATACTGCGTGTTTCGAGGTGAATAGCTCTGGACCACCAGCCAGTCCTCCCACAGCTGGATCCAGAGAACAGTGTCCTTTTGCGGATCATACAGCTCAAACCCGGCCCACTGGCCGTTGCCAAAATACTCGCTCCCGGTAATAAAATGATGTTCCGAATCAAAGGGCTTGGTAAGAGCCAGCACCTCCAGACCGGAAAGATACTCGATGACCGTCTGGTCATCACGTTTCCCAAAATAGGACAAATCCCCGGGACCAACAGGTTCTATGCGATATGTACCGTAGATAGTTTTTTGAATTTGTCGCGAAAAGCTGTCGGTGACATCGGTATATCCGCTGAAATCGTAAAAGTCTGACAGTCTGCCCCGCCCATGGGCGAAGGATACCGTACCCACGCTCATCACCAGAAGTCCAGCAGCCAAAGCCACTGCCAGCGCCCCAGGCAGGCGTTTCCCCGGTTTGACCGCGCATTTCAGCCGGTAACGCAAGGTACGGGCCGACGCCGACAGACAGGTAGAAAAGCCCCTGCTATCCCCTGCCGTGTCCAGCAGCAGTTCAGCATAGCGGCGGCGCGTCTCATCGCTTGCTCCTTCCAGCACAAACTCATCGCAGGACAGTTCCAGATCTTCGGCGGCCCGCTGTCCAGCCAACCGTGCAAAGGGATTAAACCACAGCATGGAGCGAATGACCATCCACATCAGTTTGATCTCACCGTCCCGGCGAAATACGTGCCGCAATTCATGGTGGAAGATCATAACCAGTTCCTCACGGGTATAGGACCGGTCGGGCAAAAAGGCTTTCATTCCCCGCTTGCGAACACCAACCACCAGCGGTGTATGGATCGCCGGAGTCACATATAATGGGATATTCCAGTTAAGGCCAATGGCTTTTATTGCCTCACGCCACAAGTTCTGAATCGTCGGTTCGGCCTCCCGTGCGCACTCCGTCAGCTGCTTTTTGAAACGGATATGCGCGGCAAGATACCACACCAAACAGATCACAAAGCCCGCAAACCATACAGCAAAAACGCCTTTCAAAACGCCTTCCGGGACATAGAAAATGACCATTGGCAGCCTGACAAAAGCAGCATTCTGGATACTTTCCAGATACAGGATCACAAAGGTCACGATGGCCGGGATCTCCCACAAACGGCCGCAAGCCCGGGCGCTGATGGTGCGCCGCAACGCCGGCAGCAGCAGCAAAAGCAACAGACAATAGGCCGAAAGGACCACCAGATATTCGAAAATCAGTGCTGTCAGCAACCGTGAATACTGTGCCTGTGTCCGTTCCGACAGCAGCATCACTGCCGAAACAGCAATGAATAACAATAAATAGAGATAATCAAAATGGGATGTATTTCGCGTATCTTTTCCATCCGAATAACCCGGCAGGGTCTGCGGCAGCTTCTTTTCCCGTTCATAAAGGGTTTTTACCGACATACCTGCAGCAAACGCGGCTGCCAGGGCAAAAAGCATTCGCCACAGCGTCATAAAGCCAACCTCCTTTTACGGCTGCAGATATTGTGTGTCCAGCGGCTGCGCCAGACGGTAAGTTTCGGACAGGCTGTTCCAGCCGCCCGCCCCCACGCGGGTCACCGAGACCCAATGCTCGTTGAAAAACACCGTGCCGCTGCGGCCCTGGCTATCCTTGAAAGAGATACTTCCCTTCCATGCGGCGGCATAGCCGTCGATGTTGTTCATTTTATTCAGCGCCGGCATATCCAGCACCTGCAGTTCCCGCAGCCACTGGGTGGCCCCTTCGTTGTCCGCGGTGAGGATCACCTTTCCGATATCCGCAAAGCTGCCCAGGGTGCCTTTTCTTGTAGCAAAGGCGATCTGGCCCTGAAACAGGCAAAGCAGAACCATTGCCAGCACCAAAACCGCCGTTCCCGTCCGCACCTTGCGGGGCGAGACTACGCTTTTCAGCCGATGGCGCAGGGTCTGCGCGCCAGAGGACAGACAGGTGGAAAAGCCCCGGGCATCCCCCGCGGTCTCCAGCAGCAGGGATGCATACCGTCGGCGGACAGGCTCGTCCGCACCGGCCAGAACGGCCTCATCACAGGCCAGCTCCAGGTCATTCAAGGCTTTTTTCGCGGCGATCCAGATCAGCGGATTGAACCAGCACAGCGCCCGGCAAAAGCACCAAAACAGCTTGGTCCCGCTGTCGCCACGGATGACATGGCACAATTCATGACGGAAGATCAGGCGCAGTTCCTCCTCGGTATAGGCGCGATCAGGGAGATAGACTCGCAGTTTTTTCGTGCTGATTCCCACCGCCAACGGTGTGTCGATCTCCGGCTGAATGCGCAGCGGGATGGCCGTCTCTTCCGGAAAGTCGTATTCCGTCAGCAATTCCGTCCAAATTTGCAGGACTTTTTCATCGGGCATCTGTTCGCCGGCTTGCAGTTCCCGCACAAACCGGTGATGCTGCCGGAAATACCAGACAAGGATGGCCACAAACCCGGCAAACCACACCAGGCCGATGACCCTCCATAGGGTGGGTGGGACATAAATCACAAACCGGGGCATCTGGGGCATGGCTTCCTCCAGGTAATAGGCCGCATAATACAGCAACGACGGCAGCAGCCACAGCATGGCACAGGTGCGGGCGGAAATGCGTTTCCGCAGCCAGGGCAGCAGGCACAGCAGCAGCAGATCGTAAACACTGAGCAACGCCACCAGCCCCGCCGAGAAAAAAACAAGTGCTTCCAGGCCGTTTTTCACGCCGCACCAAAGGGCAAAAGCCAGCGGCAGGTACAGCATGGTCATGTGCAGTTCTATGGCACCGAAGGACTGTCGGGGGCTGCCGTACTTGATATAATCCGGAACTTCTTCCCCCGGCCGCTTTCGCTCCCGGCGGCGCTGATGCAGCAGCAAAACCGCCAGGCCGATCATGGGGATCAGCCGCACCGCCAGTCGGAGTGTTATCCAGTCGTTTCTCATAAAGCGTCACGCTCCAGCAAGCCACGCAGTTCGGCCAGGTCCTCCCGGCTCAGGCCGCTGTCGCACAGGGCGTTGGCGAAGGTTTTGATGGAGCCGCCGTAAAGCTTTTCCAGCAGGTTGCGGCTTTCGGCTGCCAGATAGTCCCGCTGGGCGATCAGCGGCCGGTAAAGGTTGGTCCTCCCCTGCTTTTCCACCGAGAGAAACCCCTTTTCGCACAGACGGGTCAGCAGGGTCAGAATGGTGGTGGGGGCCAGGACATGGTGGGCGCACACCCGCTGCTCGATCTCAAGCCGGGACACCGGCGGCTCCTGCTGCCAGATGATCTGCATGAGCTCCAGCTCGCTGTCGGGCAGGCGACGAATGTTATTTAACACAGGAAACCCTCCTCTTTCTACAGTTGTAGTGATTATCTATATTCTACATTCGTAGAGAGATTGTGTCAAGAATAAGCATGAAAAAAGCCCGGAAACACGGCAAAAACCAGTTTCCGGGCAAAACTTTATGGGATTCAGCGCAGTTTGGCGTTGCTGTTTCGGATCACCGAAGGCTCGGCCTTGCCGTTGACGGCATCGGGGGTGATGACCACCGCGTGGATGCTGTCGTCAGAGGGGGTCTGGAACATGACGTTGGTCATGATGCCCTCCATGACGGAACGCAGACCGCGGGCGCCGGTGTTCAGCTTGAGAGCCTTTTCGGCCACAGCCTCCAAAGCGCCCTCCTCGAACTCCAGACGGACGCCGTCCATCTCCAGCAGACGGGTGTACTGCTTGGTGAGGGCGTTCTTGGGCTCGGAGAGGATCTTCACCAGGGCGTCCTTATTCAGAGGATCCAGGGTCACCAGCACGGGCAGACGGCCCACCAGCTCGGGGATGATGCCGAACTTGAGCACGTCGTGGGGCTCCACCTGCTTGAGCAGCTCGGAGGTGTCCTTGTTGACCTTGGACTTGACCTCGGCACCAAAGCCGATACCCTGCTTGCCGGTTCGCTTTTCGATGACCTTGTCCAGGCCGTCAAAGGCGCCGCCGCAGATGAACAGGATGTTGCTGGTGTCGATCTGAATGAACTCCTGCTGGGGGTGCTTCCGGCCACCCTGGGGCGGCACGTTGGCGACGGTGCCCTCCAGGATCTTCAGCAGGGCCTGCTGCACGCCTTCACCGGACACGTCACGGGTGATGGAGGGATTCTCACTCTTGCGGGCGATCTTGTCCAGCTCGTCGATGTAGATGATGCCACGCTGGGCCAGCTCCACATCGAAATCGGCGGCCTGGATCAGGCGCAGGAGGATGTTCTCCACATCCTCACCAACGTAACCGGCCTCGGTCAGCGTGGTGGCGTCGGCGATGGCAAAGGGTACCTTCATGGAACGGGCCAGGGTCTGGGCAAGATGGGTCTTACCGCTGCCGGTGGGGCCGATCATGAGGATGTTGCTCTTCTGGATCTCCACATCGTCCTGGGGGTACATGATGCGCTTGTAGTGGTTGTAAACCGCCACGCACAGGGCGATCTTGGCCCGGTCCTGGCCAATGACATACTGGTCCAGGGCAGCCTTCATCTCGGCGGGAGTGGGCAGGTCACCTTCCAGAGCAAGGCGCTCGGCGTTTTCGGCGCTCTCCATCTCCTCTTCGATGAGCTCGGCGCAGATGTTCACGCACTCGTTGCAGATATAGGCATTGGGACCGGCGATCAGCCGTTTCACTTCATCCTGCATGCGGCCGCAGAAACTGCAGCGCACGTCTTTCTTATCGTTTGCCATAATTCTTCCTCATTCCAACGGGTGTAAAGCTTTAGCGCTTGTAGATCACCTTGTCGATCAGACCGTAGGCTTTTGCCTCCTCGGCGGTCATGAAATTGTCACGCTCGGTGTCACGCTCGATGACCTCCAGAGGCTGACCGGTGCGCTCGCTCATAATGGTGTTGAGTTTCTTCCGCATACGAATGATATGGTCGGCATGGATCTTGATATCGGTAGCCTGGCCCTGGAGACCGCCCATCAGAGGCTGATGGATCATGATCTCGGCGTTGGGCAGCGCCATGCGCTTGCCGGGGGTGCCGGCCTGCAGCAGGAAGGCGCCCATGCTGGCGGCCATGCCCATGCAGATGGTGCACACATCGCAGTTGATGTACTGCATGGTGTCATAGATGGCCATACCGGCAGAAATGGAGCCGCCGGGGCTGTTGATATAGAAGCTGATATCCTTGTCGGGATCCTGTGCCTCCAGGTACAGGAGCTGAGCCACCACCAGGCTGGCAGTGGTATCGTTCACCTCTTCAGACAAAATGATGACGCGGTCATTGAGCAGACGGGAAAAGATGTCGTAGGAGCGCTCTCCCCGGTTGGTCTGTTCCACGACCATAGGTACAAAAGACATAGGTGACTCCTTTCAAATTGCAGACGCGGGAAGCACCGTTTTTATCCGGCACTTCCCGTATCCGATCGTGATTTCGCTATTAGTATACTGCTTTTTTGCGGAATAATCTGTCGGTTTTGGGAAAAATCGGATTATTCGGCGTCGGCAGCCTTTTCAGCCTTGGCAACGGCCACGGCGTTGGCAATGACAAAGTCATTGGCCTTCTGGCACAGCATATCGGCCTTCAGATCGTCGGCAGCCAGCAGCTCCTTGACCTTCTCGATATCCATCTTGTTGTTCTCGGCCAGCTTGTCGAACTCGGCGTTCAGGTCTTCCTCAGTGATGTCCATGCCTTCCAGCTCGGCGATCTTCTCCAGAGCCAGACGGATCTTCACCTGGCGCAGAGCCTGGGGAGTGAAGACGGAACGGAACTGGTTCATGTCCATACCGGTCATCTTCAGGTAGGACTCGAACTCCATGCCCTGCATGGCCAGACGGTAGCTGAAGTCATCGGCGATGTGATCCAGCTGGGTCTCCACCATAGCCTCGGGGATGTCAGCTTCCAGATTCTCGATGACCTTGTCCATGACGCGCTCCTGGAAAGCGGAATCGGCGGAAGCAGTCTTGGTCTCCAGCTGCTTCTTCTCGATGTCGGCCTTCAGCTCGGCAATGGTATCGAACTCGGAAACATCCTTGGCGAACTCATCGTCCAGCTCGGGCTTCTGGTTCTCCTTGATCTCGTTGATCTTGCACTTGAAGACGGCGGGCTTGCCGGCCAGGGACTTCTCGGCGTACTCCTCGGGGAAGGTGACGTTCACGTCGCACTCCTCGCCCACGTTCTTGCCTTCCAGCTGCTCTTCGAAGCCGGGGATGAACATGCCGGAGCCCAGCTCCAGGTCAAACTTCTCGCCCTTGCCGCCCTCGAAAGCGACACCGTCAACAAAGCCTTCGAAGTCCAGGTTGACCACGTCGCCCTTCTTGGCTTCGCGCTCAACGGAGACCTGACGGGCGTTGCGGTTCTGCATACGGGTCAGCTCGGCTTCCACTTCCTCGGCGGAGACGGAAACTTCGTCCTTCTCGGCCTCGATGCCCTTGTAATCCTTCACGGAGACCTCGGGCTTGACAAACACAACGGCGGTGAACAGGAACTCGCCGTCCTTCACGTCAACTTCGGTGATGCTGGGCTGAGAGACCACCTTCAGGCCGGCCTCGGCAACGGCAGCTTCGTAAGCATCGGGGATGCACTCGTTCATGGCATCGTCATAGAAGATCTCGGGGCCGTACAGCTTCTCGATGATCTTGCGGGGGGCCTTACCCTGACGGAAGCCCTGGATGTTGATGTTGCGGACGTTCTTGCGGTAAGCCTTCTCGCGGGCAGCCTCAAAAACATCGGCAGCCACCACGATGGACAGAGCCACCTGGTTGTTTTCTTTCTTTTCCACGTTGGTCAGTTTCACTTGCGTGTCCTCCTTGCGAAATGCAAATAAAATTGTAATTATTCTCGGATCTGGATGGGACGGAAGCGCAGCGCGTCGGCCGACACCACACTGTAGTAGATGCCGTTCCGCGTCCCGGAAAAGGCGCCCCGCAGGCTATCGCCGTGCAGGTGGCCGTAGAAGACCCGCCGCACCGGATACCTGGACAGGATCTCGGTGATCTGGGGTACTTCGGTGCCGGCAAACACCGGCGGATAATGGAGAAAACAGTCGATCTCCTCAGCGCCCTGGTCAACAGCGCACTTGAGGGATGCCTCCAGGCGGATCAGCTCCCGCTTGAAGATCTTGTCATCTCCGGCGGCCGGGTCGTTTTTGTCATAGAACCAGCCTCGTGTGCCGCAAAGGGCCACACCTTTATAAAAGTAACAGGAATTGTGCAAAAAATCAATGGTTTCGATGGTATTTTCCGCAAAAAAACGCTTCATTTTCGAAACCGTTTCCCACCAGTAGTCATGGTTGCCCTTGATCAGCAGCTTTTTGCCCGGGAAGCTGTCCAGCAGGCGGAAATCGGGCAGCGCCTCTTTGAGGCTCATTCCCCAGGAAAAGTCGCCGGCCAGCACCAGAACATCCTCCGGCTGCAGCACCGACAGGCTCTCCACCAGCTTGTCCCGGTAGCCCGTCCAGGCACCGCCAAAGACATCCATGGGCTTGTCACAGCCCTCGGAGAAGTGGGTGTCTCCAATTACATACAGCGCCATGGTATCATCCTTTCGCGCCGCTTATTCAAATGCGTTTTCAATATGGTTGATGCGCCCGGTCTCGGTATAGACCTCGATAACGTCAAACCTCGTGGGAGCGGTGCAGCCAGTGGCGGCGATCCAGGACAGGGCCGCCTTGCGCAGCTTTTCCCGCTTGGAAGGGGTCACCGCGTCGGACGCGGCGCCGAAGCGGTCATTCTTCCGCAGCTTGACCTCCACAAAGATCACCAGTTCCCGCTTTTTCGCGATAAGATCCAGCTCGCCGAACCGGCAGCGGTAATTGGCGCCGATGATGTCATAGCGCTTTTTCCGCAGATATTCGGCGGCGCGGGCCTCCCCTTCCCGTCCGGTCAAAGTGGTGTTCATCGGCCGTTCCTCGCCCAGATCTTGGTGAGAAAGCTCTGCCGGTGCTCCGGACAGGGGCCGTGCTCCAGCAGCTTTTCCACGTGCAGCTTGGTGGGGTAGCCCTTGTGCTTGGCGAACAGGTACTGGGGATACTGCTTGTCCAGCTCCAGCAGGTCGTGGTCACGGGCCACCTTTGCCAGAATGGAGGCCGCCGCGATGGAGGCACTTTTGCCGTCGCCTCCCACGATCAGCAACGTGGGCGTGTCGGGGATATTGGGGTTCCGGTTGCCGTCCACCAGAACGTGATCGGGCCGGATGTCCAGCAGCTCCACCGCCCGGCGCATGGCCAGCAGGCGGGCCTGCAGGATGTTGATCTCGTCGATCTCCTTGGCGCTGGCCGAGGCGATGGCCCAGGCCAGAGCCCGTTCCTGGATTTGGGGAAACAGGGCCTCCCGCTTTTTTTCGGTGAGCTTTTTGGAGTCGTTCAGACCCTCGATGGGGTCCTTGGGGTCCAGGATGACGGCGGCGGCGTACACCGGCCCGGCCAAAGGGCCGCAGCCGGCCTCGTCAATGCCGCAGACGGCGGTAAAACCCTTTTCCCGCAGGGTGTTTTCAAAGGTATACATCCTCAGGCCTCCGGAGGAAGCTCCAGGGTGATACGCCCCAGCTTGCCGCCCCGGAACTCGTCCAGCAGGGTGCGGGCCATGCGGAGGGTATCGTATTCGTTCCGGCCGGCCAGAAAGCCCCGCTTTTTGGCCAGATCGGTAAGGGTATCATAGGGTTGCTCAGTGTCAACGGCTGTAATGCCGTAGCGCTTTACAATGGCGCCGGGAGAAGAGGCCTCCAGCTGTTTGATCAGACGGCAGGCCAGATCTTCCAGGTCCAGGATCTCATCCCGGATGGTGCCGGTATAGGCCAGCATAAAGCCCATCTCGTCGGTGTCGATCTTGGGCCACAGCATACCGGGAGTGTCCATAAAATCAAAACCGCCGGGCAGGGAGAACCACTGCTTGCCCCGGGTGACACCCGGCTTGTCGGCGGCCACGGCGGACTTTTTGCCCAGCAGCCGATTGATAAAGGAGCTCTTGCCCACGTTAGGGATGCCCATGATCATGATGCGGATGGACTTGCCCACCTGACCCTTGGCCTCCTGCCGCTGGATCAGATCCTCGCAGGTCTTTCTGGCGCAGGCGGTGAACTGCTTGAGGAATCCGCCCTTCTGACTGTCGGCCTCCATCACCACATAACCCTGCTCCCGGTAAAAGGCCACCCATTTGGCGGTGGCGGCAGGATCGGCCTGGTCGGCCCGGTTGAGGACGATCATCCGGCGCTTACCCTGGCACAGGCGGTTCAGGTCGGGATTGCGTGAGGACTGGGGGATGCGGGCGTCAATGACCTCACAGACCATGTCCACGTTTTTCAGATCTTCCACCATGACCCGGCGGGTCCGGGCCATATGTCCCGGGTACCAGTTGATGCTCATGAAATGCCTCCGATCTTGTTCAGGGGCCAGATGCGGAACAGCACCTTGCCGATGACACGGGCTTCCTCGATCTGTCCCACTTCCAAAAAGCGGCTGTCGGTGCTGTGGTTGCGGTTGTCACCCACCACAAACAGATGATCTTCCAGAACGGTCAGCGGATAGCTCTGGGTGCCGCGCTCGTTGTCCCGGATAGCCTCTTTGGCATAGGGCTCGTACAGTTCTTCCCCGTTGACCATCATATAGCCATCCTTGCTGATATCCACGGTGTCGCCCTCCACGGCGATGACCCGCTTGACCAGGGCTTCGCCATCAAAGGCATCAGAGGTGCAGACCAGCACATCGCCCCGCTCAGGCTGATCGTAGCCGATGATCTGCAAGATCAGCTGATCGTTGGCATGCAGGGTATTTTCCATGGACTGGCCCCACACGCCGGACAGGCGGAAAAAGAAGGTGTTGCAGCACACCAGTACCACCAGCGCCACCGTCAGGGCCTGGGCCCAGAAGAACAGCTCGGCTGCGCCGTTTGTTTTTTCGGTTTTCTTCTTGTCCATTGGCGGCTCCGTTTCTCAGATAAATAGAATAAGAGGGACAGGCAAGCCCGTCCCTCAGATCTTTGCAAGACTTAGATGTCCTCTTTAACTTTGGCGGCCTTACCAACGCGGTCACGCAGGTAGTACAGCTTAGCGCGGCGGACCTTACCCTTACGAACGACCTCAATCTTTTCAACATTGGGGCTGTGGATGGGGAAAGTCTTTTCGACGCCGACGCCGTAAGAAACGCGACGGACGGTGAAGGTCTCCTGGATGCCGCCATGCTTCTTGGCAATGACAGTACCCTCGAAGATCTGGATACGCTCACGAGAGCCTTCCTTGATGCGGTTGTGAACCTTGATGGTGTCACCGATGTTGAAGTTACCAGCGGTTTCCTTCAGCTGGCCATCGGTCAGATGCTTGATCAGATCCATGTTTATTCTTTCCTTTCAATCAGATGTTCGTACCCTATTTTTAGGCGCAGAGGACCACCCGTAATATTAGCTAAATTATAATACCACAGTCAAATCGGAATTGCAACTATTTTTTCCAGAAAATCTCACAATTTTCATCCAGAATTCCGGTGCGGATATACTTTGCCGTGGCATCTTCCTCCACCAGACCGGTGTTTTTCAGCGCCTGGGTGAGATACATGGGGTTCAAGGGGTCATTTCCGGCGGCCAGAATGCAGCGGCAGAGGGTCTTGTCCCCTTCATTGGCGAAGGTCAGCTCCTTGATATAGTCCTGCAGGTTTACATCCCGGCGGCCCCGCTTGGAGCGCTTTTCCAGGGTGACCGGCCCATCAAACAGGGCCTTCATAGCCAGAGCGTCGCCGGCAGGCAGCACGATCTCATAGGCGCTGTAGGCGATCTCCCGCACGGGGCGGTCGGCGGCGCCGGCGTGCAGCACCTTCATGCCCCGGGGCATCACGGCGTTGAGATCCTCCACGAAGTTTTCGGGCATGTCATCGCACACCAGGTCCAGGTCGCACAGATCGCACCGGGTCTCGTAACCAGTGGACAGGGGCACTACGATGGACATTTCGATATGAGGGTTGAAGCCCTGGGAGTACTTCACGGGGATACCGGCCCGGACAAAGCTACGCTGCAAGGCCTTCATCAGATCCAGATGGGAGATATAGGCAGAGGTGCCGTTCTTTTCAAAGCAAAAACGCAGTTTAAACATCGCATTTTCCTCCCGTCAGGCTCAGTGCGCCGCAATTGCGGCAGCCGGCTTTGCAGTCAGGCGTGGCAATGCCCTTGCGGGCCTGCTCCAGCTCGCTGTACAGATAGCATTTGGTAACGCCGGAGGAAATATGATCCCAGGCCATGACCTCGTCGGGAGCCAGCTCCCGGTTGGCATAGAAGGCAGGATCCACGCCGGTATCGGAAAAGGCCTGCATCCAGGCGTCAAAGTTGAAGTTCTCCTCCCAGCCGTCCAGACGGCAGCCCAGCTGCCAGGCGCGCTCCAGCACGGCGCTCAGCCGACGGTCGCCACGGGCCAGAACGGCCTCCAGGAAGGAGGTCTTATACTCGTGAATGGAATAAGTCACACCCTTGATATTGAGGCTCTCCATCAGCACTTCCTTGCGGCGGGCGGCCTCTTCGGCAGAGATCTGGCCCAGCCACTGGAAGGGGGTCTGTGCCTTGGGTACGAAGATGGAGATACCCACGTTGATGCGCAGGCCCCGGGCCTTGTTCTTGGCATACTCTCGGAAAGTTCGCTGTACGTTGCGGACGATCTTGGAAATACCCAGCAGATCCTCGTCGGTCTCGGTGGGCAGACCCATCATGAAGTACAGCTTGACGCCGTTGTAGCCGGCGGCAAAGGCCAGCTTGCAGGCCTCCAGCAGGTCTTCCTCCTGCAGGTTCTTGTTGATAACATCCCGCAGGCGCTGAGTGCCGGCCTCGGGAGCGAAGGTCAGGCCGCTCTTACGCACCTTCTGGATGTTCTGAGCCAGATCCAGGTTAAAGGAGTCGGCACGCATGGAAGGCAGAGCCAGATTCACGTGCATGGGCTCGAACTTGGCAACCAGGCCCTCGCACAGGGTCTCCAGATGGGGATAGTCGCTGGAGCTCAGACTGGTGAGGGACACCTCATCCCAGCCGGTGTTGGCGATCAGCGCCTCGGCCTGCTTTTTCAGGGTCTCGGGCTGTCTGGCACGGATGGGACGGTAGGTGTAACCGGCCTGGCAGAACCGACAGCCACGGCGGCAGCCGCGGAACAGCTCGATCATGGCACGGTCAAAGACGATATCAGTGGAGGGCACCACGAACTTTTCGGGATAGTAGGCCTTGTCCAGATCCTTCACCACACGCTTGCGCACCACGGCGGGCGCGCCGTCCCTGGGGGTGATGGCGGCAACGGTGCCGTCCTCCTTATAGGTGATCTCGTACAGGGAGGGCACGTAAACGCCGCCGATCTGAGCGGCCTTTTTCAGAAACTCGGCCTTGCTTTCGCCGGCATCCCGGCAGGCCCGGTACAGATTCATCAGCTCAGGCATGACCTCCTCGCCCTCACCGATGGTGATCAGGTCGAAAAAGTCGGCCATGGGCTCGGCGTTGTAAACGCAGGGGCCGCCGGCGATGACCAGAGGCTTGAGCTCCTTGCGGTCGGCGGCACGCTTGGGCACGCCGGCCAGATCCAGCATGTTCAGCACACCGGTGTAGTTCATCTCATACTGCAGGGTGAAGCCCAGAATATCAAACTCGCCCACCGGGTCACCGCTCTCCAGCGCATACAGGGGCTGACCGCGCTTGCGCATCTGCTCTTCCATATCCAGGAAGGGCGCATAGGCGCGCTCACACCAGACCCCCTCCATACTGTTCAGCAGGCCGTAGAGGATCTTGGAGCCCAGATGGGACATGCCGATCTCGTACAGATCGGGGAAACAAAAGGCAAAGCGCAGGTCCACCTGGCTTTTATCCTTATAAACAGCGTTGTATTCGCCGCCGGTATAGCGTGCGGGCTTGCGCACATGCTCCAGGCAGGCACGGATGGTATCGTTCATAACTTCCTCCAATTTCACAACTTGAATTTATATTTTAACAGTTTCTCCGGCAGGTGTAAAGCCCTTTTTGCCCCCGAACGCAGCAGAATCACCCCGCCCGCCGAAAAAAGGGTGGGGTTGCCCTTTTGCAGCAGCACATACAGCCCCAAAAGGAAGAGCACAGCCCCCACCGCAAGGCTGACGCGCCGGGCGTATTCCTCCCCCTCCAGAGGAAACCGGGCCTCCAGAGCGCTTTGCAGCACCCTCCCACCGTCCAGAGGCAGGGCCGGCAGCAGGTTGAACAGGGCCAGCACCAGATGACAGCCGATGAACCGATACAGCAAATCTTCGGGATACCACCGGGAGGTAAGGGCCAGCACAGCAGCCCACAGCAGATTCATCCCCGGCCCGGCCAGGGCCAGCAGCACCTCGCCCCCATAGGAAATACCCGTGCCCCGGTAACAGATCTCCGCCCCCGACAGGCGGAAGCGCAGGGCCTCCACTCTGCCCCGCAGCAGGCGCAGGGCCGCAAGGTGCCCCAGCTCATGCAAAATGGCGGCAAGCCAGAACAGCAAAAGCCAGCTCCGCCGGGCAGAGGTCAGCAAAAACACCCCGGCCGCCAGAAAGGACAGACTGTAGGCAACGCCCATGATTCCCCCTCCAAACTTGACAAATCCATGCCGTCATCTTAGGATAGATGCAGAATACACACAGGAGCACACTATGTTTCACCATATCCGCACCACATTAAAAGACCGGGAAATGATGCGCACCATCTTTCTTCTGGCCTGGCCCACCATGATGGAAGAGGCCTTGCAGTGCATCGTCACCTATGCCGACACCGCCCAGGTGGGCGTCATGGGCGCCAACGCCTCGGCGGCCATTGGCCTCACCACCACAGTGACCTGGATGACCTTTTACCCCATGTACGCCGCAGGCATGAGCGTCACCTCGGCCATTTCCATCGCCCTGGGGGCAAAGGACACCCAGCGGGCCAAAAAGGCCGCCGCCCAGGCGGTCCTTCTGGTGCTGGTCCTCGGCCTAGCCCTGATGGGCCTCACCCTGGCCATCAGCCCCTTCCTCCCCGGCTGGCTGGGGGGCGCACAGGAGATCCGTCGGGACGCCTCTACCTATTTTGCCATCATCTGCGCCCCCATGCTGTTCCGGGCGGCCAGCATCATCATGGGCGCGGCCCTCCGTGCCACCGGCAACACCAAAACGCCCATGCTCATCAGCACGCTGATGAACGTCATCAACATCATCCTCAACTTCCTGTTCATCTCTCCCACCCGCTCGGTGACCTTCCTGGGCAACACCTTCACCGTCTGGGGCGCAGGCTGGGGTGTTACAGGCGCAGGCATCGCCTCTGCCATTTCGCTGATCATCGGCGGCACGCTGATGACCGTGGCCGCCTGGCGCTCCCCCGTTCTGGGCCTCTGCTTCAAGTCCATCCGCTATGACCGGGATGTGATGGGCCAGTGCGTCCGGGTGGGCCTCCCCATCGCCGGCGAGCGGGTGCTGTTCTCCTTTGGCCAGGTCATTTTCACCGCCATCACCGCCCGGCTGGGCACGGTGGCCATGGCGGCCCACTCCATCGCCCTTGCCGCCGAACAGGCCTTTTATATCCCCGGCTACGGAATGCAGACAGCAGCGGCCACTCTGGCCGGTTATTCCGCCGGCGAAAAGAGCGAAAAGCATCTGATGCAGTACGCCTCCACCATCATGTTCATCGCCACCGTTCTGATGACGGTGCTCAGCACGGCCCTGTTCCTCTTTGCCGAGCCCATCATGGCCATCTTCACCCCCGATATGGAGGTAGTGCGTCTGGGAGGTCTGGCCCTGCGTATCGTGGCGATCTCCGAACCCTTCTTCGCCGTTCTGGTGATTTTGGAGGGTATTTTCAGCGGTCTGGGCGACACAAAGGCCCCCTTTGTGTTCTCTCTGCTCTCCATGTGGGGCGTGCGCATCCCCACCACCTGGCTGTGCGTGGCGGTGCTCCATCTGGGGCTGGGCGCGGTGTGGCTCTGTATGTCCATCGACAACATTGCCCGGTTCAGCATGATGATGGCCCGTTTCCTCCGGGGCAAATGGAAAAAACGGCTGGCGCTGAACGAATCATAAGAAATGAGGGCATCCCGTTGGGGATGCCCTTTTGTTATTCTCCGCCAAAGCCCAGGATCTGCTGCCCGAACACCGCAGCTGTCTCCCCCACTTCTCCCGAAAAGCTGCGACCCAGGGTCTCCAGCGCCTCTTCGTAGTCCAGCACCTCCCAGGCGTTCACGATGCGCTCCCGCAGTTCCACGATGGGTTCGCTGCCGCCGTAGGAGATCAGCAGCACCAGCGCCAGAGCCACCACCAGCAGCCAGCCCCGGCCGCCGGTGGGCCGCCAGGCATATTCCCTGCCGTATTTCATATCACAGAATGATGCAGATCAGGCCGCCGCTGCCCTCGTTGATGATGCGTTCCAGGGTATTCTGGAACTTGGCCCGGGAATCGTCGGGCATTTTGTACAGCTTCCCCACCAGCCCTTCGTTCACCAGATCGCTGAGGGATTTGCCGAAAATATTGCTCTCCCAGATCTTTTCGGGGGAATCTCGGAACTCTTCCATCAGATAGTTCACCAGATCCTCCGACTGCTTTTCCGAGCCCACGATGGGGTTGATCTCGGTCTCCACATTGGTCATGATCATGTGGATGCTGGGAGCGCTGGCCTTGAGCCGCACACCGAAGCGGCCGCCCTGCTTGGTGATCTCGGGCTGTTCCAGATGCATTTCGCTGCAGTCGGGCATCACGATGCCGTAGCCGGTGCGGCGCACCTGCTCCAGCGCCCCGGCGATGTGGTCGTACTCCTTCTGCATCTTTGCCATCTTGCACAAAAGGGGCAAAAGGTCGGACTCTCCCCGGATATCCATCCCCGACTGCTGGCTGAGCATCTGATAGTACAGCGCCTGAGGCACGGTGACGGTAACCCCCACCGAGCCGTCGCTGAGGCGCATTTCCTGCAGCAGGGCCTGCTCCACCCCCTCGCAGGCGCAAAGCTGCTCCACCTGGGCTTTGGCATCCCGCATACGGCGGATGCGGCTGCAGGCGTCGTAAATGCTCTGGTACAGGCTCATTTGCAAAGGATCGTCGGCGGGCAGCATGGTCACCCAGGCCGGCAGAGAGATGCGGTATTCCCGTGCCGGGAACTCGTAGAGCACGGCGCTGAGGATCTCCTCGATCTCGCCCCGGCTCAAGGTCTGGCAGTTGGCCGCAAGGCAGGTGACGCCGTATTTGCGTTCTAGAGCCCGCTGCAGCTCCCGGGTGGCCGGAGCTGCCGGCTGGGCGCTGTTCAGCAGGATACAGAAGGGCTTGCGGATATCCTGCAGCTCCTTGACGATGCGCTCTTCGGCGGCGGCGTACTGCTCCCGGGCGATGTCGCTGAAGCTGCCGTCGGTGGTGACCACGATGCCGATGGTGCTGTGCTCGCAGATGACCTTGCGGGTACCCACCTCGGCGGCCTGGGCCAGGGGGATCTCCTCCTCGAACCAGGGGGTGCGCACCATCCGGGGCTGGTCCTCCTCAAACTGGCCGATGGCCCCCTCCACCATATAGCCCACACAGTCGATGAGCCGCAAATCGAAGCCGGCGCCTCCCTCCAGGTCGATACGCACCGCCTCTTCGGGCACGAACTTGGGCTCGGCGGTCATGATGGTGCGGCCCGAGCCGCTCTGGGGCAGTTCATCCCGTGCCCGCTCCCTCAGGTACATATCCTCCATGTTGGGCAGCACCAGCTGCTCCATAAAGCTCTTGATAAAGGTGGACTTTCCCGTGCGGACCGGCCCCACCACGCCGATATAGATGTCGCCCGCCGTCCGGGTGGCAATATCCTGGTAAATCGTGCTGTTTGTCATATTCCCATCCTCTTTTCATCAGATCAGTTATTGCAATCTATGCCATCGGAACAGAAAATATGAACATACAGCAAAAAACGCCGCAGTCTTTCAACTGCGGCGTTTCTCGTGGAGGTGCCACCCAGATTTGAACTGGGGAATAAAGGTTTTGCAGACCTTTGCCTTACCACTTGGCCATGGCACCATATGGATTGACAGGAGTCAAAATGAACTCCTGTCAATTTTTGTGGAGCGGATTACGAGGCTCGAACTCGCTACCTCCACCTTGGCAAGGTGGCGCTCTACCAGATGAGCTAAATCCGCAAATGGTGCCTCCGATCGGAATCGAACCAATGACACGGGGATTTTCAGTCCCCTGCTC
>JAFXDF010000061.1 GCA_017521295.1 Clostridia bacterium | reverse complement strand
TGAGCGCAACACCGTCAAGCTGATCCCCCTGATCGAGACCGCTCTGGGTCTGGAGAACGCCTTCCAGATCGCCGCCGCCTCCAAGCGCGTGGCCGCTCTGTTCCTGGGCGCCGAGGACCTGACCGCCGATCTGCGGTGCAAGCGCACCAAGGAGAGCGAAGAGATCGCTTATGCCCGCGGCCGTATGGTGGCCGCCGCCCGCGCCGCCGGCGTGGACGTTTACGACACCCCCTTCACCGACGTCAACGATGACGAGGGCATCCGCATCGACACCGAGAAGGCCAAGGCCCTGGGCTTCACCGGCAAGGCCTCCATCTCTCCCCGTCATGTGCCCGTCATCAACGAGGTGTTCAGCCCCTCCCAGCGTGACATTGATTACGCTTACGAGGTCATGGAGGCCATCCGCATCGCCAAGGAGCAGGGCCGCGGCGCCATCGCTCTCCGCGGCAAGATGATCGATGCCCCCATCGTCAACCGCGCCAAGCAGACCATCGAGGCCGCAGAAGAACTGGGCCTGGGAAGGAGTGACATCTAATGGATAAAGTCGTACATTCTCTCAAGGAAGCCATCGAGCTGGCAGGTGTCCAGAGCGGCATGACCGTCTCCTTCCACCACCATATGCGCAATGGTGACTTCGTTCTGAACATGGTCATGGAAGAACTGGCTTTGATGGGTGTCAAGAACCTGACCGTCAACGCTTCCTCTGTCTTTGACTGCCACAAGCCTCTGATCGACCACATCAAGAACGGCGTGGTCACCAAGCTGTGCTGCAACTATATGGCCGCCGGTGTCGGCCGCGCCATTTCCGCCGGCATCATGGACACTCCCGTGGAGTTCCGCACCCACGGCGGCCGTCCTGCCGACATCGTCTCCGGCAAGACCCCCATCGACGTGGCCTTCATCGCCGCCCCCACTTCCGACACCATGGGCAACTGCACCGGTAAGATCGGCAAGTCCGCCTGCGGCTCTCTGGGCTATGCCTATGCCGACGCCATGTACGCCAAGAAGGTGGTCGTCATCACCGACAACCTGGTTCCCTATCCCCTGACCGAGCGCTCCATCGACGAGACCTATATCGACTACGTCGTTCCCGTGGAAGCCATCGGCGACCCCGCCGGCATCGTTTCCGGCACCACCAAGATCACCCGTGACCCCGTGGGTCTGGTCATGGCCGAGACCGCTGCCAAGGTCATCCAGGCCTCCGGCCTGCTGAAGGACGGCTTCTCCTTCCAGACCGGCGCCGGCGGCGCTACCCTGGCCGCTGCCAAGTATCTGAAGGACATCATGCTGAAGGACAACATCAAGGGCTCCTTCGGTCTGGGCGGCATCACCGGCTACATGGTTGACATGCTCAACGCCGGCTGCTTCCAGAAGCTGCTGGACGTCCAGTGCTTCGACCTGAAGGCTGTGGAGTCCATCCGCACCAACCCCAACCACAGCGAAGTTTCCGCCATGCACTATGCCTCCCCCAACGCCAAGAGCGCTGCCGTGGACAGCCTGGACGTGGTGCTGCTGGGCGCCACCGAGGTGGACCTGGGCTTTAACGTCAACGTCCACACCGACTCCAACGGCTCCATCATGGGCGGCAGCGGCGGTCACAGCGACACCGCTGCCGGCGCCAAGCTGGCCATGATCATCGCCCCCCTGTCCCGTGCCCGTCTGCCCATCGTCACCGACAAGGTGCAGTGCATCTCCACCCCCGGCAAGACCATCGACGTGCTGGTGACCCAGCGCGGCGTTGCCGTCAACCCCAACCAGACCGAGCTGCGCAAGGCTCTGGAAAATGCCAAGCTGCCCGTCTGCGACATTGAGGAGCTGAAGGCCCGTGCCGAAGCCATCTGCGGCGCTCCCAAGGCTGTCCGCCACGGCAACAAGGTTGTCGCCAACGTCATTTACCGGGACGGCACCGTCATCGACCAGCTGTATAACGTGGAATAAGGAGGAACATCCCCATGAGAGAACTGGATGCCGCACGCATCACCGAAGTGGTGGCCCGCCTTTGCGTGGAGGCCAACCGCCATCTGCCCCAGGATGTGAAGAACTGCATCGCCTGCGCCCGTGAAAAGGAGCAGTGGGCTCCCGCCCAGGAGATCCTGGACCGCATCAAGGAAAACTATGAGATCGCCGACCGTGACGAGATGGCCATCTGCCAGGATACCGGCATGGCCTGCGTCTTCCTGGAGATCGGCCAGGATGTGCACATCAACGGCAACATCGCCGACGCCGTCAACGCCGGCGTCAAGAAGGGCTACGGCGAGGGCTTCCTGCGCAAGTCCGTGGTCCGCGATCCCCTGGATCGCGTCAACACCGGCGACAACACCCCCGCCATGCTGTACACCGATATCGTTCCCGGCGACCAGGTGAAGATCACCGTGGCCCCCAAGGGCTTCGGCTCCGAAAACATGAGCCAGCTGAAGATGCTCAAGCCCTCCGACGGCCTCCAGGGCGTCAAGGACTTCGTCATCAAGGTGGTGGAAGAGGCCGGCCCCAACCCCTGTCCTCCCATCGTGGTGGGCGTGGGCGTCGGCGGTACCTTTGACAAGGCCGCTCTGCTGGCCAAGAAGGCCATCATCCGCTCTGCCGAAGAGCGCAACCCCAACCCCTTCTACGCCGAGCTGGAAGCCGAGCTGCTGGAAAAGGTCAACGCTCTGGGCATCGGACCTCAGGGCTTTGGCGGCAAGACCACCGCTCTGGCTGTCAACATCGAGTATCTGCCCACCCATATCGCCGGTCTGCCCGTGGCCGTCAACCTGAACTGCCACGTGACCCGCCACAAATCGGAGGTGCTGTAAATGGCCATCAAAGTAACTGCTCCCCTGTCCCG
>JAFXDF010000060.1 GCA_017521295.1 Clostridia bacterium | reverse complement strand
GAGGTAGCTCTGGGCTACACCAAGGAAATGGCCATGGAAGAGGCCACCCGCTGCCTGGGCTGCCCCAAGATGCCCTGTAAGAACGGCTGCCCCGTTCAGATCAATATCCCCGCTTTCATCGAGAAGGTTGCCGAGGGTGACTTCGAGGCCGCTTATCAGATCATCAACAAGACCTCCTCTCTGCCCGCCGTCTGCGGCCGTGTCTGCCCCCAGGAGAATCAGTGCGAAAAGTACTGCGTCCGCGGTATCAAGGGTGAGCCCGTTGCCATCGGCCGCCTGGAGCGTTTCGTGGCTGACTGGCACAACGCCAATGCTACCGAGCCCGCCAAGAAGCCCGCTTCCAACGGTCACAAGGTTGCCATCATCGGTTCCGGCCCTGCCGGTCTGACTTGCGCCGGCGACCTGGCCAAGATGGGCTATGAAGTCACCGTTTTCGAGGCTCTGCATAAGGCCGGCGGCGTTCTGGTCTACGGTATCCCCGAGTTCCGTCTGCCCAAGGCCATCGTACAGAAGGAAGTCGACACCCTGAAGGAGCTGGGCGTTGAGGTCTGCACCAACGTGGTTATCGGCAAGACCATCACCATCGACGAGCTGATGGGCGAAATGGGCTTCGAGGCCGTCTTTATCGGCTCCGGCGCCGGTCTGCCCAAGTTCATGAACATCCCCGGTGAGAACCTGCAGGGCGTTTACTCTGCCAACGAGTTCCTGACCCGTATCAACCTGATGAAGGCCTATCAGGACGGTTCCACCACCCCCATCAAGCACTCTCTGAAGGTCGCTGTTGTCGGCGGCGGTAACGTGGCTATGGACGCCGCCCGCTGCGCCAAGCGTCTGGGTGCCGATGTGCACATCGTCTACCGCCGCTCCATGGCCGAGCTGCCCGCCCGTCATGAGGAAGTGGAGCACGCCGAGGAAGAGGGCATCATTTTTGATACCCTGTGCAACCCCGTTGCCATCCTGGGCTACAACAATCCCGATGACAAGCGTGATCCCAAGAACGGCAGCGTCCGCGGCATCCGCTGCATCCGCATGGAGCTGGGTGAGCCCGACGAGAAGGGCCGCCGCCGTCCCGTGGAAGTCGCCGGCAGCGAGTTTGACATGGAGATGGATTGCGTGATCATGGCTCTGGGCACCAACCCCAACCCCCTGATCAAGGCCACCACCAAGGGTCTGGAAGTCAACAAGCACGGCGGTATCATCGTTGATGAGAACGCTCTGACTTCCCGCGAGGGCGTTTACGCCGGCGGCGACGCCGTCACCGGCGCTGCTACCGTCATTCTGGCTATGGGCGCCGGCAAGCAGGCCGCCGCTGCCATCGACGAGTATCTGCAGAAGAAGTAAGCAAGCTCTTACATAAGAAAAGACCACCCGAACGGGTGGTCTTTTTTTACTTCTTACAGTATGGTTTTCAGAGCGTTCCAGGGTTTCCAGCTGTCCAAATCCGAAAGATTGATGCGGACGATCCGTCCGGCCTGTTCCAAAGTTTCTTCGGCAAAGGCAGGAGATACATAGATCCAGCTGTTGCCGTCCCACTGGACACTCTGGCAGGTACCCAACTCCAGCAATTTGCCTTTGGCATCATAAATTGCCAGAATCATGATTTTGCTTCCCAATTCATATCCGCTGACCCGGTTTTTAGTGCCCTCTGCCCGCCAGCCAGCGGCAGCTGTGATGGGCTGACTATACGCTTTGGAGGACAAAGTCGGCGTGCCGATGGCCGGATAATAAGAGATTGCATGAGTAGCAGCAGGTGCCGAGAGCAAATAGGTTCGTATGCTGTAATCCCAGCTTTCTTCATCCCGGTTCGGATCGTCCCAGGTAGGATCGCAGAAATACCAGACACCGCCTAACTTAATAGCGTTCCACCTGTGGCCGCCACCGGCACTGCCTTCCAGCTGCACACAGAGGATGTCTGCTGCATGACACAGCACCTGCAGGCCTTTTGTATAGCCTTCACACACCGGCTGATAGCCTTCCAGCAGGCTGCTCATTGCCAACCAGGGAGTGGCGTCGGAAGCACATAATCCTGATTCGAAGAAGCCGCCCCATTATAGGCATTGTTCGCGGCCAGCCAATTGTCCCACCAGGCCACGCGCTGTTCCGGGGCAAGGCCCTCGGTAGTGTCCACCAGATCCTCCACAATCTTATCGAACCGTTCCTGAATGGCATCGCCGGTCAGCTGATCGTAATAGCTGTCAGAGGTATCGGCCCATGTCACCGCTTCGGCATTCATCACCACGCTCGGTTCATCGGTCAACGAATCTCTGATTTCTCCCATGTGAATCAGATCCACCTCTCCGGCAAAAGCCGTTATATGCAAGGCCGCCAGGATTCCTGTCACCAGAAGCACAGTCAAGAAAATATATTTTCTCATTCAAGCACCCTTCTTTCAAGGCTTTTCAACCTCATTTTACGGCGGTCCCCGAACAAAGTCAAAGCAACAGGCTAACGGCTTGCCGAAAGCAGGTTTCGCTGCAAAAAAGGCCGAGCGTTGCTCGGCCTTTTTGTTTAACCTCTGTTGGGATAATCCCGTTCGCCGTAGATGGCGGTGCCCACCCGAACCAGGGTGGCGCCCTCTAAAATGGCGGCCTCATAGCTGCCGCTCATGCCCATGGACAGAATATCCAGGTGGGCATTCTCATAATGCCGCGCCTTGGCCTGCTCCATCAGCCCCCGGAGCATGGCGAAATACCGGCGGCTCTCGGGGCTGTTGTCAAAGGCCGGGGGAATGGCCATCAAGCCCCGGACATGAACGTTGTTCAGCCCGGCGGCGCACTCCAGCATGGGCCAGAGATCCTCGGCGGCGGCGCCGGTCTTGGTGGCCTCCTCGCCGATGTTCAGCTCCAGCAGGATGTCCTGCCGCAGGCCCTGCTTGGCGGCCTCCTTGTCGATGGCCTCCAGCAGGCGCAGGCTGTCCACACTCTGGATGAGGTGGGCCTTGCCCACCACCTTCTTCACCTTGTTGGTCTGGAGATGACCGATGAAGTGCACCGGCTTATCCAGATAGGCGCCGGCCTCATGGTTTATCACCAGTTCCTGCATGTGGTTCTCGCCGAAGAGATCCACCGGCAAAGCGGCGCTGTCCCGGATGGTCTCGGGGGTACGGGTCTTGCAGACGGCGCACAGCAGGATCTCTCTGGGATCCCGGCCTGCGACCTTGGCGGCCTGCTCCATGCGGTAACGCACCTCTGCCACCGCCTCCGCCATGCGGCGAGCGTCAAAAGCCTGTGCCATGATCACACTTCCCGGTAGATGGCCCGGGGACCACCCACGTACTTGGCCCGAGTGCGGGCGCACACCACCACGGCTTCACCGATCTGCTTGATGCTGGTGCGGACGGGCACGGCCACCCGGCGCAGGTGCATACCGATGAGGGTGCTGCCGATGTCGATACCGGCGTCAGCCACGATGGTCTCCACCGCCACAGGATCGGAGAAGGTGTTCCAGGCGGTGACGGCAAAGGAGCCGCCGGCGTGGGGCTGAGGCATCACGTTGACCTCTTCATAGCCCCGGGCTTCGGCCACGGCACGCTCCATGATCAGAGAACGGTTCAAGTGCTCGCAGCACTGAACAGCCAGATGGATGCCCTGCTCCTGCAGGACGGGGTAAATGCCCTTGAAAGCGGCCTGGGCGGCCTCCATAGAAGATCCCTTGCCGATGCGCTGGCCCACCATCTCGCTGGAGGAGCAGCCAATGACCAGTAGGGAGCCGGGCTTCAGTTTGGCCTGCTCCAGCAGTTCGGTGACAACGGTGCGGGCCTGTTCGGTGATCTGATCGTACATAAACTTCACTCAACCTTTCCAAAATCGTTCCCGCAGGGCCGGCACCTGCCAAAGCAGGCGGAACAGCACCACGGATGCGGCAACACCCACAAGTCCCTGCATCAGATTGGCAGGAATGGCGGCGGCAGCGCCGGCGCCCACCTTGAGGATGATCATTTCATACGCAAAATAACCCAGAACCATCAGCATCTCCGCCGGGATGGCACACACCAGCAGGCGGGAGAAGGTGGGCTCTTTCTTCAGCTTGTGATACAGCAGCAGGATCAGCGCGGCCACGGCGGCCACCAGACCCTTGATCACAAAGGTACCGGGGGCATACATGCCGTAACCCAGCAAAAGGTCAGCCAGGGCAGGACCCAGACCGCCGGCCAGAAAGCCGTATACCGGCCCCAGGGTAAATCCGGCCAGCAGCACCACGGCGTCACCCAGGTTCACATATCCGGCAGGAGCCGGGATCTGGATCACCATAGTGGCCACACAGCCCAGAGCGGCAAACATCGCGGTCAGTACCAGCTTGAACATACGTACATTTCGGGATTTCATAGGAAAACAGCTCCTTTGGGGAATCTGCTTTTATCATACCAGTTTCTGACCTTAAATAAAGTGCCAATTTATAAAATTATTATAGGGTCAGTTCAGTGCATAGCAGGACATTCATTGACTTTGTTTTTTCACCGGGCTATAATAAAAGATTAGGTGAGCATTTGCTTGCCCTGTGTTTAACTGCAAGGAGCATTTATGAAAAACGTTTCTCTTACCGAAGGCCGGGTAGCCCCCACCCTGGTGCGGTTTGCCCTGCCCTTTATGCTGTCCAGCCTGCTGCAGTCGCTGTACGGCGCCGCTGACCTGTTTGTGGTGGGCCGATATGCCGGCGCGGCGGCCGTTTCCGGCGTGTCCATCGGCTCTCAGATCATGAGCACGGTGACCATGCTGATCCTCTCCCTGTCCATGGGCGGAACGGTGCTTATCGGCAACTGTATCGGCCGCCGGGATGAAGAAGGCGCCGCCACCGCCATCGGCACCCAGGCCGCCCTGTTCGGCCTCTTTGCCCTGGTGCTGACCCCGCTGATGCTGCTGGGCACCGACGCCGGCGTGGCACTTATGCAGACACCCGTGGAGGCTGTGGCCGACACCCGGGATTATGTATTCACCTGTTCCCTGGGCCTGCCCTTTATCATCGGCTACAACGCCCTCAGCGGTATTTACCGGGGTCTGGGCGACAGCAAAACCCCCGTTTACTTCGTGGCGCTGGCCACCGTCATCAACATCGCAGCCGACTTCTTGCTGGTGGGCGGTCTGAATATGGGCGCCACCGGCGCTGCCATCGCCACGGTAGCCGCTCAGGGCCTCAGCTTCGTCGCCGCCCTGTTCTTTATGATGAAAAAGGGCTTCGCCTTCCCCTTTGCCAGACGGCATCTGCGGCTGAACCGCCATGCCGCCGGCCGCATCCTCAAGGTGGGCGCTCCCCTGGCCCTCCAGAGCACCAGCGTGCACCTGTCCTTTTTGATCATCAGCGCCATCATCAACACCATGGGCCTCATTGCATCGGCCGCCGTGGGCGTCACCGAAAAGATCATGGCCTTTGCCTTCCTGCCCCCCGACGCCTTTGCCGCTGCGGTGGCGGCCATGACCGCCCAGAACATCGGCGCCGGCAAGCCCAAGCGGGCCCTGCAGGCGCTGAAATGGAGCATCCTGTTCTCGCTGGCTTTCGGTCTGGCGGTGTGTGGCTTTGCCAACCTGTTCCCCGAAGTGCTGCCTGCCGTCTTTACCACCGACAGCGAGGTGATCCGGGCGGCCGGCCTCTATATGCGCACTTATTCTATGGACTGCGTGCTGGTGGCCTTTGTGTTCAGCTTCAACAACTACTTCAGCGGCTGCGGCAACGCCGTCATTTCCATGGTGCACAATGTTATCGCCACCTTTGCGGTGCGCATCCCGGTGACCCTGCTCATGAGCCGCCTGGAGGGTGCCTCTCTGCTGCACATGGGCCTGGCTGCCCCGGCGGCCTCCCTGCTGTCCATCCTGATCTGCGCCGGATATTTTCTCTGGCTGCGGAAAAAGAAGCAAATTCCTGCATAACCGCCCCAAAAGGAGGCTTTTTCGTGAAATATCTCAAGCAATTCACCATCATTCTGGGCGTCTGTCTGCTGGGTGAAGCCCTGCGGTATGTGCTGCCCCTGCCGGTGCCGGCCAGCGTGTACGGCCTGGTGCTCATGCTTGTGTTCCTGCTCACCGGCCTGGTGAAGCTGGACCAGGTGGAGAGCGCCGCCGATTTTCTCATCGGCATCATGTCCCCCATGTTCATCCCCGCGGCGGTGGGTCTCATGGACCAGTTCAGCTCCCTGCGGGCCATTCTGCTGCCCTTTTTCGTCATCAACTTTGTGGGTCTGGTCATCACCCTGGGCGTTACCGGCCGGGTGACCCAGTTTGTCCTCAAGCGGGAAAAGGAGGAACGGAAATGAGCCAGCTCATCCAGAATTGCGCCAGCTTCGGCCTGTTCCTCACCCTGGGGGCCTATCTGCTGGGCGTCGCCCTCAACAAGCGGTTCAAAAGCCCGCTGACCAATCCCCTTTTGCTGTCCCTGGTCATCATCATCCCCGTGCTGCTGCTGTGCGGCGTGGACTATGACGCCTATTATGAGGGGGCAAAGTACATCAGCTTTCTGCTGACCCCGGCCACTGTCAGTCTGGCCATCCCTCTGTACCGGCAGCTGGACAAGCTGAAGAAGCACTTCAAGGCCATCCTGCTGGGCATCTGCTCGGGCGTACTGGCCTCCGGCCTGTCCATTTTCGCCCTTTGCGCTCTGTTTGGGCTGAGCCACACCGACTATGTGACCCTGCTGCCCAAGTCGGTGACCACCGCCATCGGCATGAGCCTGTCTGCCGAACTGGGCGGCGTGGCGGCGCTCACCGTTACCGCCATCGTCATCACCGGCATTCTGGGCAACTGTCTGGCGGTCTTTTTGTGCCGGCTGTTCCGCATCACCGAACCGGTGGCAAAAGGCATCGCCATCGGCACCGCCTCCCACGCTCTGGGCACCTCCAAGGCCATTGAGATCGGCGAGGTAGAAGGCGCCATGAGCGGTCTTTCCATCGCCGTGGCCGGCCTGCTCACCGTTGCCGCCGCCCAGGTGTTCGCCATGCTGCTGTAAAGCGAAAGGAGGTGTATCATATGGCCAACCGCACCCGACATATCGTGCTTGTTATTGGACTTATTGCCCTGCTTGTAATGCTGACGATTCTGGATTCTTTCCAGCACGACTTCTCTCAGGACTTCGATATTCTCTACGAAACCGGATGGCGATATAACTCGTCTATCCATGATTTTAACGAAGGAATATTGGTAAACACTTTTGATAAATTAACAGGAGTTTCCACTGTACGGACATTTGTCCCAGGCAAAGAAAAGCCCATTCGCACCGTGATCGTAATTAAAAAGCTGGACTGGATGATCATATTGGACGAAAATCGACAAATTACGTATAAGGGCAAGTGCAGCGGATAATATGCTTAGATGGTCTGCTCAGCCCCTTATTGGCTCCCTCTGACGAGGGGGCTGTCGAGCGTTTGCGCGAGACTGGAGGAGAGAAACACCTCTTGCAGGTTCCCTCCCTCCGTCATTTGCTTCGCAAATGCCACCTCCCTCATCAGAGGGAGGCTCTCGCTGTGGCGGGTTTACTCATATGTGAACCAACGAAAAAACCGGAGTCTTTCGACTCCGGTTTTTTGTTATGCCCGTTTCAAAAAGGCCTGCAGTTTCATTTCCTGGCACAGATGGCTCAGCACCCGCTTTCGGGTGATGATGCCGATGAACATACCCCGGTCGTCCACCACGGGGGCGAAGTTCTGCACCATGGAGTTTTCCAGCAGATCGGTCAGATCCATGGAGGCCAGCAGCGGCCGGTTGTCACGGCTGTGAGGCACGTTTCTGAGGGGCAGCCGTTCGGCCTCGGCAAAGGTCAGGTCATTGTTCCGCATATACCACAACAGGTCACCCACTGTGATGGTGCCCACATATTCGCCGGTGCGGCGGATGATGGGTACGGCAGGGTGGCCGCCGTTCTCAATGGAACGCAGCGCCTGGCCGATGGTATAGTCTTCATACAACAGTGTAACTTCCTGTTTGGGGGTGAGGAAGAGTAAAATATTCATGCAGGTTCCTTTCTCAATCGCACAGAAAATGTGAATTCTTTCACGATATTATCTTACCATATTCTTATGCGGAAAACAACAAACCATCCATGAATTTTCTCTGAAGTTTTCTTAATTCCATCGGATGGATCCGGCGGTGCGGATGTCGCCCTCGGTCTGGGCGTCCAGGATGGTGACCTTGTCGCCCACATCCAGGATGATGGCGGTCTCACACTGGCTGGCCGATACGGCATAGAAATGGGTCTCGCCGATCAGACGGAAATAATACCAGCTGTTGCCGTCGATGACCGCCGTGCGGATCTCGTCGATGACGCCGTCAATACCGGTCTCGGCCTCCTGGGAGAGGCCCTCCTGCCGCAGCAGCTTGGAATAGTTGTTCTGGCACTCGGGAAGGCTGCTGCCGGTGGCCACCACGTTATAGTTCTGCACGTTGACCATGGCGTACATCTTCACCAGGCCTGCATTGTCCTTCAGAGACATGAAATAGGTAGGCTGGCCGTCGATGTTCAGCAGCAGGGGGAAGGTAGCGTCATAACCCAAATGCTGCACCACACCCTCGGCGGAATCTTCGGCAGAGTATTCCTCGGCGCCGGCGCAGGGATAGTATTTGGCGTCCTTGGTACGTTGATTCACCAGGATGAAGCCGATGTTGCTCTCGTCGCCGCCCAGACTGGTAACGCCGGTGTACACGTACACGTCATCGTTGAGGGCGATGTAGTTATAGCCCTCGGTGGTGACGGTACAGCCCTTCTGGCCGAACATGGAGTTGAGGAAGCCGTTCTGGTACTGGCCGTAGTAGTTGTACTGCTGGATCAGCAGCTCGGCGGCATAGACCCGGTCCACCCAGTCGGGAATGTCGGCGGCGGCATAATATTCGCTTTCGCCGGTGATAGCGTTCACCAGCACGGCACCGTCAATGTCGGTGCCGCCAAACAGGCCGATGGTCTTTACCACCCGGGGGCAGATCCACCAGGTCTGGCCCTCTTCGTCGATCTCGAAATTGGGCTGAGCAAACAGCCAGGTGGGGTGACGGAACCGCAGCAGGCGGTACAGATTGCGACCGAAATGGTCATAGGTGGTGTATTTCATGCCCTGGTCCAGACGCACCACCTCGGCGGCCTGATCCACCATATCCACACGCACATAGGCCGGCAGGCCGTCCTTCATGTTGTTGAACCACTTGAACAGGTCGCCGTAGCGCAGGGTGGCCACCCGGACGGGAGTGTCCTGCCAGTTGATCTGGGAATAGTTGTCGCCCACCTCAAACTGGGAGACCATGTCAGCCAGCTCGCCCAGCTTACGGCTGCCCAGACGGGCTGCCGAATCCTTATCCAGCATGGGCACCTTGTCAAAGGAGATCTCGGCCACGTCGGTGGCAAAATCTCCGGTCTCCATGGGCAAAAGCTGGGTATAGGCTTTGCTGCGGAATACCACGCTGCCCGCCAGCGAGCCCACCAGCAGCACTGCCACCAGCAGGGCACAGGCCACCAGCGGCCATTTGCACTGCTTCCAGATGGTGCGGAAGGCCTGGTTGGGCTCCTCTCCTTCGGTGATGATGAAGCCGCCGGTGATCAGGGTCAGCACGCAAAACACTGCCACGCACAGCAGGAAGAAGAAATAGAAGCTGGGGTCGTGGAGATTGATGGCCGGCAGGGCCACATAGAAGTACACGGCGGCAAAGGCAGCCGTCAGCGCAAGGCACAGCGGCAGCCTGCTTTTGCCCATAATGGTGGCTTTTTTCTTGGGAATATCGGACATAGGAAAACCTCCCTTTTCAGATAGTTTTTACAAAAATAGTATATCATGGGAGGCCTGCCTTGACAAGCCTCGATGTTCGAGGTATGATTGATACATAGAACATCTAGGTATATTTCAAAGGAGGATGCACTATGGAAAAAAACGGATTGGCAGGAAGCACATCTTTGTTGGTGCTCAGTCTGCTGCGGGACGGAGACAAGTACGGCTATGAAATGATCTCCCAGCTGTCCCTGCGATCGGAGGGGGTCTTTGAACTGAAGGAGGGAACCCTCTACCCGGTGCTGCACCAGCTGGAGCGGGAGGGCAGCCTGGAAAGCTACTCCGCCCAGGCCCCCACCGGCAGATCCCGCAAATATTATCGGCTGACCCCCAAGGGCCTCCGGGTGCTGGAGGCCCAGGAAGCCGAATACCGCAAGATCACCGGCGCGGTGGAGCAGGTGCTGCGCCGCAGCCTGGCGCAGGGTTAAGGTGGCTGCCATGAAATGCCCTTTCTGCGGCGAAGAAATGGCCCTGGGTTACATCCAGTGTCGGGACGGGCTGAATTGGACGCCCAAAAAGTTTCCCGTGGCGGCGCTGTCCTGCTTTGCTCCGGGACGTATCTCATTGACCAACATTCCCGACCAAAGCAGCCGGACAGTCCTCGCACATCACTGCTCCCAGTGCAAAAAAGTTGTTATTGACTACGGGGAGGAACGCCCCTAAGGGCCGAAAGGAGGTGTCCCATGGCACAATATACCCCCAAAACCTGGGCCATGGCGGCCGTCAGGGGCATCGTTTCCCAAAAGGAGCGGGAAAGCGCCCAGCAGGAGCTTTGGGATCATATCCTCGACCATAAAGAGGCCCTGCTGGCCGCCGGTTTTTCCCGGGAGGAGGCCGAGCGGCATGCCATCGCCGCCATGGGCGCCCCGGAAGAGACGGCAAAGCTGCTGCGGAAGGCCCATCAGCCCATATTGACCCGCCTGCTGCAGATAACCAAGTGGGCGGCCAGTGTGCTGGCAGTGGTGACCGTGTGGAACACGCTGTTATTTCCCGGTTGGGGAAACTACATGAAGCAATATATCCCTGCAAAGTCGGAGAAACATCGCCTGGAACAGGCGGTACCGGATTATGACCCCGTCCAATGGGGCGCTGCCGTCTGCCCCGATGTTCAGGCACAGGCCGGTGACTATACCGTATCCTTCCGCTATGTGACGGCGGCCTGGAACGCCGATAGTTCCTCCTGCGTGGTGGAGATCTTCCTGCTGTTCACCCCTCGCTTTTTCTGGCAGGAGGACGCGGTTCCCCAGCCCTTGTTTGTTCTGCGTGACACAGCGGGACATACATGGAGCACCACCCAACGGATGGCGAAAAGTCTGCATACAGTATCCTATCCCGGACGGCGGCAGGTACATCTTATCGCCGATCTGGACTTTTTCCCGGAAAACGGACAGCTGGAGTTGGAATATACGGGCAGCGGCCAACAGTTTACCCTGCCTATCGACCTGACGGGAGGTGTGGTCTATGAAAAATAAGCTGCATCGCCTGTCCAAAGAACTGCGTCTTTTTCTGCGGCTGGCACTGATGGCCTTCATGGTAGTTTGCCTGTGGCTAACGGCTGACACGCCCGGACTTTCTCCCCAAGGCGCACTGCGCAAGGCCGAACAGGTGGGGCTGTTGGAGCAGGGTACATTTCTCACCGGCACTTATGTTTTTCCCGACACCCAATGGGGCACCCACTTTTATCCCGCGGTCAGCCGTACCAAAGGACAGCTGCACATAGCCGAAGTCAAGCGGGAGGGCCTTTTTTGGCAGCCCTACGGGCAGGCGGTGTCGATCCCCTTGGAGGAGCCGGTGACAGCCGCCCTCCTGCCCTGGCAGATCAACATCGAAAATGACGAGATCTGCTATCCCGCCATGACAGTATACTGTCCCGAGGCTGCAAGTGTCTCCGCAACCATGACCATTGGCGGCGAAGGCCTGCCCCCAAAGACCTTTTCTGCCAGAACGGGCAAGGGGGAAAAGGGCTGTTTTCTGGTGGCCTTTGAAGATCTGTATCTTTCCGAGGCACGCCAACCTTATCTTGCCGTTTATCGGAATCTGAACGCCTATTATCACCGTCGGATTTCGCTGGGTACGGCATATATCACGGTGGATTTATCGGTTTTTGACCAAAGCGGCGATCTTCTCGCCCAAAAAACTCTGTTTTATTCCGATCCTGCCCAATAGGAGGTGTCTCATGGCACAGTACAACCGAATTTCCTGGGTGTCGGCTGCCACCCG
>JAFXDF010000059.1 GCA_017521295.1 Clostridia bacterium | reverse complement strand
GCCTCGATGGTGTTGTTCACGCCGCCCAGGTCGGGAGTCTTGATCTGGACCATGTGGCCAGCCTTCTTGTCGGCGAACAGCTTGATGTCCTCCAGAGTGTTGCACCACTCGTCGGCAACCAGCTCGACGTCGCAGCCGCGGGCATCCAGCTCAGCAGTCAGAGCGGACAGAGCCTCGATCTGCTCCTCACGGGTGGAGTCGCAGTCCATGGGGCCTTCGATGCGCAGATGCAGGGGCTTGGCGATCTTGCCCAGCTCCTCGATGTAGTCGGCCATCTTCTTGTACTCATGGTTGCCCATGGCAGCGCCGATGGTGCCGTAAACGTCGATGTGGATGACGGGGTTGTAGTTGGGATCCAGACGCATGGACAGGATACGGTCACGCAGCCAAGCGACATACTCAGCCAGCTTCTCGCCGTTCTTGCCCAGCTTCTCCTCGACATTGTTGATCAGAGCGTGGGGCAGAACCTGAGCGCCCTTGATGATCATCTTGTCGGCGTTGCTGTAACGATCGTCACCGGACTGGGTGAAGATGTTCAGGGGCTTGTCGGAAACGGTGCAGCCGTACTCGTCAGCGACGACTTCGCACATCAGACGGCCGGTAGCCTTGGCAACGGCATCCAGGATGGCCTGGGAAACGCCGTAACGGATGGCGGTGTGCAGACGCTTGCCGTCAACCTGGATAGCTTCCATCATAGCGCACAGGCCGCGGAAGTCGTTGGCTTCCTTGCCGACCAGCTGGGGCTTGATGTGCTCTTCGATCAGGGGGATGAAGTCCTTGGCCAGGAACAGGGGATCACGGCCGCCGGCACCGGAGTACTGGACAGCGGCGCAGTCGCCGTAAGCGACCTGACCGTCTTCCAGAACCAGCATGACGGAGATGGACTCGCCGGCCTGACGGACAGCGGTGAAGCCCTCGGTCACAGGAGCGCCAACATAGAAGATGCCGTCGTGGCCGGCGCCGCCCTTGATGGCGCGCTGGTCATCGAAATAGAAGCCGGTACGGCCGGCAGAGCAAACCAGATCTACGATTTTCATTGGAATCTACATCCTTTCAATGAATGATTATAAAATTTCAGGGGAAAGCGAGACGGTGCCCGCTTTCCCCCGGAAAACTAAGGTAAGAAGTATCGCTTACTTCTTGGGGCGGCCAACCAGGCGGCCCTTGGAGATGGCGTAAACGTCGTCGATGACCATCTGGAAGGCGGGCTTGCGGCCTTCGGCCTTGCCGCGCTCTTCGATCTTCTCACGATGGAAGTCGATCAGCTCCTTGGTGAAGGGCAGGTTGCCCACTTCCAGGATACGGATGGCGCCGTCGTTGTCGCGGGCGGGCAGCATCTTGCCGGCGTTGAAGCGGGAGGGAGCGAAGGGGATGTCCAGGACACCGGCCTGAACGGCACGGACGGTACCGACGGCGATGTCGCCCTGGCCCAGCTCGAAGCACTTGTCCACGATGCAGCGGGTCTCCTGACGGATGATCTCCTTCTCCTGCTCCAGGTTGGCAGCGGTGCAGACCTGGTCATGCAGCATGTTGATGACCTGCTTGGTGGCGCGCAGACCCTGGGCGTTGGCTTCCATGGTGGGGATACCGGCAGCCTCGTGAGGAGTCTTGACGATGACCTTGGTGGCCTTGCTCAGAGCGGCGGTAGCGGAACCCCAGGAGATAACACCGAAGGCCTTGGCCTCGTCGGCGGGGAAGCCGCCCATCCACTGATGGAAGACGGTGGTGACGCAAACGTCGTCATAGCCGTTCTTCTTCAGGTACTCGTCGGTCAGCTCTTCCAGGGTGCGGATAGCGGCCACGTCCTGAACCAGGTTACCGCACTGGCCGTAGCCCACGGTGATGTTCTTGACGCCCTGCTCAGCGGCCAGCAGAGCCTCGATGATAGCGACAGCGTGAGACACGCAGGCGGGCACCAGAGTGCCGGTCAGGGGGCCGTAGGGCTCACGGTTGATGGAGACGCCGGCTTCCTCGTACAGACCGGTCAGACGGTCAACGTACTGCCAGTCGCGGATGGTCTTCTCCATGGGAACGTTCTTGGCGTAGGGCAGGTTGTAGGAAATACCGCCGCCCTCGTAAGAGGTGAAACCACCGGCATAGGTGATCTCGGTCAGCAGACGGGCGTCGGGGGTGCCGTGACGGACCTGAACGGGAGTGTGCAGGGCCTCGACAACACGACGGCAGGCAGCCACACCGTGGTTAACGGCGGGGAAGCCGTTCAGCATGGAACGGCCGGCCTTCATGGACTCCTGGATACCGATTTCGCCTTCGGCGTAGCGGTTCTGACGGGTGTAGGAGTCGATGGTGGTGGGCAGCAGGTCAGCTTCGCCCTTGTCCTGCAGGTAGGTCAGCAGCTCGATGTGCTCGTTGACCAGAGCAACACCGGCGCGGGGCTGGATCAGGGTATCGCCGTTCTTCTTGGCGTTGATCAGCTTCTTGGAGAAGTCGCGGTATTCGGGCATAGCCTTGTGGTAATCGATGGCTTCCTGCAGGTTGACATCCTTACCGGTGGGCCACTGGGTCAGAATTTCTTCACGCAGTGCGTGGAATTCGCCCTCGGAGATCTTCTTATTCTTGATATCCATCTGGGATCAGCTCCTTTTTCATGATGTGCAGCGCGACCTGGGGCTCGTACTCGGCCAGCAGGCCCATGGCTGCCAGGATATAGCTGCGGTCGACCAGGACCTGGGCCTTCATGGGCCGCAGGGACATGGGCTCCGCGGGGTCAAACAGCGCGTGGGATGCGATCTCACCGGTGCGCTTGGTATGGATCAGGCTGCCGCCGGTGACGATGATCTGCCGCACAGGGCGGAGATCCTTGCCGGTCTGGACAAACACCTTTCCGGCCATGGTATAGGCTTCCTCGGTGCTGCCCGAGTGACGGCGTGCTGCCGTCTCGCAGGCCATGGCAGCCAGGGCAAAGTCCAGCTTTTCCCACTCCTCGTTGGAGGGCACCTCGTCGGTGTGCTCCGACAGGTGATCCACCATGGCCTGGGCCTTTTCGGCCTCGATACCGGAGAGGCGGGAGATGCGGTCGATGCCGCCGGCAGCCTCCACGATGCCGTGGATGCTGTAGCGCATACCGATGTCGCCTTCCACCGTGCGCTTCACATAAGGCTCGGGCAGGCCCTTGTACACCGTCTGGGCGTCCTGGGGCATACCGTCGGCAATGGAATACACGTCGGTGGTGGCGCCGCCCACGTCCAGGGCCAGCAGCTCGCCGATGCCTGCTTCCTCACCGGTGCCTTCGGCCAGAAGCTGCATGGCGCGCATCATGGCGGAGGGGGTGGGCATCATGATACCGGAGATCAGCTCAGAGGCGCGGGACAGGCCCTTGGCCTGGATGATGCGCCGCAGGAACAGTTCCCGGATCTGGGACTGGGCAGGCTCGATGTTCAGCTGTCCGAACTTGGGCATGACATTTTCGCAGACAAAGGTCTCACGACCCTCCAGATACCGCTGGCACTGACGGGCGGCCGAGCGGTTGCCGGCGATGACCACGGGGAAGTCGGTTTTGCAGGTGGCGACCATTTTGGCGTTGTTCAAAATGGTGGCGGTGTTGCCGCCGTCGGTGCCGCCGACCAGCAGGAAGATATCGGGCTTTAAAGCGTCGATCTCCTCCACGTCGTCCTCGGTCAGGTCATAGGAATAGATCTTTGCGATTTTCGCACCGGCACCCAGGGCGGCCTGTTTGGCTGCCTCGGCAGTCAGCTCAGGCACCAGGCCGGAGGCGATCATCCGCAGACCGCCGGCCGCGGAAGAGCAGGCGTAACGGGCCGCGAAGTCCAGCTTGCCGGTCTTTTCCTCCAGCATAGCCAGTGCGTTGTTCAGACCGTCGTTGATGTCGGTCTGGATCGTCGTAAAGGAAGCGGCAGTGCCCAGCAGAGTCTCACTTTCGGTATCAACGGCGGTCACCTTGGTATAGGTGCTGCCGAAGTCGATCAACAATACGGGGCGCATTGGATCAAGCCTCGACGCCCAGGTCTTCCTTCAGAGCGGCGATAGTGGTCTCGGGAGCGGTACCGGGGCCGAAGGCACGGTCAAAGCCCATGGCCTTGAAGCGCTTCTCAACCTCGTTGAAGTCCTGCTTGCCGATAACGATGTTGCCGCCGACATAGAGCAGGATGCCCTTCAGACCGGCCTCATCGCACTTTTCACGCATGCCGCGGCAGTCCAGCTCGCCCTGACCGTACAGAGAAGAGATGACGATCGCGTCAGCCTTGGTTTCGATAGCGGCGGCGATGTACTCCTCCTGAGACACCATGACACCCAGGTTGGTAACGTCGAACCCGGCGTCAGAAAAGGCGTGGTACAGGATCTGGATGCCAACCGCGTGGACGTCGGCGCCGATAACGCCGATTACCAGTTTCTTTTTTTCCATGTTGCACCTCGATCAAAATTTGGTTCTGATTTCCCTGTTTGCACAGAGATATCAGCTTAAACATACATACCTATAATATACAGTTAACCCCCCACTCCGTCAAGGGTAAACTCACCAAAAAACGACAGAGAATCAAGGGGTTTTTGCGAATTACGGCGCAAAAAGCGATGAAAAGTTACAATGTATAAACATATACCTGTATACAATCCCAAAAAACGGAAAGGAGCGGCCCGAAGGCCGCTCCTGCAAGGGTTTTCAGTTACTTGACGGTTTCCAGATAAGCCTTCCGGCCGGTCTCGTACAGATTGTTGCCCTCGGCGTCGATGATAACGGTGACGGGCAGATCCTCGATCTCCAGACGGCGGATGGCCTCGGCGCCCAGATCCTCGTAAGCGATGATCTCGGCCTTCTTGACGCAGCTGGACAGCAGCGCGCCGGCGCCGCCGATGGCGCCGAAATAGACACAGCCGCACTCCTTCATGGCGTCGATGACCTCGGGGCCGCGCTTGCCCTTGCCGATCATGCCGGTGAGGCCCTCACGGATCAGGGTGGGGGAGTAGGCGTCCATACGGTAGGCGGTGGTGGGGCCGGCAGAGCCGATGGCCTGGCCGGGCTTGGCGGGGGTGGGGCCAACGAAATAGATGATGGCGTCCTTCACGTCCAGAGGCAGTTCCTTGCCTTCGGCAACCAGCTCGCACAGGCGCTTGTGGGCGGCGTCACGGGCGGTGTAGATCACGCCGGACAGCAGAACGCTGTCGCCGCTCTTCAGCTTGCGGGCGTCCTC
>JAFXDF010000058.1 GCA_017521295.1 Clostridia bacterium | reverse complement strand
GCAGTCACAAGCGGCGACCCCGACAGCCTGTTCTCCCTGGGCCGTTTCAACCGGGACGGGCGGCTGACCACCGAGGAATACATGAAAAAACTGCTGGGATAAAACAAAAAACGCACCCCGTTCGGGGTGCGTTTGTGTTTGTTTTATCAGTCTGCGGTGTAGGGCAGCAGAGCGATATGACGGGCACGCTTGATGGCCACGGTCAGCTGACGCTGATGCATGGCGCAAGTGCCGGTCATACGGCGGGGCAGGATCTTGCCGCGATCGGAAGTGTACTTCCGCAGCTTGGCGGTATCCTTGAAGTCGATATAGGCGACTTTATCCACGCAGAACTGGCAAACCTTCCGGCGACGACGATTGTCGCGGGCGGGACGCTCGGGTCTGTTTTCCATGATCGTTTCCTCCTTGAATCAGGTTAGAACGGGAGGTCGTTGTCATCGCCGGGCAACGCGGCAAAGGCGTTTCCGCCCAGACCGGCCATGGGATCGAAACCGCCCTGAGGCAGATCGTTCCGGGGCTGGCTGTCACGCTTGGGCTCGGCAAAATGTACTTCTTCAGCGACGACTTCCACAGATTTGCGCTTGTTGCCCTGCTTGTCTTCCCAGGTTCTGGTCTGGATACGACCGGCCACGGCAACTTGCTGGCCCTTGACGAAGTACCGGCTGACAAACTCAGCGGTCTTGCCCCAGGCGACGATATCGATAAAGTCGGTCTGAGGCTGCTCACCCTGGCGGGTGAAGCTGCGGTTGACGGCAAGGGTAAAAGATGTTACGGAATTGTTATTGGGGGTTCGGCGAAGTTCGGGATCGGCAACCAGCCGGCCCATGAGGATGGCTTTGTTCAGCATAGCTGCAACCTCCTCTTATTCCTTCGCAACGATGATAGAGCGGATGATACCGTCGGTGATCTTGTACACGCGGTCCAGCTCAGCGGGGAAGTCGGGCTTGGAATCAAACTCGACCAGGGTGTAGTAACCCTCGGGCATATCGTCGATGGCGTAAGCCATGCGGCGCTTGCCCCACTCTTCAACCTTAGCGATCTCACCGTTGGCAGCGATCAGGTTGGTGAACTTCTCCACCAGGCCCTTGATGGCCTCCTCGGTCAGAGTGGCGTTGACGATGAAGATGGTCTCGTACTTACCGGTAATTTTGGGCATCTCTTTGCACCTCCTTTTGGACATTTGGCCTGCGCTCATAGCGCAGACAAGGATAACATATAGATATTACACATTCAGGGTGAAAAAGTCAAGAGAAAATTTTCATTCCGGCGAAAAATCCATGAACTTTTTTTATTGACGGAAAAAACAGGCTGTGCTAATATGATGAGTGGTAAAAATTGTTTCTCCAACAGGAGGCTCTTATTATGAAAGAAATTCTCAAGCAGTTCGGCACCCTGGTTCTAGGTCTTGCCATCATGAGCTTCGGCTCCGCCATGGGTCTGGTGGCCGATCTGGGTCTGGGTCCCTGGGACGTGCTCAACGACGGTACCGCAAAGTTCTTCCAGGGCATGTTCAACATCAAGCTGGCCAACGGCGCTGACCTGATCACCTTTGGCCGTGCCAACATCGCCATCGGCCTGCTGGTCCTCATCATCGACCTGGTGTGCAAGGAGCGTCTGGGCTTCGGCACCTTTATCAACATTGCCCTGTGCGGCAACATCGTGGACTTCTGCACCGGCGATATGTTTCCCGGCTTTGCCCTGCTGCCCGATTGGCGCGGTCTGCCCATGACCGAGGATTTCGGCATCCGCTTTATCCTCACCGTTCTGGCACTCATCCCCTGCAGCTACGGCATGTATATTTATATGTCCGCCCGACTGGGCAACGGTCCCCGCGACAGCCTCATGGTGGCCATCTCCCGCCGGGTCACCAAGATCCCCGTGGGTATGATCCGTCTGGGCATGGAATGCTGCGCCTTCCTCACTGGCTGGGCCCTGGGCGGTTCTGTGGGCGTGGGCACCATCATCACCGTTCTGCTGGCCGGTCCCACCATGCAGCTGATTTTCAAACTGCATAAGTTTGATGTCCAGCAGCTCAAGCCCGAAACCATCCCCGAGACCCTCGGAAAGTTCCGCAGAGCCCTTTCCAAATAAATCTTGCTTTTTTCCCGAAAATACAGTATACTATATGGGCGATATCCTATCGCCCATATTTTTTTGCTGGTGTAGCACAGTCGGTACACCCTCCGCAGAGGGCGTGCGGGCGGCAACCGCGCAGCGGCTCTTGGCCGCCCGTAGTGCAGCTATGCACAGCGAGAATTTCTTTGGCACAGCAAGTCCCATGCTGGTGTAGCACAGTCGGTAGTGCAGCTGATTCGTAATCAGCAGGTCGCGTGTTCAAGTCACGTCACCAGCTCCAAAACACCCCGAAAACTGCGGTTTTCGGGGTGTTTTTCTTTGCTAAATGAACCTTTTGGAAACTCCTGACCCACGTTTGACCCACACGGGAAATAAAAGCAGAAAGCACCGGAGGTTTTCCGGTGCTTTCACGATTCTGCGGTGTGTTCTTTACATGACCTGTGTCATGAAGTTCCCCATTCTTTCAGCGGCCTCTTCTTGCATCTTGTTAGTGGCATGGGCGTAAGTACTCAGCGTGAAGCCTGCGTCATAATGCCCCAGCATGCAGGATACCGTTTTCACATCCACACCGTTTTGAAGCGCCAGGGTCGCGAATGTATGTCTGAGGTCATGGAACCGAATGTGTTCCAGCCCTGCATCCTTCAAGATTTTTTCGTGGAGCTTTACAACCGAATCGGGATGCCACATTTCCCCGTTCCTGGGCGATGGGAACATATAGGGGTTGTCGGGATGCTTCTCATGCTCCTGCGTCAGTAATTCTACAGCTTCCTTCGGTATGGAGATTTTTCGGATAGACGTTGCCGTCTTTGGGCGTGTCACCTTCAATTCTCTGCCCTCCGCGCGTACCACTTGCTTGGACACAGACAGCGTTCTGCGCTCCACATCCAGATCACTCCAGAGCAGGGCCACCAGTTCACCCTTGCGCAGGCCGCTGGTCAATTCCAGAAAGAACATAGGAAGTACGCTACGGGCTTCTGCCGCCTTGAGATATGCGCTGATATCTTCCGGATGGAGGATCTTCATTTCTTGCTTTTCTGTTTTGGGGACGATGCAATCCTCGGTAGGATTTCTCATGATCAATCGTTCCCGTCTGGCACGATCCAAACAGTTGTGAAGCATCATGTGAAGGCCGCGCACATAAGAGCTGCTCAGGCCGGGATTCTTTGCTTTCTGTGCTTCCCGCACCCTGCCGTGGTCTTTCATGTCATTATAGAGTTTCTGGATGTCTCGAGTATTCAGTTTGTTCAGCTTTATGTGACCAATGTTAGGGATAATGTGACAGTTGATGAAGCGCTGATAGTAATCCGCCGTATTGGGACGGATATTCGGCTTGGCATAAAGCTCGAACCAGGTTTTTACCCATTCACCGACTGTGTAATCGTCTGACCGAATAATATCCAGTTCACGAACTTCATCCAGACCCTTCCGGAGTTTCTCTTTTGCCTCAGCCTGTGTTTTGGCAAGAGCATTTTTGATGATGCGTTTTCCCGTCTTGGGATCATAGCCCGCTGTATAACGAGCCTCCCATCTTCCGTCGGAGCGCTTGCGGATACTGCCTTCTCCGTTTGCTCTGCGTTTTGCCATTTCATTCCTCCTTATCTTTGATTATGGCCGTCCATCTGTTGCGATGGCTCATTCCTCTCTGTCGAAGTCGTATTGTTCTTCCGACAGCTCTCGGTGAATACCGCAAGCGAGGCGGTATCCACTGACAAAGCTGTGGAGGGTGGCCTCACATCGGAGGGCATCCTCCAAGTCCACCAGCTTCAGCAGGAGCCGTCTGTCCTCCTTCTCCAGACGGGCAGAGAGCTCTTTGTGTGTCTGATTGACCTCGGTTTTGAGGTCTTGGATGTATTCGGGCTTGCTTTCGAACTGCTGCTGCAAAGATTTCATATAGTCGTACATGGCCTTGCTCCTTACCGAACGGACGGGAACTTATGAGGCTCGGCCACGCACTGGTACAGCACGGCGCCGCATCTGCGGCAGATCAGGTATTGCAGGCGGTTGCCAAACATGCCGTGCTTCTTGAAAGTCACCAGTGCTTCGCCGTGCTGCCAGCCGATGCCGATATCTGTACCACCGCAGTACTGGCACTGCTTCACCGGAAGTTGCTTTGTCATCGTCGTTTCCTCCGTTTCTGTATTTTTTGCAAACACACAATAGCGGAAACACGGACAGAAAGCTAATGAAAGAAGAGCCAAATCTGAAAATTCTACGAAAGCAACAATGAGGTTTGTAACAAATTGTAGGCATAACCTCACATGGACATGGTTGGACCGCTATACTCATGGTCATCTACCTTGTGACCGAGTGCGATACGCTTTCTCTGAAGTTCTTTCAGCCGCTTACGGTCGATCTGAATACCACCGGGTCTGGATTGCGGAAGAGAGTTGTCCTGGAAAATCCGTCCCATGTGATGGAGCAGTCTGGTGATGCCCAGGAATACGTTGGGCGGCAGATTGTTGTTCTGTCTGTTCAGGAGCGCATCGGCATAGGCATTGCCCTGGTATGCAGATTTGGTCAGCCAGTGGATACCCCTGTCTCTATCGTACTCCACACCCTGTCCCATAAGATACACTTTGCCGAGCATGTATTGGGCGTATTGGTTTCCGTCCTGTGCAGCTCGTTCGAACCACTGTGCCGCTTTTACGTAGCTTTGGGAAACGTTGT